>JAITQD010000017.1 GCA_031289095.1 Azoarcus sp.
AAGGTCATGTTCGGGGCGTGGTTTTCAGTGACGGGGATGCGTGCGCGCCACTGGTTGGGGCCGAGGCGTTCGGCGCTCACCCAGCCAGCGTCGTTGCCCTGGGCGGTGGAAAGCAGCGCGGCGGCATCCACCCGGTCGCGTTCGAGCGTGAGCAGGGCTTCGTCGATCGGCTCGGAGAATGTGACCAGCACTTCGGCGGTTTCTCCGGGCTGGTAGCGTTCTTTGTCGACGACCATTTCGATGGTGCCGGGGATGACTTTCACGCCTTGCGCGTTGCCGTCCAGGCCGCCGACCCAGTGCGCGGTGGCGGCGACGAGGTTGCCTTTGCTGTCGCGCAGCAGCAGGGAATAGGAGCCGGGCCGTTCCAGCTTCGGCGACCATGCGCGCGTCTTGGCGTCGAAAGCGCCGCTTTCCCGGCTCTGGTCTTCGAGGCGGACGATTTCCCATTGCGTCGGCAGGGCGATTGTTTCGCTGTCCGGGCTTTCCGGCTCTAGTTGGAACGTTACCGCTTCGCCCGGCAGCGAGAATTTGCGCGCGCTTGTCAGCTTCCAGTTCGCGGCGGCGCGCTCGACCAACAGTTCGCTCGTTTTCCGTACCCGGTAGGCGGCTCCATCGGTCGCCAGCATGGACAGGATGAGACGCGAAGGCTCTTTCGCGGCGGGCAGCGAGAATTTTGCTTCGCCCCGCTCATCCGAGGTGAGGCTCACCGTCGCCAGTTGCACAGGGAAAAGGCCGCCGTAACGCAGTTCGCCCTGCACCATGGTCAGCGTCTGCGCGCGCAGGGTGAGGTCGATGGCAGCGTTCTTTACTGGTGCGCCGTTCGGGTAGGCGAGGCGGAGCGTGCCGGTAACGGGGTCGCCGGTCTTGAAGCTGTCGCGCTCGGGGATGAGGGTGATTTCCAGGTGCGGCTTCACGTATTCGGCGACGCGGAAGGCTGCGCCGTAGGTCTTGCCCTGGTATCGGGTGCGAATCTCGTAGCCGCCAGCGACCGCATCGTCCGCCAGGCGGAAAACGGTGTCGCCGCCACGCTCGGAGGAGAGCGCCGTTTTGTTCGTCCACACCGGTGCGCCGTTGGGGTCGATGACGCTGATAGCGAGTTCGCCCGCACGCGCCGGCACGGACTGGTTGGCGGTGCGGTATTCTCGCGCCATAAATTTGACGTTGACCTCGTCGCCGGGACGGTAAAGCGGCCGGTCGGTGACGGTGTAGAGCTTGGTGTCGTGAATTTCGCTGTTGTAGTAGAAGTTTTCGGACACGAAGACGCCGCCGGTGGAATCTTGCCCGAGCAGGTAGGTGCGTTCCGGACTGGTGTGCGTGAGGGTGGCGAGTCCGTCTGCGTCGGTGGTGGCCGAGGCGAGCGTGCCGCGTCCATCCGTCCATTGCAGGCTGGCCCCGAGCACCGGGCGGCCATCGAGGCGGTGCGCCGTCCACACCGTGAGCGTGTCGGCGGCAAGTTTGGTGACGGCAACGGTGTCGGAGACGAACACCAGCGTCGAGGCGCGATGAGTGCCGAGAATGGCTTCGGCGATGTAGAGACCGGGCCGCAGCTTGCCGAGCGGCACATGAAAATTACCTTCGTTCTTCGGGATAAAGTTGCTGCTGGAACCGGAAAGGGCCACGCCCTCCTTGCCGGCCAGCGGCTCGATCGGCTTGGCCGCCATCAGCGGATAGCGGAAGCGATCGACGAGATCGAACCCTTCCAGCGCCCTGAAGTGGGTGGTTGGGCGGTAATCCGGCTGCGCCCGGACGGTTTTCAGTACGGGGGCGGTTTCCGTCACCGACAGCTTGGCCTCGGACGCGAAAAGGTCGCGCCAGGCGCGGCGCGATTTGTTCCAGGCGTTGCTCCACAGGTAGGCGAGCGTGTTGGCGATGCCTTCATCGCGTGGACGCGCCGTCACGTCGATGCGATGCAGGTTTTTCTGCGCTTTCAGGAAGGCGAGCGGCTCGGGGACGCGGTAAAGCGCAATCTCGATGCCGCCTTGGGCCGCGACCGCTTCCCTGCCGCCGGAAGCCGAGATTTCGACCCGCAACAGGGCTTCGTCGGTGGTGCCGTATTGCGTGTCGGTCAGCACGAAGAACGGTTCGCTTGCCGCCGGGGCGTAGTTGCTGCTCTCGCCCACGTCCTCTTGCGCCTGTACGGTCGCGGTCGGGAACAGGGCCAGCAGGGCACAGGCGGCCAGCGCCGCGAACGAGAATTTGTGTACGGTGGTCGTCATCGTCGTCAGGTCAAAAAAGCCAGTGAAAACACGCCGGCGAAGTTCGGGTTGCCGGGTTCGGGCCGCCAGCGCGTATCGTGCCATTGCAGAAGCGCCGTAAGCGATGCCGCGCGCATGCCATCGTCGTCGGGACGGGGGTGTGCGCCGTTGTGGTAGACGACGCGGCTGCCCGTCCACAGCATCAAGTGTTGCTCGGCCCCTTGGTCGAAGAACAGCAAATCCGCCGGGCGCGCCTGTCCGACGTCGCGCCCGAGCGGGACACTGTTTTCCTGCACGAGTCCGATAGCGTTTACATATGCGCCTTCGCTGCCGTCTGGCCGCTTCCAGCGATGGCGCAGTTCGATGCGGATGTTTTCCGGTGTCAGGTCGGGTGGCAGCCGACCGGCAATGCCCATCGCCCGCCGCCAGCGCTCATCGTGTCCGGCGAGTGCCTCGGCGACGGCGAAGCGGACGAGACCGGCGCAATCCCGGTGCGTCCAGCGCGGTGTCGGGCGGCGGAGTTGTTCTTCGGCAATAAGCACAATCCACGCCCGCAAGGCGCGGCTTTGCGCGGCATCGAGGCGCGGCGTCGGCGCGGCAGGTTTTTCGTCCGGCAGGGCCGCCGGCAGCGTCCACGCCGGCGCGGACAGACTCATCGCGCCCAAGGTAGCGAGCGTCCGGCAAAAACGGCGGCGTGACGGGGCGCGCATTTCCGGGTCAGTCCACCGGGTTGCCCGCTTCCCACTCCAGCGCGCGCCATTCGACCGCATTGCGGTTTTTCCCTTTCGCCAGCTTGATGCGTTGCGGCGCATAACGCGCCAGCGCCTCGAAGCGCGGCAGGAGATAAGCGTCGGCGGCGTTGCGGAACAGCGCTTCTTCATTGCGGGGCAGGGCGGCGACGGTTTCCTTGTGCAGCAGGGCGGCGAGCGCCTGCGGCGCAACGAAGGCGAGTGTTTCGCCGCCGGTTTTGGCGAAGCTGTCGGCAAGCGCCGGGTAACGTTTGGCGGCGACGTCGAGTGCGTTCTGAACCAGCGCCGCATCGGGCGAAAAGAAAACGACGTTGCCCTGGAGCGCCAGCGCCGGCTTCAGGCTGCGCTGGCCATTGCCTTCATCGGGCGTACCGAAAGACGACGCCACGCGGCCTTGCCAGGATGCGACGCCTTTTTCCTTGTCGAACGAGGCCTCACCCTTGCCGGCCTTGAACGCCGTGTCGGCGAGCGCGAAAAATTCCCCGGCGAGCTTCTGGTCTACGCTGGAATTCAGGCGGGCTGCGAAAAGTGGCGTGTAAAGGCGCGAATCCTTATACCAGCACACCGCGAAAGGCCCGGCGACGTTGTTAAGGAACCAGTCCTCCACCGGTTTTTTTTCCAGGCGCGTGTTGAACTTCTGCAAGGCTCGCTCGACCGCCACCTTGTCCATCGGCAGGTTTGCGCACAGGCTCGGCCCATGCGGCAGGCTCGCCCACAGATTTTCGTCGTGTTTCCAGGTTTGAGCGTCGTACAGGGCCGCGCTCTGCCATTCGCCCTTGTCGCCGAAAGTCAGGCCCAACGCCACCAGCCCTGGCGCGAAAGCGTCGTAACCGAAAGCGAACACGCGCGAACCCACGACCAGTTCGTGCCTTTTCCCCGGTGCGGTTTTTCCAAGGCGGAACCGGCGCGCGAACGGGGAGATGGCATCGTCGTCGTCGAACAGTTCTCGGACGAGTTTGGCGGTTGTTTTCGATTGCTTCCAGGGTTGGCTGGTATTTCCCGGATCGGGTTCGAGCAACATACCGGGGTTGGAGAGCGCCACCACCCGGTCGCCCTTGGTGAGCAGCAGCAGGCGATGCCTGTAGCCGTATTCCAGCACCAGGATGTCCACCTCGGTGCCGTCGAGCCTGCCCGCCGACGAGATCTGTGCATCGGCGGCCTTGGCGATGAGGGGAAGGATCGTCTGGATCGCCCGCGCCAGGGCATTGCGCGTCATCACAATGGCAAAATCCCGCAAGCGCCCGTCCTCGCCGCGCCACAGCGCCACCTCGGCGGGTTCGTCGAGGGTGGCTTCGATCAACCTGTCGGGCAAATCCAGTTTGTGTTCGTAGGCGATGCGCCGCACCGCGCCGGAGAGCGCCAGCCGGTTTTCGTCCTGCTGGTAATAGGCGACGAAATCCTCGGTGAGCACGTCGCGGGCGAGCGGCGTCCGCAACAAGTCCGCCGGCAACCTGGAGAGGCTGTCACTGCGGATCAGGGCATCCGGGCGATTGGGGTCGAACTCGAATTTGTCGACCGAACCCGCGAACGGCGGCAGATGCAGCAGGAGACTGATCCCCAGCGCAACGGCCCCAAGCACGAGCACCCACCGGAACAGACGTCTCTTGGTGATGGACATGGGAACGAAAAATAGATACGAAAAGTGGATTATGCCTCATGTCAGCGCAGCTATTTCATCCGCGCCGACGATCATCCTCGCCACCGCCTCGGCAGCGCGGATGCCGTCCACTCCGGCGGAGAGAATGCCTCCCGCGTAACCCGCGCCTTCGCCAGCGGGGTAGAGTCCGCGCACGTTCACGCTTTGCAGGTCGTCACCGCGCCTGATGCGCAACGGCGACGAAGTACGCGTTTCCACGCCGGTCAGTACGGCATCGTGCATGTCGAAACCGGGAATCTGACGCGCGAAGGCGGGAATCGCCTCGCGGATTGCGGCGATGGCGTAGTCGGGCAGGGCGCTGGCGAGGTTGGTGTAGCGCACGCCGGGTTTGTATGAAGGCGCCACTTCGCCGGGCGCGGTGGAAGGGCGTCCGGCGAGAAAATCGCCGACCCGCTGCACGGGGGCGTCGTAATTGCCGCCGCCCAGATCGAAGGCGCGCGCCTCCAACGTTCGTTGCAGGGCGATGCCCGCCAGCGGCCCGCCTGGGTAGTCTGTGGGCGTGATGCCGACGACGATGCCGGCATTGGCATTGTGTTCGGCGCGCGAATATTGGCTCATACCGTTGGTCACCACCCGGCCCGCTTCGGAGGTGGCGGCGACCACGGTGCCGCCGGGGCACATGCAGAAGCTGTAGACCGCGCGCCCATTGCCAGCGTGATGGACGAGTTTGTAATCGGCAGCGCCCATGAGCGGATGGCCGGCATATTTGCCCAGGCGGGCGCGGTCAATGAGCGCTTGCGGATGCTCGATGCGAAAGCCCACCGAAAACGGTTTGGGTTCCATGAACACGCCGCGCCGGTGCAGCATCTCAAACGTATCGCGGGCGCTGTGACCGAGGGCAAGGATGATGTGGTCGGCGCGGATTTCCGCGCCGTCGGCGAGGATGACGCCGCGCACATGGCCGTCTTCGATCAGCAAGTCGTCGACGCGGGCGCGGAAACGAATTTCGCCGCCCAGAGATTCGATTTCGGCGCGCATTTTCTCGACCATGCTCACCAACCGGAAAGTACCGATGTGCGGTTTGCCGAGATAGAGGATTTCCTCGGGCGCGCCAGCGCGGACGAATTCGGTCAGTACCTTGCGGCCATGGTGTTTCGGGTCTTTGATCTGGCTGTGAAGCTTGCCGTCGGAAAAAGTGCCGGCGCCGCCTTCGCCGAACTGCACGTTGGATTCCGGATCAAGTTCATGGCCGCGCCACAGCCGCCAAGTGTCTTTGGCGCGTTCGCGCACCGTTTTGCCGCGTTCGAGCACGAGCGGGCGAAACCCCATCTGCGCCAGCACCAGCGCCGCGAAAATGCCACAAGGCCCGAAACCGACCACCAGCGGGCGCGGCGCGCCCTCCGGGGCGCGGGCGACGAAGCGGTAGTGCATGTCGGGCGTGGGGCCGACGTGGCGGTCATCGGCAAAGCGGCGCAGTACGTCGGCTTCCGCCGCCACATCGTTCAGGCTGCAATCGACGGTGTAGACGAAGTTCAGCCCTTTGCGCGCATCGTAACCGCGTCGGAAAACGGTGAAATCCGCCAACTGCTCCGGGGCGAGCGCCAGACGGCGCACGATGGCCGCGCGCAGGCTTTCAGGCGGATGGTCGATGGGTAGCCGGAGTTCGGTAATGCGCAGCATGGGTGGGATGGACGGTTTCAGAGCCTCATAGTTTACGGGCTACTGCCCAAAAAACCGAATGCCCCTGACGCACGGTGGCGGCATTCGCCGCCTCCATTCCTTTTTCTTGCCCATGCCGACATGCCGGGCGACAATGCGCGGCCCGCCGCCATGAGATTGCCGCACCCCCATGCTCAGTTACCGCCACGCCTTTCATGCCGGCAATCATGCTGACATCATCAAACATTTCGTGCTCGCCGAACTGCTGGCTTATTACAGCCAGAAAGACAAGCCCTGGGCGTACATCGACACCCATGCCGGGGCGGGCTGCTATGCGTTGGAGAGCGAAGTCGCGGGCAAGACGGCGGAATTCGCGGAAGGCATCGGACGCTTGTGGGAGCGCGACGACCTGCCCGAAGCGTTGTCGACTTACATGGACGCGGTGCGCCAGTTCAATCCGGGCGGACGGCTGTTGTTCTATCCGGGCTCGCCAGCGCTGGCGATGACTTTTGCGCGCGCACGCGACAGCATGCACCTGTATGAGCTGCATCCCGCCGATTTGCAGGCGCTGCAACAGACGTTCGCCGACCAGACGGCCCGCGTCCATGTGCGCGGCAGCGACGGACTCGCGGGGTTGGGCGCCTTGTTGCCGCCGCCGTCGCGTCGCGCCGTGACGTTGATCGACCCGTCCTATGAGGTCAAAAGCGATTATCGCTGCGTGGTCGAGACGTTTGCTGCTGCCTTGCGCCGCTTCTCCACTGGCTGCTACGTGCTCTGGTATCCGCTGCTGGCGCGCCCTGAATCCCGTCTGCTTCCGGAACGGCTGGCGAATCTCGGGGCGAAAAGCTGGTTGAGCCTGCGTTTCCGGGTGCGCCATCCGCCCAGAGAGGGCTTCGGCATGTCCGGTAGCGGCCTTTACATCGTCAATCCGCCCTGGGTGTTGCCCGAACGCCTGCGGGCGGCGCTGCCGTGGCTGGTCAAGACGCTCGCCGTCGATGACGGGGCCGGGTTCGATCTGGATCACTGCATCGAGTGATTGTCGGTTGCGGCGATGTTCTGCGCCCGCTGCTTGAGTTCGGCGCGGTAGAGCGCCGGCAGCGCCAGCGCGTGGTAGAGCGGCATGCGGCAGACCGATCTCGATATGCCGTAAGCGATGGCGGCGGTGGCCATGAGCGGCAGCAGCATTTGGTGATTGTCGGTCATTTCCATGACGATGACGAAGGCGGTGATCGGCGATTGCGTCATCGCCGCCAGAAAGCCCACCATGCCGAGAACGAGGAGGGCGGCCTGGTCTCCGGCGGGCATTTCTGGCAACAGCGCCGAGATGATGGCGCCCAGTCCCGCGCCGACGGCGAGCGCCGGCGCGAACATGCCGCCGGGAATGCGCGCCGCGAAAGCGAGCCAGATCGCCGCCATCTTGATGAACATGAAGTAAAGCGGCAGGTGTTTGCTGCCTTCGAGGGCGTCGCGGGCCTCGGTGTAGCCGGTGCCGTAGATGAGTCCCCCGCTTGCCAGTCCCAGCAGGGCGGTGCCGAGTCCGCAGGCGGCGGCGAAAGCGATCGGGCGGCGCTGGGAGAACTTGCCGACGCTGCCGGGCAGGCCTCGGGTGGAAGCGATCAACAGGCGTGCGAAGCCGCCGCCGAGGAAACCGCCGAGAAGGCCGGCCGCCAGCACCGCCCAGGCGCCACTGGGCCAGCCCAGCCCGGCGCCTGCCGTGGTGCGGCCAAAGTACGTATAGCTGCCGAGTATCGCCAGCGACATCAGACCGGCGAAGATGACCGCGATCAGGGTTGTGCTGTTGGCGCGGAAGGCGCGGTAGCGGCACATTTCCTCAATGGCGAACATAATGCCGCCGAGCGGGGTGTTGAAGGCGGCGGCGATGCCGGCGCCGGCCCCGGCGGCGATCAGGTCGCGGCTCGTCGCAATGTGGCCGTAGCGGCGGCGACCGGCGAGCATGTGCAGGGTGGATGCGCCCACCTGCACCGACGGGCCTTCGCGGCCAATGGACGCGCCGACGAGAAGACCGCCGAGGGTCAGGAAGACCTTGGCGATGGCGAGGCGGAACGACAGGAACTGCTTGCGCACGGCGGGTTCTTCGGTGAGCGAGGCGGCGATGGCTTGTGGAATGCCGCTACCTTCCGTGCCGGGAAAAAAACGCAGGGTCAGCCAGGACAAGGCGGCGAAGCCGGCGGGCGCGATGATGAGCGCGATCCAGGGCGCAACGAGCACCAGACCGCGATGGAAGCCGATGGCGTGCTCGGCCCCGATGGCGAACAGAATGGAGATCGCGCCCGCGAGCAGGGCTGCGCCCACCAGCAGCAGACGTTTACGCCAACTGCGCGGTGACAGCCAGGGCAACATGTGGCGCGAACCGCCGCCATGTGCGCGGAACAAACGGCGCAGGCGGGGATATCCTGGCGCGGTGGCCCGGGGGGGAGGAACGGGAGGAATACCGGAGGAGGACATGGGGAAACGGGCCTGAACTTGGGCGGGATTGTGAAAAAAGTCAAGTTTTATGAATTTAGAGAATTTCGGGGTGACGAGGGTATCGCTTCTGCGGTAGAGTGCGTGCTTGAAGCGTCCGTTCGGGCGGACATCTTTTTAGGGACACCTGAATACCATGGCGGTAGAGCTTTTCAATGATGGTCGACACGTTTGCCTGGCGTTTTATGACCTCGTCGACGAAGCCGCAGATCACGCGGTGCAATGCAACCAGTTCCTGATTGTCGATGGCGAGCATGGCGCCCTGCTCGAACCCGGCGGCAACATGACCTACAACGGCCTGCTGATGAGTATGGCGCGTTATTTCTATTCGCGCGACCTCGACTATATTTTCGCTTCGCACCAGGATCCCGACATCATCGCCTCGGCCAACAAGTGGATGGTGACGACCAACTGCAAGGTGCTGATCTCCAAGCTTTGGACTCGTTTCCTGCCACATTTTACCACTGGGCGAAATTATTCCGATCGCATCATCGGTATCCCCGATGAAGGCATGGCGGTGCCGCTCGGCAGTTGCAAACTCAAGGCTGTTCCGGCTCACTTTCTGCATTCGGAAGGCAATTTCCAGATTTACGACCCGATCTCCAAGATCCTGTTTTCGGGTGACTTGGGCGTCTCGCTGCTCGACTTTGCCGACGCCAGCAAGCCCGTGACCGATTTTGACGCGCATATCGACTTCATGGTCGGCTTCCACCGCCGCTACATGATTTCCAACAAGATCTGCCGCTACTGGGCGCAGATGGTGCGCCATCTCGATATACAGCAGATCGTGCCGCAGCACGGCGCGCGCTTCGTGGGCAAGGTCATGGTCAACCGTTTCATCGACTGGATCGAAAATCTCCAGTGCGGCATCGACCTCATGACGCAGGATCAGTACCGCGTTCTCTGAGGGAGTGTGCACTCCGTCCCGCAGGCCGGAGGTCTCACCATGGCAACCGGGAGGGCGGTGCGAAACCCCTTCCAAGTTTGCTTTGAGTGGCAGGCTGAGTCCTGTCGCTAATTGTTGCCAGCAGCTTTCAAAAGCGCGCCCGCCCGACTCCGCCTTGGTGACGTGCGCGCGATTGCGGTTTCAGCCGTCTTCCCTTTGCAGTGTCAGCGTCCATGCCAGGGCGTCCATGTACCAGATCGACGCCTGTTCGGGATCGACGCCGCAGGCGGTGGCGGCGGCGACGATACGGTCGACATTCATACTTTCGCATGCCTTCGCCAGCGCCAGGATGGTGGCGCAAGGCCCCTGGTCGTTCAGGATGGCATCGTGAATTTTGTCGTCGATGGCCAGCGTTTCCAGCGCATGCTCCATGGGTTGTTGCAGGATGACGTCGATCAGTGACAGCAGGCCGGTGAGGAACATCGCCTCGCGTTCTGGCGCCGGGCGCGTGGCGGCGATCAACTCCATGGTGCGCGCCCGCACCAGCGCCGCTTCGAGCACGGCGTCGGCACGCGGCTGGTCGCGGTTGCTGGCGCACAGCATCAGCGCGAGCCAACGTTGCAGCGGCGTGCGCCCGAGCAGGGCGATGGCGCGCTCAATGGAAGATACGTGCTCGCGCAGGCCGTTGGCCGCCGAGTTGATGTAGCGCAGCAGCCGCAAGGTGATTGCCGCGTCCTGCTTGAACAGGGCGATGATTTCGTGCGTATCGGCATCCTGGCGCAGCTTGTTGAGCAGCATGGTCAGGCGAGCATAGTTGGGGCCGAGATTGCGTTCCTGCCAGTTTTCGCGGCTGGTGATGAAGGGCCCCTGGAACAGGGTGGCTCCGATCTTGAAACAGAAATCGAAATCCTCCATTCCGTGCAGATCGCGCACCAGCAACGCCGCGTGCGGCGCCATCTTGAGGAGATGTCTGACGAGCTTCATGCCCTGTTCAATATCTATGCCCGGCCCCTGGAGGCAGACCAGATCGGCTTCGCCCACCAGGTGAAAGTACTCGGGCGTCGCCACCGGATCGGGAATGCCGATGCGATAGCCTTGGGCGCGCAATGCCCGGATGTGTGCGATCAGGTCTTGCACCGTGGGTGCGCCCGGGCTTGCTATGGGCCGGAGGATGAAAAACGTGTTTGCGGCGGGAAGCTGGGTCAGGTTCGGCTGGGCGAGAAAGGAATCCGGCACTTCGATGAAGGCGAGGCGATGACCGAGCAATGCGCCGATGTCGGCGCGCGCCAGGTTCTGCACGAGCACGTCGGTACAAAGATGGAGAACCGACCGGCTCTGTGTCCGGATGTGGGCATGCGCGGCTTCCTGAAGCATGAACTGGTAGCCGGCGATCTTCTGTTGCCGGTTGAGGACGGCTTCACGGCAGATGATGGCGGTGCCGATCTCGTTTGTGCCGGAAGTTTCCACCGATGGCGCTTGCCGCAAGGGCGCCTGCTGGTTGAGCGTGTCGAAGGCGGAAGGCTTCCCGCCGGGTGCTTTGCTTTCAGGGGATGGATGGTGGAACAGCTTGCGGAAAAGCCTGGTCAGCATCGAGGAATTCCCGGATCGTTATAGGGGGCTATTGCCGCGCCCTGCGTATGATAGTTCTTCAGTCGTTGAGCGGCGGCAATCCGGCGCGATGGCGGATGAGATTGAGATAGGACTGCCCGTCGGGCGACGAGTTGTCGCGTAACGCCCTGAACATCGTCTCGCCGAGGCAGTCGAGCACGTCGTGCATGGCATTGTGGCGTCCGCCCCGGTGGTGGCGCAAGGTTTCAAATGCAACGCGAATGCCGGGAGGCTGGTCGATCGACAACTGCTCCTCGATCGCCAGATGCAGCGACAGGTGTAAAAAAGGATTGCCGCTTTCCGGCGGGAAATCGCGCTCCAGAACGTCGGTACTGGCAAGCAGATCGTGATATTCGGGATGCTCAAGTACGATGCCTGCCGCGACCGTCTCGATCGCGCTGAGCACGATTCGATCCTGGTGTTTGCGCCAGGCGGTGATGAAAAAATCCCGAACCTGTTCGCGGGTGGGGTTGAACATCGTGATGGCCTGAAAAATCGTTTTCGGGTGCGTTCGATCCGGACGCATTGCGCGCCGCCCGGCCTGTGTTTGTGCATCCTGCGGCCTAATCCTACGCGCAACCGGGCAGTTGTGGTTCTTCAATCGGTTTTTACTTATCCTTTTCCGGCCAGGCGCACAGGTCGCGTACGCAACAGGCGACGCATTGCGGCTTGCGCGCTGTACAGACGTAGCGTCCGTGCAGAATCAACCAGTGATGCGCATCGAGCAGGTATTCGGCGGGCACGCTGCGCATGAGGGCGGTTTCGACCGCGCCCACGTTCCTGCCCGGGGCCAGCCCCGTGCGGTTGGCGAGGCGGAAGATGTGCGTGTCGACGGCCATCACCGGCTGGCGGAATACGGTATTGAGCACCACGTTGGCTGTTTTGCGTCCCACGCCGGGCAGGGCTTCGAGCGCCTCGCGCTCGCCGGGCACCTCGCCGTCATGGCGTTCGAGCAGCAACCGGGAAAGAGCAACGACGTTTTTCGCCTTGGTGCGGAACAGACCAATGGTCTTGACGTATTCGGCCACTTTTTCTTCGCCGAGAGCGAGCATGGCGGCGGGCGTGGGTGCGACAGGGAAAAGGCGGTGGGTCGCCAGGTTGACGCTTTTGTCGGTGGCCTGCGCCGAGAGGACGACGGCGACCAGAAGCTGGTAAGGCGTCGCGTAATCCAGTTCGGTGCGTGGTTCTGGATTGTGCTCCGCGAGCCGCCGGAAGAATTTGCGCACTGCTTCGGGGGTCATGTCCGGCGGGCTGCGGCCCATTCAGTTTGCGGGCGCGGGCGGCGCGGCAGGGATGGGTTCGGGCTGCGCGGCGAAATGGGCGTTGATGGCGTTGTAGGCGGCGATGAGGCATCCGAGGATGAAAAACGCGCCCGGCGGGAGGATGGCGAGCAGGAAGCCGGGGTAGTCCTCGCCGAAAACCTGGATGGCCGACAGTCCGGGAACGATCATTTCGATGCCGGAAAAAAGTGTGCCGCTGCCGAATAGTTCGCGCAGACCGCCGAGAAGGGCCAGAACCCACACCAGGCCCAGCCCCATCAGAATGCCGTCCAGGGTCGATTCCAGCACGCCGTTCTTGGCCGCAAAGGCTTCGGCGCGTGCGAGGACGATGCAGTTGGTGGTGATGAGCGGGATGAAAATCCCCAGTAGCAGGTACAGACTGTGGAAATAGGCGTTGAAAGCGAGATCGAGCACCGTCACCAGCGCCGCGATGATAAGGATGAAAACCGGAATGCGAATCTCGTAGGCGATCCAGCGCCGCAGCGCCGAGATCGTGAGATTCGACAGGGCCATCGCCATCACGGTGGCGAGTCCCAGGCTGACGGCATTCACCATGCTTGTGCTGATCGCCAGGATCGGGCACAGGCCAAGAATCTGGGCGAGTCCCGAGTTCTGTCGCCACAGACCGTTGCGGGCGCTTTCCTTGAAGTGCTGGAAATCCATCGTTTACTGCTCCCGTTGCCCATCCGCGTCCAAGCGCGCACCGGACGGCTCGGCGAAGATCGCTTCGCGCCGCGCATTGATCCAGGCGGCGCCGCGACCAAGCGCGCGTGTTACGGCGCGGGCGCTCACCGTGGCGCCTGTGTGATAGTCGAAAACGCCGCCGTCTTTCTTCACCGCCCAATGCGGCGCAGGCAGGGAGGCGTCTACGCCGGCAAACTGTCCGATCCAGGGCGTCTGTTTGTTGCGATCCTTGGCGGTGTCGATGTAGTCGCCGAGGCCTGGTGTTTCCCGGTGCGCCGCAACTCGCGCGCCCCCGATCCTGCCGTCGAGGCCGAGGGCAACGATGAGTTCGATGCGCCCGCCGTAGCCGTCGCTGGCGAAGGTCTCGAACACCAGCGACACCGGTTCGCCACTGCGCCGCGCCCGCCAGATGCGTCCGACGATGGCAGAGCCTTCGACCCGCACCACGTCCTGGAGCAGGGCGTTGTCGTATTGCGCGCGCGGCAGCACTTCGTCGATAAGGTTCATCTGCTGCGCCTCAATCGCGGCGGCGATGCGCGTGCGCGTCACTTCATGGGTGAAAGCCATCAAGGCGGTGAAGACTGTGGTAAACGCCATCAACCCGAATGCCGCAACCAGTGTGTTGCGCAACACGGACGGCAGATTACCGGGAGAAGCCGGCGGAGGCGGTTCGGCGGGGAGAACCTGATCGGGGTTCATGGTGGCGTTTCCTTGCGCAGCCCAAAGACGGGGGGCTGCGTGTTGCGGTCGATCAGGGGGACGCAGATGTTCATCAGCAACACGCCGAAAGCGATACCTTCCGGGTAAGCGCCGAAAGTGCGTACGAACCAGGCGATGACGCCGATGCCAGCGGCGAAGATCAGCTTGCCGCGCGGCGTGCTTGCGGACGTGACCGGGTCGGTGACGATGAAAAAGGCAGCCAGCATCGCGCCGCCGCTGGCGAGATGGAACAGTGGCGAGGGAAAGCGTTCCGGCGCGATGAGCCAGAAGATACCCGCAGTGACTCCCATGCCGACGATGAAGCCGAACGGCAGCCGCCAGTCGATGATGCGGGTGGCGAGCAGGAAAACGCCTCCGGCGAGATAACCCGCCGCGATCCACTCCCAGCCGCGTCCGCCTGCGAGACCGAACGCATTGGAGGCGAGAATGGCGTGTACTTCGGCATGGTTGCGCAGTCCGGTGCGCATGGCGTCGAGCGCGGTGGCGCCGGTGATGCCGTCGATCTCGCGGCTGCCACCGAGGATCAATTGCAACTGGGTGGCGAAATCGGTATTGCCGATCGCAGGCCACTGCGACATCAGTGCCGGGTAGGCGACGATCGCTGTGCAATAGGCGATCATCGCCGGGTTGAACGGGTTCTGCCCGATGCCGCCGTACAGGTGCTTCGCACCGGCGATGGCGACCAGCGCCGCGATCATCGTGAGCCACCAGGGAACGATGGAGGGCAGCGCGAGTGCGATCAGCCAAGCGGTGACGAGGGCCGAGCCGTCGCTCACGGTGATCGCTATTGGCCGTTTGCGCAGCCTGAGCACCAGGGCTTCGGCGATGAGCGCCGTTGCGCTGGCGATGGCGAGATTGACTAGGATACCCGCGCCAACCTTCCAGACATAAGCGGCGATGCCGGGCGCGAGCGCGAGCAGCACATGCAGCATTATGCGTTGCACGCTGGCGTCGGATTGGCGAATATGGGGTGAACTCATGTCGGATCGGTTGGGGATGTGTCGTTATCCGCGACGGCGGGCTGCGCCTTGGCGCGTTCCGCAGCGGCGGCGATCAGCGCAGCATCGCCTGCGGCGAGACCGGCGCGGGTTTCGGCGACCTTGGCCGCCAGACGCGCGGCTTTTTCGGCCTTCTCGCGCGCCAGGCGGGCGACGCGGGACTCGAACCGCGTCCGCGCCTGGCTGGCGGCTTTCTGCTCCTCGCCGAGGGCGCGGATTTCGCTCTTGGCGAAGCGGAAATAATCGACGAGCGGAATGTGACCCGGGCACACGTAGGCGCAGCAACCGCATTCGATGCAATCGAAAAGGCGGTATTTGCTGGCGTCGTCGAAACGTTTGGCGCGACTGAGCCAGTACAGCTCGAACGGATGCAGGCCGACCGGGCAGGCGCTCGCACAGCTGCCACAGCGAATGCAGGGCTGTTCGGGCGGCGCAGGGGGAAAGAGCGCGGGCGACGCGGCGATGATGCAGTTGCTGCCCTTGGTAACCGGTGCTTCCGTGCTGGGCAGGGTGAAGCCCATCATCGGCCCGCCCATCAGGATGCGGCTGGTGCCGGCCTTGACGCCGCAGAACTCAAGCAGGTGGGATACCGGCGTGCCAAGCGCCACTTCGTAATTGCCGGGGCGTTCGACATTGCCGGTGACGGTGACAATGCGCGAAATCATCGCTTCGCCATGCACGAGGGCGCGGCACACCGCGTGCGCGGTGCCGACGTTGAAACACTGCACGCCGAAATCGCTGGCGATCTTGCTGGCCGGTACCTCAATGCCGGTGAGCACGCGGATGAGCTGCTTTTCGCCCCCCGCTGGATAGCGCGTGGGTACGGGCACGATGTCAATGTCCCCGGCGCCGGATTCCCGCACGGCGGCAGTCATGGCGGCGATGGCCTCGGGCTTGTTGTCCTCGATGCCTACCACGATCCGGCGCGCGCCACTCAACTGGCGCAAGATTCTCGCCCCGGTTACGACGTCGACGGCGCGCTCGCGCATCAGGCGGTCGTCGCAGGTGATCCACGGTTCGCACTCGGCGCCGTTGATGAGCAGCGTGCTGATTCCATCGCCCTTGCCAAGTTTGACATGGCTGGGAAAGGTCGCCCCGCCCATGCCGACGATGCCGCTTGCCTGGATGCGCAGAATCAGATCCTCGCGGCTCGCGCTGGCGGGGTCGAGCGGCTCGGTGGCGATCCAGCGATCCTCGCCGTCAGGTTCGATAACGATGGCGAGCGATTCCAGCCCGGATGGGTGCGCCATCGGGTAACGCCCGATTTCCAGCACTGTTCCGGAAGCCGGAGCATGGATGGCGGTGCCGCCCGCACCCTCGGCCTCACCGATACACTGGCCCTTGAGCACCTTGTCGCCGGCAGTGACGATGGTTCGCGCCGAGCCGCGGCTGCCCTGGATCAGCGGCACCACCAGCCGCCGGGGCAGCGGTGCAGGCCGGATCGGTGCGGCGGAAGATTCCGCCTTGTGAGAAGCGGGCTTGATGCCGCCCCGGAAACGAAACAAACGCGAGATCATGCCACCACCTTGAGTCCAGTCACCGGATACTTCCAGCGCCAGTTCTGTGGCGTGCGCGGCTCCTCTACCAGCGTGATGCAATCGACCGGGCAGGGCGGCAGGCACAGTTCACAGCCGGTGCAGATCCGGCTCACCACGGTGTGCATCTGCTTGGCTGCGCCGACGATGGCATCGACCGGGCAAGCCTGGATGCACAGGGTGCAGCCGATGCAGGTCTGTTCGTCGATCAGCGCCACCGTTGTCAGCTTCTCGACCGGCGTGCCGCGCGGCTTGAATTCGCGTCCGAGCAGTTCGGCGAGCTTCCTTGCGCCGTCGTCGCCGCCCGGGGTGCAAAGATTGGTTTCGGCCTCGCCGCTGGCGACAGCCTCGGCATAAGGCTTGCAGCCCGGGTAGCCGCATTGGGCGCACTGGGTTTGCGGCAGGATGGCGTCGATCTGTTCGGCGAGTGGATTACCTTCAACCTTGAAATGAAAAGCGGCATAGCCCAGCGCCGCGCCAAGCGCGAGGGCGATTCCGGTCATGACGAGCAAGGCGGCAAGCATTGGTGAGAGGTCGGAGCAGGTCAGGCAAACGCCGGAAGCGGGGCAAGGAAGCAAAACATCAGTGAAAACGATCCAGACCGGCGAAACCCATGAAGGCCAGGCTCATGAAACCGGCGGTCATCATGGCGACGGGTACGCCCCGGAACGGCAGCGGCACGTCTGCTCCTTCAAGGCGTTCGCGGATGCCGGCGAACAGAATCAGGCCGAGGGTGAAGCCGAGCGCCGAACCGAACCCGAACAGCAACGATTCGAGCAGACCGTGCCCGAGGCCCGCACTCAGGAGCGGAATGCCGAGCACGGCGCAATTGGTGGTGATGAGCGGCAGGTAGATACCGAGCATCTGCTGTAACAGCGGGCTGGTTTTGTGGATCACCAGTTCGGTGATCTGCACGATGGCTGCTATCACGATGATGAACGCCAGCGTGCGCATGTAGGCGAGATCGAACGGCGCCAGCAGATAATGGTCGATGAGATAACTCGTCCCGGAGGCCAGCGTGAGAACGAACGTGGTCGCAATCCCCATGCCGATGGCGGTTTCGGTCTTTTTCGATACGCCCATGAACGGGCAAAGCCCGAGAATGCGTACGAAAACGACGTTATTGACGAGAACGGCACTCAGGACGACGAAAAGGTAACTCATGAAGATGGGGCGGGCGGGACAATCGTGCAATTGTCCTCCGATGAGCAGAGGGGCGCAAGGCCTGTAAGAAACTGATGCAGCGATGGGGCGGTTTGCGAGTCGCCCCTGCCCACTTGTCGAAGCCCTTCCGGCGAGGCGCGCCCTTCGACAGACTTAGGGCGAATGGTATTATTCAGCGTTTCTCTAAAGCCGGGCTGCGGAATCGTGTGCAAACCATGTTGTGACAAACTGCCGGATTTCCGTTGTGCGCAACGGCCCGGAATGTTTTTATCCCTGGTTGGCTACGGGAATCAGTCTGCCTCTGCTGTTTATATAGAACCATTCCCCTTTGCGCCAAAGCAGTGCTTTACCATTCTCATCAAACCGCACTTTTTCATTTGTTGCGGCAAGGTAAAACCACCCGTTAACAGGGACGATGCTATTTCCAGTGTCGCCACTGGCTATTGTCAATGTGGAATCGTTCAAATGAACTTGTATCGCCCCGCTGCCATCGCGCCGCATTTGTACCGGTTTGGCAAGGCGAGCCGGAATGATTTCGTTGCCTTTGGCGTCGAAATAGCCATATTTCCGGCCAAGTGCCGTCAACAGCAGATCTGGGTCAGTGGTTGAAAATATTACATCGAAGTTCAGTGGTATCACCATGCTGCCTTGCGTATCGACGACGCCCCATTTGCCGTTCGACTCGACTTTTGCCAGCCCTCCCGTGAATTCCGTGACCTGATCGAATTTCGGCGCGATGACTGTTCCTCCCCTGGGGTCGATGTAACCCCATTTCCCATTGACTTCGACCGCTGAGAGGCCGTCGTGCCAGGTGCCGGATACGGCATCGAAGGCGGGGGGAACCGCTACCTGGCCCTGGGCGTTGAAATAACCCCATTTGCCGTTTGACTTGACAGGCACCAGTCCGTAGTGAAAATCTCCTACCTCATCGAAAAACAACTGGATTACTTCCTCTCCCTTGAGGTTGATATATCCCCATTTGTCACCACTTTTGACTTTTGCCAGGCCATTATTGCCGAATTTTTCTGCAATATCGTAGCGGGTTTCGACGATCTGATCCGTGGAGCATCCTTCATAATTCACGGAATAGCCCCATTTGCCACTCATGGAACGTGTTTTGACAGTCAGTGGCGCCAGGATGGCAGGGCAGTATTGCATTCCCGTTGGCCATGCGGAATACGCCTTCAGGCACTGCCTGATTTTATCGCAGTTCGGCATGTCGGGATTCGGCTTCATGGATTCCAGCCGGTGCTGGATCAGCAACAGGATGACCACGGTAAACAAGAGAACGATCATGAAGATCGGCGAGCGGCGTTTCATCGGTCAATTTCCATTGATCATCCATTTGTCATCCGATATATTCTAGCACCAGCCATGCTGGAGGGAATGGCAAATTTTTACGGGGCGAGACGATTCAATTGTCCTGTACGAAAATGTCCTGCTTCCGGCTGCAAGCGCAAAAAAAGGGGATTGACGCCCCTTTCCGCCGTCTATAGAATCGCGCCCTTCATCGGTTGGGCGGTTAGCTCAGCGGTAGAGCACTGCCTTCACACGGCAGGGGCCACTGGTTCGAACCCAGTACCGCCCACCAACGAAATCAAGGGCTTGCAATATTTGCAAGCCCTTTTGCGTTGGGTGCAGTTCAACTCATCAATCCATGCGTTTGCGTTACTTCACTGCCTTCATCCACGCCCGCGCCGCGTCCAGCATCCGGCAGGAATAGCCCCATTCGTTGTCGTACCAGGCCAGCACCTTGACGAGCGTTTCGCCGTTCTCGCCTGTCAGTACGCGGGTCTGCGTGGCGTCGAAGGTGGAAGAAACGGTCGTGTGGTTGAAGTCTGAGGATACGAGCGGTTCACCGTTTACTGCGAGAATGCCTTTCAGCGGGCCGTTGGCGGCGGCGGTGAGGAGGGTGTTGATTTCTTCCTTCGTCGTGGCGCGCTCGGGAATGAAGGTCAAATCCACCAGCGAGACGTTGAGGGTCGGCACCCGAAGCGAGAAGCCGTCGAACCTGCCTTTCAATTGCGGCAGCACCAGGCCCACGGCCTTGGCCGCGCCGGTTTTGGTGGGGATGATGTTGGCCGCCGCCGCGCGCGCGCGGCGCAGATCCTTGTGGCGCACGTCGACCGTCACCTGATCGTTGGTGTAGGCGTGTATGGTGGTCATCAGGCCCTGCCGGATGCCGACGGACTCGGACAGCACCCTGGCGACGGGTGCAAGACAGTTGGTGGTGCAGGATGCGTTGGAAACGACCGTCATCGCGGCGGTGAGTACGCTTTCATTGACGCCATAGACCACGGTGGCATCGACGTCGTCGCCGCCGGGAGCGGAAATGAGCACCTTCTTCGCGCCCTGCGCCAACAGCGCCTGTGCTTTCTCCTTGCTGGTGTAAGCGCCGGTGCATTCGAGCAGCAGTTCGACACCGTGCCGCGTCCAGTCGATGTCCTTGGGATTTTTTGTGGAGTAGAAAGGGATTTTCTTGTCGCCGACGATCAAGGTATTGTCGCCTTCGGTGGCGACTGGCGTATTGAAACGGCCATGCGTAGTGTCGTATTTCAACAGGTGGGCGTTGGTGGCGAGATCGCCGGAGGCGTTGATGGCGACCACGTCGAATTCGTTTTGCAAACCCTGTTCGTAAATGGCGCGGAAGGTGCAACGGCCAATGCGCCCGAAACCGTTGATGGCGACCTTGATGGTCATGTGCGTACTCCTATGGATAATGATAAATGGATTTGCTGGACGGCGTGAAGGGCGTCCATTCTAACGCATCGCCCGGATGGCGCCCGGCAGATACCCCGTGCCGGCCAACGGTTTCCCCGGCTTGTCGGCGACGGATGAGGTGGCGGAGGGCCGTGCATCATCCGTCGCGCTATTGAGGGCAATCGGCTTCGGCGCGCCCATACAGCCAGTCGTTGAACAACTTGCGTGCGGCGGGGATGGTTTCGCCTGCGGTGAGACCGACCGGCCCGGCACCCGCAGTTTTGAGCCGGTCAGCGGCGGCGCCGTGCAGGTGCACGGCGGCAAGCAACGCCTGTTCGGCTGGCCAGCCTTGCGCGATCAGGGCGAGAACGAGACCGCTCAGGACGTCGCCCATGCCTGCGCTCGCCATACCGGAATTGCCGGTGGTATTGATGAACCAGCGCCCATCGGGGGTGGCAACGACGCTGCCGCAACCTTTGAGCACCACGCAGGCGCGATAGTCGCACGCCAGTTTCAGTGTGGCGGCCACGCGGTCGCCCTGGATTTCGGCGGTGCTGACGCCGAGCAAGCGCCCGGCCTCGGCAGGGTGTGGGGTGAGGATGGTTGCGGTTCGCCGCGCCTTCAGCACGTTCGTCAGTTTGGACCAGCGGCTTACGATGTTGAGCGCGTCGGCGTCGAGCAACAAGGGAATGTCACGCTCGATTGCCGCTTGTAGCAGACGTTCGGCGTCGGCGCTGATTCCGAGGCCAGGGCCGACGGCGAGCGCGCGCAGGCGCTCGGGCAGGCGGGTGGCGGAGCGCAGCATCAATTCGGGGTGGACGGGGTCGACGCGCGGCGCGGCGGGGTCGAGAAAACAGGCGTAGACGCGGCCCGCTCCCAACCACAGGGCCGCCCGCGCCGCGAGGAGCACCGCGCCAGCCATGCCGGTCGCGCCGCCAAGGACGCAGGCGTCGCCAAACAGACCTTTGTGCGTGTTGCGCAGGCGGGGGTGCAATTGGGCGGCAAAAAGACCGCGTTCGATGCGATGCCCGTTGGCGGCGACGTGGGCAGCGGGGTCGATGCCGAGGGTCTGGAGCGAGATTTCGCCGCAGTAATCGGGGCCGTCGAGCGTGAGCAAACCGGGTTTGAGGGCGATGAAGGTAGTGGTGTGGGTGGCGCGCAGGCAGACGCCGAGGCGATGACCGGTGTCGGCGTCGAGACCGCTGGGCGTGTCGATGGCGAGTTTTGCCGCGGGCAGGGCGTTGAGGGCCTCGATCCACGCGGCGTGGCGGCCTTCGGGTGGCCGTTGCAGGCCAATGCCGAACAGGGCGTCGACGACCAGCGCCCAACCGCACGCGGGGGCGGAGGGCAAATCGCCGACGGTTGCACCGCCTGCGCGGAGGAAATCGGCGTGGGCGCGTGCGGCGTCTGCGGGCAGACGGGCTGCGTCGTCGGCGAAGGCGACCGTCACCTCATGTCCGGCCTGGCAAAGCTCCCGCGCCACGACGAAACCGTCGCCACCGTTGTTGCCCGGCCCGCAGGCGACGAGCACCGGGCCGGGCCTGGGTGCGAGCAGACGGACTGCGTCAAGGGCGGCGGCGCGTCCCGCGCGCTCCATCAACGATGGTTGAGCGTTGGGAAGACTCTGTTCGATGGCGCGGATGCCGCGCACGGAATGGATGGGCAGGGCGGACATGGCGGGGCGATGAAGAAGTGGCAACCGGGACAATCATGACATTGGTTACACTCGGCACTGTACGTCATGGACGCTCGCGTGGGCGATTTTTTCAGATGTTCTGTTGCGTCCGCGCGGAGGTGGAGGAAATTGGCTGACTCTGTGTAAAATAATCGTTTCGCTGAAACAGGCTGGCGTCCGATAGATATGTCGGGCCGGCGGTATTTTTTCGACTTATCAGGATCGTCTGCATGCAAACCAATCAGGAAACCCCCAACGCGCTGGAGCGCCGGATCGACATGTCTGTCACCCTGGCGGATATCGACAGGGACGTGGATGCCCGTATCAAGAAGCTCTCCCGCACGGTGAAGATGTCGGGATTCCGGCCTGGCAAGGTGCCGCTCAAGGTCGTGGCCCGGACTTACGAATCTCAGGTTCGTTCCGAGGCCATCGGTGCAGCAGTGGAAAAAGTTTTTGGCGAGACGGTGCGGGCGCAAAAGTTGCGCGTAGCCGGTTATCCTCGCATCGAACCCAAGGAAACCACCGGCTCGGGCGTGCTCGAGTTCAGCGCCGTTTTTGAAGTGTATCCGGAAGTCGTGGTCGGCGACCTGTCAGAGCGCGTGATCGAAAAGCCGGTGCTCGAAGTGGGCGAGGCCGAAATCGACCGCACCATCGAAGTGCTACGCAGGCAGCGCACCCGATTTGAGGCCATCGAGCGTGTCGCCGCCGATGGCGACCGGGTGGTGATCGACTTCGTCGGGCGCAAGAACGGCGAACCGTTCGAGGGCGGACAGGCAATCGAATTCCCGTTCGTGCTCGGTTCGGGCACGCTGCTGAAAGATTTCGAGACTGCCGTGGCCGGACTCAAGGCGGGCGAGAACAAAACCTTCGATCTGACTTTCCCGGCCGAATACCAGGCGACGAACCTTGCCGGGCAGACGGTGCAGTTCGAGGTGACGGTGCGCAGGGTCGAAGCGCCGGTGCTGCCGGAGATCGACGCCGATTTTGCCCGCGCGCTCGGCATTGGCGATGGCGATATTGCCAAGCTGCGCGAGGAGGTCAAAGGCAACCTTACGCGCGAAGTCAAGCGCCGCATTCAGAGCGACGTCAAGAATCAGGTGATGGAAGCCTTGCTCGCGGCGGCGCCGATCGAAGCGCCCAGGGCGCTGGTGCAGGCGGAATCGGCGCAACTGGTCGAAAACGCGCGCCGCGATCTCGCCGCGCGTGGCATTCCGGTCGACAGGGCGCCGGTGGAAAGCTGGTTTGCGGATCAGGCGGTGCAGCGGGTGAAGCTGGGTCTCATCATGGCCGAACTGGTGAAGACGAACGACCTGCACGCCAAGCCGGAACAGGTGCGCGTGCTGGTCGAGGAAATAGCGCAGAGCTACGAAGACCCGGCTGAACTGGTGCGCTGGTATTATGCCCAGCCAGAGCGTCTGGCCCAGGCAGAAGCGGTGGCGACCGAGGAGAACGTTGTGGCATGGGTCTGCGCCAAGGCCAGGGTCAGTGACAAGACGGTTTCCTTCGACGATTTGATGGGTAGCGCTGGCGCGAACGCATCCTGACGCCGCAGACGGCGTACAGCATGGTCGAAATCCCGCGTGTGCCGGGGGTTTCGGTCTTCGCGCCGCTCTGGAGAGAGCGGCGCTTTGAACCGGAGTCAGTTTTACGATGAACGATAAATCCGCACAGGGCAGCGCATGGAACCCGGTTGGTCTTGGCCTGGTGCCGATGGTGATCGAGCAAAGCGGACGCGGCGAGCGCGCCTACGACATTTATTCGCGCCTGCTCAAGGAGCGGATTATCTTCCTCGTCGGCCCGGTCGACGACAACACTGCAAACCTGATCGTGGCTCAGTTGCTGTTCCTTGAATCGGAAAATCCCGACAAGGATATTCACTTCTACATCAACTCTCCTGGCGGCGTGGTGACGGCGGGGATGGCGATCTACGACACCATGCAGTTCATCAAGCCCGACGTCAGCACGCTGTGCATCGGGCAGGCGGCGAGCATGGGCGCGTTCCTGCTTGCTGCCGGGGCAAAGGGCAAGCGTTTTTGTCTGCCGAATTCCAGAGTCATGATCCACCAGCCGCTGGGCGGCTTCCAGGGGCAAGCGTCCGACATTGAGATCCATGCCCGTGAAATTCTCCATTTGCGCTCTCGCCTGAATACAATGTTGTCCAAACACACAGGAAAACCGGTCGAGGAGATCGAAAAAGATACCGATCGGGACAATTTCCTGTCTGCGGAAGCGGCGAGGGAGTACGGTCTCATCGACAAAGTCATGGCTACCCGCGACGAGATCTGACGAGGAGACAATCATGCCGGACAAAAGGTCGAACTCTGACGGAGAAAAGCTGCTTTACTGCTCGTTTTGCGGCAAGAGCCAGCATGAGGTTCGCAAGCTGATTGCGGGGCCGTCCGTGTTCATCTGCGACGAGTGCATCGGACTGTGCAACGACATCATCCGCGAGGAAATTGCTGACGGTCTCGGGGTGGAGAACATCCGCGGGCAGTTGCCAACGCCCCATGAGATTTGCGCCATCCTCGACCAGTACGTGATCGGCCAGGCCCAGGCCAAGCGCAACCTGTCCGTGGCGGTCTATAACCACTACAAGCGCCTGCGCCACATCGGCAGCGCCGTCAAGGACGATGTGGAGCTTGCCAAAAGCAACATCCTGCTGATCGGGCCGACCGGCTCGGGCAAGACGCTGCTCGCGCAGACGCTGGCGCGGCTGCTCAACGTACCCTTTGTGATGGCCGACGCCACCACGCTCACCGAAGCCGGCTACGTGGGCGAGGACGTCGAGAACATCATCCAGAAGTTGTTGCAAAAGTGCGACTACGACGTCGAGAAGGCGCAGCAGGGCATCGTCTACATCGACGAGATCGACAAGAT
>JAITQD010000028.1 GCA_031289095.1 Azoarcus sp.
CCAGTTGGCGGCGCTCAGCACGAGCACGAGCTAAAAGGAGAGCCTTCCATGTTCGGCAGTCACAGCAATCCGGCCCGGGCCTACGCGGATCTCGGTCACGAATCCGACATCGCCACGGCCAGCCCGCACCGGCTGATCGTGCTGCTTTTTGAAGGCGCGGAGACCGCGATCAACGTCGCCAGAGTGTACGCGGAAAAGGGGGACGTCGCCGGGCGCGGCGCCAGCATCTCCAAGGCCATCGACATCATCAGTAACGGCCTGAAGGTCAGCCTGGACATGCGGCAAGGGGGCGAGCTGGCGGTGCGCCTGAGCGCGCTTTACGATTACATGGTCTCAAGGCTGCTGTGGGCGAACATGAAAAACGACATCCCCGCCATGCGGGAGGTGCTGTCGCTACTCGGCGAAATCCACGAGGCCTGGAGGCAAATCGCCCCCGGAAGGCGTTGAAAATCATTCCCCGGAAGCCTGGCGCGAACCAGGTTTCCGGTTGAACACAAAAAAAAGCGCCGGCGTGCCGACGCTTTCCAGTGAGGCGACATGCCGCCGCGATTTTTTCTTGGTCTTATAGTCCCCGTTGTTCCATGAGATAGGTAATGGCTTCGAGCGAATCGGCTTCGGGCATGGAGGGTTGCCGATCTTCTTCGTAGCTGCCGATCAACACCGCCAGCACTTCCAGCTCATCGCCTTCTGGCGTGCCGGGTGCGGCTTCCCACAGTTCATCTACGCGTGCTATTGCGGCATGGTAGTCGTCCGTGGTGTGGATGGGTTTGATGCTTTTCATCGGGTGCTCCGCACGAGTGTTCGTTTTTGTCTACGGCTCCTGGCGGCGGTACTTTAATCGTGGATGGGGGCATAGTTGTCCGGTTCCGGATTTCGCACGGCGAAAAATGGAATGCCGCCCTCTTTGAACGTCGGTGCGGCGGTCGTTGTGGGAACGCATTGACGAAGATGCAGTCGCAGGAGGTGGTGACGATGTGATGTTTCCGCATGGATGCGGCTACCCGATGGCGGCATGCAACGAGAAATATCATGTTTACAATAAGTCGTTGCATGTAGCTTGCTTTATAATCGGGAAGGGTCGCTTGCAGTTTTGTGACTATTTTGTGGATTGCGACGAAGACCAATTTGCCGCAGCAGAAGGGGGTAAACATGCCTGAAGTAGTGAAAGCTCGGAGGGGGCGGCCGCCCTATGAACGGCCCGTGAAGCAGATGGTTTCGCTGCGGATGGACATCGACGTGCTCGAAGGCTTGCGGGCCACGGGCAAGGGGTGGCAGACGCGGATCAACGCCATCATGCGCGAGTGGCTCAAGAGCCAGCCTCCCGCGCTGTAAAGAGCTTGCGGGTGGCATGGGAGACTACGGGAGAATACCCCGCAGACGCGTGCCGTTCGTGAAGGCCGACGCCCCCCGGTATTGTTGGCCGGGTGGGCGTCTCCGTAAAAGACCAAACCCCGGCACGCAGGCCGGGGGTGGGTTGTGGCGCTTGTCAAGAGCAGGTATTTGCGCCATGTGTAATGTCGTATTTTTTTACAACCGGGCTTCCATATGACATTCCTGCCCGTGTTTATTTTTGGGGATACAATATACTTTGTTGAAATGAAAGCTTTTTTGCTCATGGCGGAATGGCTGGGCATGGATTATGCGGCGGTATGTCAGTCTGTCTTCTACCAGGACGTCCGACATGAACATGAAGCCATGCTTGTTTGCGCTTTCCGCCTTGCTGTGCGGAGAGGGAGTTCAGGCGCATGTGGTCGATTTTTCGCATGGAAGCGCTGTCCCGTACTTCAATGTCGTGAGCAATGAAGTCTCGTTCATTGATGGCGCTTGGTTGCCAGCAAAGAGCGGTTATGCGGGCGTGACCGCTGCTGCGGTTTCGTGGCTGGCGTTCAATCCCTACCCATACTCTCCGTTGGGTTTTCGCTACACGGGCGGCTTTCGCGCTGGATTCCCTGTTCTGGTCAGCGCATGGGGTTCGTCCGCAATGAACGCGATGCCTGGCTGGGCGGATCAGTTCACTATCGCGCGCAGTGATGATTTTCTGGCGGACGTTACCGATATGGCCGGCGATGGTCAGCATTGGGTTCTGGGCGATCCGGGCATCGGCACAAATTCGATTCCCGAGCCTGGACTGCTTGCCTTGCTGGGTGTCGGCATCGCCGGGTTTGGCGTCAGCCGCTGGCGCAGGCCGGATTGACCCTGTAAAAATTATCGACGTTGAAGATGCGCCGTTTGCGGCAGAAGTTGAAAACACTGGCGGGAGTCTTCCCCCAGTGTTTTTTTATGTGCACTCCGTGTGACGTTTGGCGGGTTTCGCTGTCCGCGCCGGGCATGCGGAATGCTCCTCCCCGGGAGGTCTGTCGGTTTTTTTTACTATATCTATCGAGGAACTTGCCAGAGCCTCGCGGGGCACAAGTTAAGGTATTGAATAAATATAAATATTTTATATTTGCATGCCAGGGCACGAATCGTGCTACTATCGGATTACTCGGGTCGTTTCGATTCTCTGATCACAGGAACCTCAACATGAACACCAAACTTTGGCTCTTTGCTGTACCCGCCCTCATGGCTGCCAGTGTGGCGAATGCCGCCATTGGTACTGCTGAGGATGTCTATTTTACAAGCTCGGGCACATCGTACTTCAATACCAATAACTGGCAGGTCAATTGGGTCGACGGTACGAGCAGCACCTACGCGGGCACCGGTTATGCAAGCGTCGCGGCCTTTACGGGTTACAACTGGGTAGGGTCTTCGAGGCTCGAAGCCAGCCCGGTCACGTTCTCCTATGCCGGCGAGGGTACCGGTTTTCTGTTGAATTCCCTCGTTCTTGCCGGTTACTCCGGTTCGCAAACACTGACGATCATCGGTTACAACGGCAGTACTGAGGTTTCGTCCTCCACGGCCTACGTGACTACGGACGCCCAGCAGTTCAACCTTGGCTGGACGACGGCCATCACCAGTTTCGAAATTGTGCTCGGCGATGACTATACTGGCTCGGTTCCCGCCAACCAGAATTGGGGGCTGGGTACCCTGAACATTACTGCGGTTCCCGAACCCGAGTCCTTCGCCATGCTGCTGGCAGGGCTGGCTGTAGTGGGTGCGGTGGCGCGTCGTCGTCGCTCCATGCACGCCTGAGTTCTTTCGGTTCAGATCAGGAAAGCCCCCGTTCGGGGGCTTTCTTTTTTGGTGCGTGCAATATTTTTCACGTAGACGGTGCTTCCTGGCCCGCCACGCTTTCCAGCCAATGCCGCGCCAGTTCGACCATGCGGTTGGCGAAACCCCATTCGTTGTCGAACCACACGAAAAGATTGACCACGCGCGGCCCGCAGGCGCGGGTCTGACTGCCGTCGACGATGGCCGAATGCGGGTCGTGGTTGAAGTCGATCGAGGCATGCGGTGCGTTCGACCAGTCGATGATACCGGCGTAAGGGCCATGCGCGGCTTCGCGCAGCAGGTTGTCGATGCGAGCCGCGCCGATGTCTTCCTTCATGGTGAGCACCATGTCGATGGCCGAGACGTTATGGGTCGGCACCCGGATTGCCTTGGCTTCGACACGTCCGGTGAGCTCGGGCAACAGGCGCTCGACGCCGCGCGCCAGACCTGTCGCCACCGGGATGATCGACTGCATCGCCGAGCGGGTGCGGGCGAGTTCGTGGTGGTGGTAGCCGTCGATGAGCGGCTGGTCGTTCATCGCCGAGTGCAAGGTGGTGAGCAATACCCGTTCGAGGCCGCATTCGCGCTGTAACAGCGCGAGCACGGGAATGACGGCATTGGTCGTACACGAGGCGGCAGAAACCAGCCGGGCCTGCGGGTCGAACCTGGCGTGGGTGACGCCATGCACTACGGTGGCGTCGACGTCGTGCGCATGCGCGCCTGGGTTGGAGAGCAGCAGGCGCGGACAGCCAGCGTCGATGAAACGCTGCAATTGCGCGCGCTCGACGTAGCGGCCCGAGCATTCGACGAGAAGATCGGGGCTGAAGGTGCGCCAGGGGGTATTTTCGGGTGTGATGGCGTGGGTGACGGCGATCGGGCGACCATCCAGGATGAGGGTATCCCCGTCGCTCAGAGCAACCTGGCCCGGAAAGCGACCGTGGGTGGAATCGAAGCGGGTGAGGTGGGCAATGCTGGCGAGGTCGGCGGGTTCGTTGATCGCCACGATGCGGAGGCGGTCGGCAAGTCCGGCTTCGTGAATGGCGCGTACGAAACAGCGGCCAATGCGACCGTAGCCGTTGACCGCGATGCGGAACGTGGAGGAAGACGCGGAGCGGAACGGGAACAAGACTGCCTCTGGAAACCGGGATGGAGAAACGTAAAATTCTACCGGCTTCCCTGTCGTTGCGGCTGGCGATGATGAGGCTGGCCCGTGAGGGCGCTCGCGCCTTGCAGCAGCATGAAAACGAGCAGGCTTTCGTGTTGGCTCCTCGACCAGGGCTCGAACCTGGGACCTGCGGATTAACAGTCCGTCGCTCTACCGGCTGAGCTATCGAGGAATGAAGCACACACTGCGGATCGCACGGGCGAAACCGCTGTAATGGATGGCTCCTCGACCAGGGCTCGAACCTGGGACCTGCGGATTAACAGTCCGTCGCTCTACCGACTGAGCTATCGAGGAACTAAAGGCGCGCATTCTAGTGAGGACGCGCCTTCCAGTCAAGAAAGGCTTGTCACGACCTTGCTGCTACGCAACCCCGCACGGGTGTTATTGGGGCTTGAGCTGGTGTGATCAGGGTCGCCTCCAAGGGGACGGCATCCAGGGAGAATAGACAGGCGGCGGCATCCAGGGGGAATAAACGGGCGGCGGTGGGACATAGTACAGCGCCCGAACAACCGTGGCGTCGACCCGGCCATTGACCTTGAGGTGATTCAATCGCTGGAAGGTTTGAACCGCTGCGAACGTGGGGCCGTCGAATCGCCCGGTCACCGGAATTGCCCTGATGCAGCAGGGCGACAGCCAGAAATTGAGCAGGAGTTGCAATTCCACCACGCAGGGGCCGTTTGAGCCAAGGCTATGTACGTGCGCAGCACACACCGGGGCATACAAGGGGATCGGCGGTTGCAGCGGGTTGTAGACGGTGATGGGCGCCGATACTGCGGGCGTTGAAACGGCCAGCGCACCGGCGTACATGACTGCTGAGACGAAGGTCAGGGGCTTGCGCCGCGCGCGTGGCCTGGAGGGAGAATAATTGGCAAGTGTCATGATCAAAATTTTCCTTTTGCATGAAATGAACAGTGGAACAGATGCCACCCCACACAGTTCCACGAGATACGCCGGGAGCCTGCGGGACAACCCCATCGTCGATCCTTGGCGTCCTGGATCACGAACTCCCACTTCCGCCAAGAATCTATTCCGCAAGACTATTTGTTTCAGTTAAAAGAGTCAATACATTGTTTAGCTTGTAGCCATTCCAGATAATTTTCCGTTCGTGGCGAGCTTGTCGAACCATGAACGGGAACACGCCCTTCGACAAGCTCAGGGCGAACGGGCGAATGAATGATTGTGGGAATGGCTATATTCTTCCGGCGCGGCGCGCCTGCCGCCGGATGCAGCTTCTGTACGCATGGCCAGAAAAAAAAGGACGCCGGAGCGTCCTTTTTTGAGTTTGTCGCCGTATCCGGCGGTTTACTCGCTTGCTGGCCGAGGTGCTTCGAGCAACGCCTTCATCGAGAGGCGAATCTTGCCGCGCTCGTCAGTTTCCAGCACTTTTACGCGCACGACCTGACCTTCCTTGACGTAATCGGCCACGTTGTTGACGCGCTCGTTGGCGATCTGCGAGACGTGCAGTAGTCCGTCGCGGCCCGGCAGGATGTTGACGATGGCGCCGAAATCGAGCAGCCGTAGCACGGTGCCTTCGTAGACTTTGCCGATTTCGACGTCGGCGGTGATCGCTTCGATCCGCGTCTTCGCTTCCTGCGCGCCCTCGGCGCTGACGCTGGAGATGGTGATGCCGCCGTCGTCTTCGATTTCGATCACGGTGCCGGTTTCTTCCTGAAGGGCACGGATCACCGCGCCGCCCTTGCCGATTACGTCGCGGATCTTTTCCGGGTTGATCTTCATCGTGATCATGCGCGGCGCGTATTCGGAAACCTGTCCGCGCGCCCCCTCGATCGTTTGCTGCATGAGGCCGAGTATGTGGCGGCGGCCTTCGCCGGCCTGCGACAGGGCCACCTGCATGATTTCCCTGGTGATGCCCTGGATCTTGATGTCCATTTGCAGCGCGGTGACGCCATTTACGGTGCCGGCGACCTTGAAGTCCATGTCACCGAGGTGATCTTCGTCGCCGAGGATGTCGGTGAGTACCGCGAAGCGGTTGCCTTCCTTGATGAGACCCATGGCGATGCCGGCGACGTGCGACTTGATCGGCACCCCGGCGTCCATCAGGGCGAGCGAACCGCCGCAGACCGAGGCCATCGACGAGGAACCGTTAGATTCCATGATTTCGGAGACAAGGCGGATGGTGTAGCTGAAGTCTTCCCGCTTGGGCAGCACGGCGATCAGCGCGCGCTTGGCGAGGCGGCCATGGCCGATTTCGCGGCGCTTGGTGCCGCCGAAGCGACCTGTTTCGCCGGTGCAGAAGGGCGGGAAGTTGTAGTGCAGCATGAAGTTTTCGCGGTATTCGCCCGCGATGGCGTCGATGATCTGCTCATCGCGCCCGGTGCCGAGCGTGGCGATCGCCAGCGCCTGGGTTTCGCCCCGGGTAAAGAGCGCCGATCCGTGTGTGCGCGGCAGCACGCCGGTGCGGATTTCGATTGGGCGCACGGTGCGGGTGTCGCGTCCGTCGATACGCGGCTCGCCATTGAGAATGCGACCACGCACGATGTCCGCTTCGAGCGAAAAAAGGATGTCCTTGACGTCGTTTTCCGACGGTGGCGTGTCGTCTGCCGCGATGGCGGCGAGTGTCGCCTTTTTGATTTCGGCGAGGCGGGCGCCGCGCGTCTGCTTGCTGGTGATGGTGAATGCCTGTTTGAGATCGGCACGGGCAAGTTCAGTGACGCGCGCGATCAGCGCTTCGTTTTTGGGCGGCGGCTGCCAGTCCCATTCCGGCTTGCCGGCGATTTCGACCAGTTCGTTGATGGCGTGGATCGCGTGTTGCAATTGCTCATGACCATAGACGACCGCGCCGAGCATGACTTCTTCCGAAAGTTCCTGTGCTTCGGATTCGACCATCAGCACCGCTGCTGCGGTGCCGGCGACGACGAGGTTCAACTGGCTTCCAGCGAGTTCGCTGGTGGTCGGGTTGAGCAGGTACTGGCCGTTGGCGTAGCCGACCCGAGCCGCGCCGATGGGGCCGTTGAAGGGTACGCCCGAGATTGCCAGCGCGGCGGAAGCGGCGATCATCGCCGGGATGTCGGCGTCGACTTCCGGGTTCAGCGACAGGACGATGGCGATGACCTGGACTTCGTTATGGAAACCGTCCGGGAAAAGTGGCCGGATCGGGCGGTCGATGAGGCGCGATGTGAGCGTTTCTTTTTCTGTCGGACGGCCTTCGCGCTTGAAAAAACCGCCGGGAATGCGACCGGCGGCGTAGAACTTTTCGACGTAATCGACAGTGAGCGGGAAGAAGTCCTGACCAGGCTTCACGTCTTTGGAGGCGCAGATGGAAGCGACCACCATCGTGTCGGCCATGTTGACGATGACGGCGCCACC
>JAITQD010000113.1 GCA_031289095.1 Azoarcus sp.
CAATGCAACGATGTAGCGTTGTTGACATTCCTACATGGCGCGGCGTAGCCGTACCGCGAGTGCGAGCGTCAGACAAGGCAGCCACACCCACAGCAACTCGGAGCGCAGCACATCAAGGCCGCGCCCGGACACGAAAGCGTGCAGGCTCAGGGGAGAAACCCGGATCGGTCGCCAAGGGAAAAAATAGCGCGCCTCGGAAAACGGCCAGAAAGCCGCCACGCCCAGCCCGCCGCTTGTTGCAGCGTCGAGGGCGATGTGGCTGGCAACAGCGGCAAAGATCAGGGCAAAAGCCAGCCATCGCCGACAGCGCAACCATGTTGCCGCCATCCATCCCAGGCCGCCGCAGAGCACGGCGAACAGAAGCGAATGGGAAAACCCCCGATGTCCAAAGAGATCGGCGTACTTCACCCCGAGACGAAAGCCGATCACATCGAAATCGGGCAACATCGTGCAGAAAGCGGCCACCCAGAAAAGACGCACCGGAATGCGGCGCAAACCGAGCGCCACGCCAAGCGCAAGAACGGGAGCAGTATGGGTGATGATGGTCGGCATGGGAATTTTGCGTAACGGTTACGGGGCGACCGTATTGTGCCAGTCATTGCTGATAAAGGTAGAACTGGTTGTGGCAGGTCGATGCTTTCATAATACCACATAAGACATTATTGTAGCCTTCCGGCATGCAATAACCAGTTTGGCAAGAAGGAAACTGGAGGTTCCGACAGAAGAAAAGCCGAATGCGCAAGTCATTTGCGTGGATATTGCGACGATATAAAGCTGGAGAAACGGGTTCACCGGCAAACCAGAACTTCAGACTCCAAAATGAAAGTCAACGCAAATCTGATTACTTTTATATATCGCTGTGTGAAATCTTGCGTTTCATGCTTTTCGCCCGTGCCAAATAATGCACGAGTGCCCACGAAGCGCCTTGAGGAATGATATGAACACCGACGATTCGCGCAGCCAGATGGAAGGCGAAGCAGACGCGCCGCTTTTCCGTCTTGTGGAAAAAAACGTCACCGGAATCCTGAATAGTATACCCATCGCCTGCATCATCCGGAACGACAACAACTGCATCGAATATTGCAACCAGGCTGCACCAGCCCTATTCGGCGTGGAGAGCGGACAGGAACTCATCGAACGGCAAACCGAACTGATACCGGGATTCCAGCCCGACAACGAATCGTCCATTGCAAGAATCGTTCGAGAAGTGCTCGACAGCGGCAAACCGCAGGAAAACGAATGGATGTTCCAGACGGCCTCGGGCGAGGCGCTGCCGGTGCTCGTATTCACCACCCGCATTCCCTGGATGGATGGCGGCTGGCGCATCGCGTCCTTCTACATCGACCTTCGCCAGCACAAAACACTCGAAAAGCAGCTTCGCATCACGTACGAACGCATCCGGATCATGCTGGAAGCCACTCCCCTGTGCGCCACCATCTGGGACAGCCAGGCCAATCTGCTCGACTGCAACGAGGGCGCAGTGCGCATGTTGAACGCCCCCGACAAGGCTTACGTGCTCGAACATTTTTTCGGCGCTTTGTGCCCGGAAACGCAGCCGAACGGCGAAAGCAGCGCGACAGCGGCCCCGCGCTACATGCGCGAGGCGCTGGAAAACGGCCAGGCCCACTTTCTCTGGACGCACCAGACCGCCCAGGGCGAGCCGGTGCCCGCGCAAGCGACGATGAGGCGCATCCGGGGCGAGGACGGCAACGATTACGTCGCCGCCTACTGCTTCGACTTGCGCGAAATCAAGGCCAAGGAGGCCGAAACCCGCGAGGCCAACGCACGCGCGCTGGTCATGCTCAACGCCATCCAGACTGCCTGCATCCTTTTCGACCACGAAGGCACGCCGCTCGACTGCAACACGCGGACGCTGGCGTTATTCGGTTATCCGGACAAAGAAACGTTCCTGCGCGATTTCCACCGCCTGTACCCCAACGAACAGGCTGACGGCGCATACGACGAACAGAAATGCCGCGCGAGAATTCGAGCCGCTTCCGAAGCCGGACAGGATTCTTTTCAGCGTCAGCGGCAATATTTCAACAAGAAAGGCGAAATCTTCCCGGCGGAAGTCACCCTGTGCCGTGTGCCCTGGCGTGGCTCCTGGCGGGTATTGAGCACCATACACGATTTGCGCGACATCCACATGGCGCGCGAAAAGAGCGAAGCGCTCAAGGTTGAAAACCGCGCCATACAGGCAGCGGCGGAGGCCAAAAGCACCTTTCTGGCCACGATGAGCCACGAAATCCGCACGCCGATGAATGCCATCCTCGGCCTGGCCGACCTGATGCGCACCGACAACCTGGACGAAGCGCAGGTGCACGCCCTGCGGGACATCCGCAGCATGAGCAACGTGCTGCTGCAAATCGTCAACGACATTCTCGATCTCTCAACGATGGACGCCGGCAAGGTGACGCTCACGCCGGTGAATTACAGCATCCGGAACGTTTTCGACAACGTTTGCTCGCTGATCCGCGTCACCCTGCGCGGCAAGACCCTGCAATTCCGCCACGACGTGGCCTCCAACGTGCCGGACATCCTCCACGGCGACGAAGTGCGACTGCGACAGGTCATGTTCAACATCCTCTCCAACGCGGTGAAATACACCAACGAAGGCTGGATCGAATTCCGCGCCGAGCGCGTTTTGCGCAACGGACGGGATTACCTCGCCATCATCGTGCGCGACACCGGCATCGGCATCCGGCAAAAGGACATCCCCCGAATTTTCGAGAGCTTCGCGCGATTCGACACGAAGGAAAACCGCCACATCGCCGGCACCGGACTGGGGCTTCCCATCGTCCATCGCCTTGTCAAACTGATGGACGGCGAAATCGCCGTTCAATCCGAATACGGCGCGGGATCGACCTTCACCGTCTGGCTGCCGCTCACCGAAGGCAACGCCGCCAGCGCCAATCACGCGCAAGAAACCGCGCCCAGTTTCACCGTGCGCCCGGACACCAAAGTGCTGATCGTCGACGACAGCGCCATCAATCTCACGGTCGCTGCGGGCTACCTCGCCCGGCGCGGCATCAAGGCCGAAACGGCGGAAAGCGGCATAGCGGCCATCCGAAAGGTCGCGGCGGCGCCTTTCGACCTAGTGTTCATGGATCACATGATGCCGGAGATGGACGGTATCGAAGCCACTCTCCTCATCCGCGCAATGGACGGCGAACGTTTCCGTGCCCTGCCCATTGTCGCGCTGTCGGCCAACGTCATCACGGGCATGCGGGATACCTTTCTTGCCGCTGGCATGAACGATTTCGTCTCCAAACCCATCGACTCCGACAACCTGGACAAGGTGCTCGTCCGCTGGCTACCCCGGGACAAACTGGTTTATTGTGACGGCGAAACGCCGGATGCCGGTCTCGCTTCCCGGCCCGTCCCTGACGCTTCAGGTTCGACAGAGACCCGAATCCCCGAAGCCGCAGCCAGCCCAGAGCGTCATTGCGCGCGTGGCGAAGCCATCCAGACGGCGCATGAACCGGCCATCGACCGCGCGGCAGGACTCGCCACCTTCATGGACGACGAAGCGCTCTATACGCGCATCCTGACGGACTTCCACGCCAAGCACCACGCCGCAGCCGCCGGCATCGCCGACATGCTGGCGGCGGACAGACGGCAGGACGCCCATCGCCTCGTTCACACCCTGAAATCCGAGGCCGCAGCCATCGGCGCGGCGCATCTGTCCGCCGCCGCCGCCGATGCCGAAACCTTGCTGGCTGTCGACACGGACGCCACCCGGACGGCGAACGTCCTCGCCGCGCTCGCTGCGGCCCTGCAACCCGTGCTGACGGAACTGGAGCGCCTGACGCAGCACGCCGAAGCGAACCGCGAAGCAGCGCCCGATACCCAGATGGACAAAGACCAAGCCTTCGCTCTGCTCGACAAACTGGAGCCGCTGCTCGCAACGGGCAGCGCCGACTGCCTCGACATGAGCGACGACATCCACCGCCTGCTCTCGCCGCTCGGCCCGGTCTACGAAATATTCGCGGCGCAGATGCGCGATCTGGACTTCCCCTCCGCACTGGAAACCCTGTCCATGCTCCAGCAAAAAATGCTACTCGCTGGTGACGCCCCCGAAGGCGCGTCCGGGGCGACGGAGGATGAAACGAGGAACACGATCCTGCTGGTCGACGACGACACTCTCAACCTGCTGGCGCTCAAAAAAATCCTCTCGCCGGACTACGACGTCTTCATAGCGAAATCCGGCGCGCAGGCGCTGAAGATGCTGACCAGCAACAAACCCGATCTCATCCTGCTCGACGTGATGATGCCGGGCATGAGCGGCTTTGACGTACTCACCTGCCTGAAATCCGACGAGGCCACCCGAAACATTCCGGTGATCTTCATCACCGGCCTCACCGGCGAGGAGGACGAGGAAAAAGGTTTCAGTCTCGGCGTCAGCGACTACATCCAGAAACCGTTCCGGCCCACCGTTGTCAAGGTTCGCGTGGACACGCAGATGAGAATCGTGCGCCAGCTTCGCGCCAGTGAAACGGCCAGCCACACCGATTCACTCACCGGCATCGCCAACCGGCGGCAGTTCGACGACCGGCTGGCGTTGGAATGGCGGCGGGCCATACGCGAAAAATCGCCCGTCGCATTCCTGATGATGGACATCGACAAGTTCAAGACCTACAACGACACATACGGTCATCCGCAGGGCGACGCGCTGCTCAAGGCCGTCGCCAGAATCTTCTCCGAGACCGCCCGCCGTCCAGGCGACCTGGCTGCGCGGCTTGGCGGCGAGGAATTCGGCATGCTGCTGCCGCAAAGCAGTCTGGACGCCGCGCTGACCGTGGCCGAACGCATCCTCGCCCAAGTGAGCGCCACCGAAATTCCCACCACCGACGGCCAACCCACACACACAACGATCAGCATCGGCGCGGCGGCGATCATTCCCACACTCGCCGACGACCCAAAAACCTTTCTTGCCCACGCCGACGCCAACCTCTATACCGCCAAGAAAAGCGGGCGCAACCGCGTCTGCACGGGAGGAGGATGGGAAAATTGACCTGTTCCGTTCAGTGCGCGGCGTTCGCGGCTGAACGGCTCGCTGATCCAGGTTGCGCCATTAATGATTTCTGGCGGCCATAAATTGACAAAGCCCCTTTCGGGGCTTTGTCAATTTGCCGCAATCCAACGAACGGCTTACTGTTCGCCCAGCACCGAAACGGTGATCGGCACAACGACGTCGGCGTGGAGCGTGATGTCGACCCGGGTATCGCCGACCTGTTTCAGATGGCCGTCCGGCATGCGGATGGCGGCGCGTTCGATGTCGAAGCCTTGCGCCACGAGCGCATCGGCCACGTCGATGTTGCTCACCGAGCCGAACAGACGCCCATCCATGCCAGCCTTGCGGGTGATCTGAACCATCAGACCTTCGAGCCTGGCGCCCACCGCCTGCGCGGCGGCCAGCTTGTCGGTCTGGGCGCGTTCGAGGTCGGCGCGGCGAGCCTCGAATGCGGCCTTGTTGGCCTCAGTGGCGCGCTTGGCAAGCCCTTGCGGAATCAGGTAATTGCGCGCGTAGCCGTCCTTGACCTTGACCACCTCGCCCAACTCACCGAGTTTGCCGACCTTTTCGAGCAGAATGATTTGCATGATCGCCGCCTCCTTACTGATGCAGATCGGTGTAAGGCAGGAGCGCCAGGAAACGGGCGCGCTTCACCGCCACCGACAACTGGCGCTGATAGCCCGCCTTGGTGCCGGTGATGCGCGCCGGCATGATCTTGGCGTTTTCGGTGATGAAGTCTTTCAGGATATCCACATCCTTGTAATCGACTTCCTCGATTTTTTCCGCCGTGAAACGGCAGAACTTGCGACGCTTGAAAAGACCGCGGCCACCGCGATCTTCTTTTTTCTTGAACTTGGACTTGGGTTTGAAAGCCATTTTCAGATTCCTTCCGTGAATTCGATTGCGTTCAGATGCAGCACCGGCATGCGGCTGCGCGCGCTTTTCGCCGCCATGAAACCCGTCACCGACACATCCGTTCCGGGAGAGACAGCGGCCAGCGTCTGCGCCAGTTCACCGATTGCCATCGCCGGCAGTTCCAGCTTCACTTCGCGCGCGATTCCCGCTTCGATTTGCCGGGATTCATGCGCCAGAATGCAGGACAGAACCGGGATGCCCGCCGGAGTGCGCCGCAGGGCCGAAATTTCGACGATGCGCGCCGCCAGCCGCAGTTCGTTGGCTGCTTCCGTGGACACTCAGGCCGAAACCGGCTCGGCGGCGGGTTCAGCAGCGGGTTCGGCGACCGGCGTCCCGGCGTCGCCCTCCGCTACGGGAGCGGTCAGCGAGCGCGACTTTTCTTCCTTCATCATCGGCGAAGGGGTCGTGACTGCCTTCTTCGTCTTGATGGTGAGGTGGCGCAGCACGGCATCGTTGAACTTGAACGCATGTTCGAGTTCTGCGAGCGTTTCGCCATCGGTCTCAATGTTCATGAGCACGTAGTGGGCCTTGTGCACTTTCTGGATCGGATAGGCCATTTGTCGGCGGCCCCAGTCTTCCAGCCGGTGAATCTGGCCGTTGCGGGCGGTGACGATGCCCTTGTAACGTTCGATCATCGCGGGCACCTGCTCGGACTGATCCGGGTGCACGATGAAGACGATTTCATAATGTCGCATTGAGACTCCTTGTGGTTGATGGTTCAGCCCCCCGGCATGCGAGAACCGGTGGAGCAAGGGGAAAGCCGGATATTCTGACAGAAGAAAGGGTGGATACGCAAGCCACAGACGTGGAGGCTCCCGGCAAACGGCACAAAAACGATTTCAAACAAAAAAGCCCGTCGCAAAAACGGGCTTTTTTGTTTTCGGCAGCAACCCTCGCGTTTACTCGAACTCGATGATCACTTCGTCCACCGACAGGCTCGCGCCCGGCTGGGCGACGATTTTTTTCACTTTCACGTCGTGCTCAGCCTTGAGGATGTTTTCCATCTTCATGGCTTCGATGACGACGAGCTTTTCACCGGCCTTGACTTCCTGCCCTTCTGCGACCGCGACTTCGCGCAGCAGGCCCGGCATGGGCGAAATAAGGAACCTGGAAAGGTCGGGGGGCGCTTTTTCGGGCATCAGCGAGAGCAAATAGGCCGAATAAGGCGTCATCACCACCGGGGCAACCTGGAGGCCAAAGTGGGAAATGCGGTAGGCAAGGCCGTGCCGCTCTATTTGCAGGCAGATCGGCTGGCCGTTGACTGTGCCGGTAAATAACTGGTCGCCAAAGCTCCAGTCGGACACGATGTCGTAGGTTTTGTCGCCGTGGGTGAGCGACATGCCGCCCTTGGTGCGGGAAACGACAATGGGATATTGCACGCCATTCATGACCGCGACCCATTCGCTTGTGACCTTGCGGCCAAAACCGGGGTGCTGGCCGCTGATCTTCATTGCACGGTCGATGTAGCGCAGGCGGGCGAAAGCCGCCACCGCCGCGAGCAGCGCCGGGTCGTCGTGCGGCACCATCGAGGAGTCGAAGCCGTTGGCGTACTCTTCGGCGATGAAGCCGGTGTTGAAGCTGCCGGACTGAAAGCGCGGATGCTGCATCAGCGCCGCCTGGAACGGGATGTTGGAGCTGATGCCGCGAATCACGAAACCGTTGAGCGCGTCGCGCATGCGCTCGATGGCTTGCTGGCGGGAAGCGCCATGCACGATGAGCTTGGCGATCATCGAGTCGTAGTACATCGAGATTTCGCCGCCTTCGTAGACGCCGGTGTCGACCCGCACGCTTTTGCTTTCCAGCGGCGCGCGAAACTTTACGAGCCGCCCCGTGGAAGGCAGGAAGCCCCGGAACGGGTCTTCGGCATTGATCCGGCATTCCATTGCCCAGCCGTTGATTTTGACGTCCTTTTGGGCAAAGGCGAGCTTTTCGCCAGCGGCGACGCGGATCATTTGCTCTACGAGGTCAAGCCCAGTGATGTATTCCGTCACGGGGTGCTCGACTTGCAGACGGGTGTTCATTTCCAGGAAGTAGAAACTTTTGTCCGCGCCGACGACGAATTCCACCGTGCCGGCGGATTCGTACTGGACGGCGCGGGCAAGCGCCACCGCCTGTTCGCCCATGGCTTTGCGGGTGGCGGGGTCAATGAAGGGCGACGGGGCTTCTTCTACGACTTTTTGGTGGCGGCGCTGGATTGAGCATTCGCGCTCGTTGAGGTAGACGTAGTTGCCGCAGGAATCGCCCAGCACCTGAATTTCGATGTGGCGCGGCTCTTGTACGAATTTTTCGATGAAAACACGGTCGTCGCCAAAGGAGTTTTTGGCTTCGTGCACGCAGGAGCTGAAGCCTTCGTGCGCGTCTTCATCGTTCCAGGCAACCCGCAGGCCCTTGCCGCCGCCGCCCGCGGACGCTTTGATCATGACCGGATAGCCGACCTTTCTGGCGATTTCCACCGCTTCGTCGGGGCCGGTAATGGGTTCGTTGTAGCCGGGAATGGTGTTGACACCGGCTTCCAGTGCGAGCTTTTTCGATTCGATTTTGTCGCCCATTCGCGCAATCGAATAATGCTTCGGCCCGATGAATTTGATGCCTTCTTCTTCGATCCGGCGCGCGAATTCTTCGTTTTCCGACAGGAAGCCGTAGCCCGGATGCACCGCTTCCGCGCCGGTGTCTTTGCAGGCGGCGATAATCTTGTCCATGACGAGATAGGAGTCTTTCGACGGCGCGGGGCCGATGAAGACGGCTTCGTCGGCCAGGCGGACGTGGAGCGAACGCCGGTCGGCATCGGAGTAGACGGCGACGGTTTTGATGCCCATCTTGCGGGCGGTTTTGATGACGCGGCAGGCGATTTCACCGCGATTGGCAATCAGGATTTTTTTGAACATGTCGTTTTCCTCGCGGCGATCAGAGCGGGATGTTGCCGTGCTTGCGCCACGGGTTTTCCAGCTTTTTGTTCTTGAGCATCGTCAATGAACGGCATATGCGGCGGCGCGTTTCGTGCGGCATGATGACGTCGTCGATAAAACCGCGCGCACCGGCCACCAAGGGGTTGGCAAAGCGGGCTTTGTATTCAGCCTCGCGCGCCGCGAGCTTTTCGGGGTCGTTTTTTTCTTCGCGGAAGATGATTTCCACCGCGCCTTTGGCGCCCATGACCGCAATTTCGGCTGTCGGCCAAGCAAGGTTGACGTCGCCGCGCAGGTGCTTGGAGGACATGACGTCATACGCACCACCATACGCCTTGCGGGTGATGAGCGTGACTTTGGGCACGGTGCATTCGGCATAGGCGTACAGCAGCTTTGCGCCATGCTTGATGATGCCGCTGTATTCCTGCGCCGTGCCGGGCAGGAAGCCGGGCACGTCCACGAAGGTGATGATGGGAATGTTGAAGGCGTCGCAGAAGCGCACGAAGCGCGCCGCCTTGATCGAGGATTTGATGTCCAGGCAACCGGCCAGCACCATCGGTTGATTGGCGACGATGCCCACCGGCCCGCCCGCCATGCGGGCAAAACCGATGATGATGTTTTTGGCGTAATCGGGTTGCAACTCGAAAAAATCGCCGTCGTCGACCATTTTGATGATCAATTCCTTCATGTCGTAGGGCATGTTGGGATTGTCCGGCACCAGGGTGTCGAGCGAGTAGTCGAGGCGGGCAGCGGGGTCGATGACCGGCAAGAGCGGCGGCTGTTCGCGGTTGGACGAGGGGATGAAGCCGATCAGGCGGCGGATCATCAGCAGCGCTTCGACGTCGTTTTCAAACGCGAGGTCGGCCACGCCTGATTTGCTGCTGTGGGTGAGCGCGCCACCCAGTTCTTCGGCGGTAACTTCTTCGTGTGTCACGGTTTTGACGACGTCGGGGCCGGTGACGAACATGTAGGAGGAATCTTTCACCATGAAGATGAAGTCGGTCATCGCGGGGCTGTACACCGCGCCGCCCGCGCAAGGCCCCATGATGAGGGAGATTTGCGGCACCACGCCCGAAGCCAGCACGTTGCGCTGGAAGATGTCGGCATAGCCGGCGAGCGAGGCGACCCCTTCCTGGATACGCGCACCGCCCGAGTCGTTGAGGCCGATCACCGGCGCACCGACTTTCACCGCGTGATCCATGATTTTGCAGATTTTTTCCGCGTAGGCTTCGGAGAGCGCCCCGCCGAAGACGGTGAAATCCTGCGAGAACACGAATACCAGACGGCCATTGACGGTGCCAAACCCCGTCACAACGCCGTCGCCCGGCACTTTTTCAGCCTGATCCATGCCGAATTCGACGCAGCGGTGTTCCTTGAGCGTATCCCACTCTTCAAAACTACCCGCGTCGAGAAAGAGTTCGATGCGCTCGCGCGCAGTGAGCTTGCCTTTCTTGTGCTGGTTGTCGATGCGCTTCTGGCCGCCGCCGAGGCGGGCTTTGGCGCGTTTTTCTTCCAGTTGCTTGACGATGTCTTCCATGAACGACCTCCTTGAACTTCCGAATTTTTCTTGTGACGGTGAATGCCTGTCGTATTACCCATTCATATGTGCAAGCAACTCGCGCGCCGCCGCCGCTGGCGTGGTGCGCGCCGCCTCGACCGCAGCGAGCAGCCCAGGCAAGTCCGCCTTGACGCCCGGATGCTGGCGAAAACGCCAGCGCAACCCCGCGTCGATCAGTTCCCACAGCCAGGCCGTGGTCTGGTGACGGCGGCGTGCGATGAACTCGCCGCTCGCCGTCATCGCCGCGCGGTAGTCCTGCACCGTCCGCCAGAACTCGGCGACGCCCTCCTGCTTCAGCGCCGACAGGGTGAGCACCGGCACTGTCCAGTTGGGACTGGCCGGTCGCAGCATGTGCAGCGCGGTCTTCATCTGCGCCCGCGCCGCCAGCGCGGCGGTCGGGTCAATGTCGGCCTTGTTGATGGCGATGAGGTCGGCCAGTTCCATGACCCCTTTTTTCATCGCCTGTAAATCGTCGCCAGCGTTGGGCAGTTGCAGCAGGCAAAAGATGTCGGTCATCCCCGCGACCGCTGTTTCGCTCTGCCCGACACCGACGGTTTCGACCACGATAACGTCGAACCCCGCCGCCTCGCACGCCAGCATGGCTTCGCGTGTTTTTTCGGCCACGCCGCCCAGGCTGCCCGCCGCAGGACTGGGGCGGATGAACGCCGCCGGGTTGCGCGACAGGAGTTCCATCCGCGTTTTGTCTCCGAGAATCGAGCCGCCGGTCAGGCTCGACGACGGATCGACCGCAAGCACCGCCACCCGCAAGCCCTGTTCGATCAGGTACAGCCCCAACGCTTCGATGAACGTGGACTTGCCCACCCCCGGCACGCCGGAGATACCCACCCGCATTGCCCCGCCCGTGTGCGGCAACAGCGCATCCAGCAGATGTTGCGCGCGGGCGCGATGATCTTCGCGCTGCGATTCGATCAGGGTGATGGCCTTGGCGAGCGGACGCAACCGGCGCGCCAGCACGCCATCGACCAACGCCTGGTCAGTGGCCAATTGTATAGGCGGGTCATTCGCCGCGCGCCCGATGTCGGTCTGCATGTTCAATATGGTTTCACGCCTTCAAGCCTGCCCGAATGTTCAAGCGGCCTTCTTTGCGTGGTTTGCTTTTCGGTTCATTGACGCATTCCAGCAAGAGAATGAGAGCCGCCGCAAAGATCGGCAAATGACCCAGGATTTCATGCAGCCCGTGAATGATGGCAGTCGTCGTAAAGGCCGCGGCAAGCGCCGCCAGCACCACACGGCTGGCAATGCCCAGCATCAACATGCCGCCCAGCACCAGTTCGGAGATGCCTATAAAATAGACGAAATGCAGGTTACTTACCTGATCCAGTCCAATGGCGAGAAAGAAATTGTAAAAAGGATACATTTCGATAAAGGCAAGTCCCAGTCCCGGAGCAATCAGTTTTTCCGTAAGGGCGAGTATGACCAATTGCAGGCCAATGCCGATGCGCAGGATGCGGACGGAGAGCCTCCAGCATTGTTCCGATTTGTTCAAGGGGAAAAACCATTGATCGACTCTGCTGATGACCGGCCCGTTCAACACCATAAAAATACCAATGGCGCCTAACTCAAACACATA
>JAITQD010000002.1 GCA_031289095.1 Azoarcus sp.
GCGAGGAATTGCTCGAGCTGGAACACACGGCCCTTGGAGCCGAACAGCACTTCCTGCGCCAGCGTCGGCGATTTGATGCGCCCGGACGGATCGCCCAGATATTCGCGCAACAGTTCCGGTTCCGGCAGCAGCGCCTCGCTCATCATGTGGCTGGTGGCGAAACCGTCCATCGTGTTGGCTACAGGAATCAGCGACAGCGCCGCGGTGCGATAAGAGATCGCCGCGAGATCGCTCGCTTCCTGCGGATTGGAACCGAACAGGATGGTGTAGCCCGAAGACAGCAGGGCATAGATGTCGTCGTGCCCGGCCATCACGTTAAGTGAATGCTTGGAAACCACCCGCGCCGCCACTTGCAGCACGAAGCCGCCGACCTTCTTGCCGACCGTTACGTAATGCGATTCAAGCGCGTACAGGATGCCCTGGCTCGACGACGCGTTGGAGATGAACTGTCCGCCGGTCAGCGCCGCGCCCAGCGCGCCGCTCTGCGCCGAATGCTCGCCCTCAGGCTCGAAGAAGAAAGGGTGCTTGCCCCACACGTTGATCCCGCCTTCCGCGCGGAAGGCTTCATAGATCTCGGCAATCTCGGTGGACGGAGTGATCGGGTAACCAATCACCCCGCCGCAGACATGGCCCATGACATGGGCGACTGCGCCATTGCCGTTGATGACTGTGGGTAGACCTGGGTATTTTGCTTTCTTGGCTTTCATGGTCGGACATCCAAATGGGAGGTTGAAAAACTCAGCCGCGCGGGCAAAAACCCGCCGGTCTGCTCGGAACCAAACGAAAACGACACAACTGTAAGACAGGGAACGCTCTACCCGCCGCGGACATCAGTGTAACCCGCATGATCGCCTTCGCGGCAACGGATTGGCTTGACTCACCTGTGAAACGCTCCCTAACCATATTTCCTTATGAAGTTCTGGATTTTTTCCGCACGATTATCTGTGCAAATATGGAACAACTACATGACGTAACAGAATGAAGTATTTTACTACCAACTTTCGGGGACGCACAGCCCAAAATGAAAATTCAGTCTGTGGCCTGTAGGTTGACGACCGTTGCGGCCGTCAACCATGCCAACGGTTTCCGGGAGAACCGTTGACTGGACCAGCGCCTGGAACCACGCCCCGAGCCAATGACGACGGCGGTTTTGCCGTCGAGCTTGAAGGCGTCGAGACTCCCGTTCGTGAAAACCTTCTCTTTATTTGAGATCGTCAGGGCCGAGCGTGTCCATGTCGTCGAAGGTCTGATTCTCTCCGGCCATGCCCCAGACAAAGGAATACGCGCCGGAACCGACTCCGGAATGGATCGACCACGATGGGGAAATGACCGCCTGCTCGTTGGCCATCACGATATGGCGGGTTTCGGACGGCTGGCCGTGCATGTGAAACACGCGGGTGCTCCGGTCCATGTCGAAATAGAGGTAGACCTCCATGCGGCGCTCGTGGGTGTGCGGCGGATAGGTGTTCCACACGCTGCCCGTTTCGAGCACGGTGACGCCCATGACCAGTTGGCAGCTCTTGCACACGGCGGGGTGCACGTACTGGTAGATGGTGCGCACGTTGCAGCTTGCCGGGTCGCCCAGCTTCCTGGGATTGGCGTTGGCGCGGGTGATGTGCGTCGTCGGATGGGAGGCGTGCGCCGGACTGCTGACGAGATAGAACTTGGCCGGGCGGGCGGCGTTGTCGCTTTCAAAGGAAACCGTCGCCGCGCCCATGCCGACGTACAGGCCGTCGCCGTTGGCCAGCGCATACGCCTTGCCATCGACCAGCGCGCGCCCCGGTTCGCCCAGGTTGACCACGCCAAGCTCGCGGCGGTCGAGGAAGTTCGCCGTGCCGAATTCCTTGCCGCCTTCGAGCGCGAGCGCCTGCGTGGTCGGCGACGCGCCGCCGAAAACGACGCGATCGACGTGGGTATAAACCAGCGTCAACTCGCCGGTGACAAAAATCTTTTCCACCAGAAAATGGCGGCGCAGGGTTTCGGTGTCGTAGTGTTTGACGTCTTCGGGGTGATGTCCGTAACGCATATCCAGTTTCATCGGTCGTTCTCCAAAAATTATTTCTTGAGAAAGTCTTCACGCTGCGGCGTGAAAATATCGAGCAATCGGCCCTTGTCAAGGCAGACCGCGCCATGCAGCGCGGAGGGTGGAACATAAACCGAATCGCCGGGGCGCAAGCGGGTCGCCTGTCCCTCGACGGTGAATTCAAATTCACCTTCCAGGCAGTAACAGACCTGCTCATGAACGTGGCGGTGCTCACTGCCGACCGCGCCCGGCTCGAAGATCACTTCAACTATCATCAGACCGCCGTCGTGCGCGCGGATCTTCCGGCAGACGCGGCCTTCCTCGAGCGTTTCAAGCTCAATATCGGCATCGTGAAAGAAAATTTTGCTCATCATCGTGTCATCCAAAAGGCGTTAAGCGTGAGAATTTTACAGATAGGGGCAGCATGGCGGACGAAGGATAAACAGCGACGATCCAGCCTGGCCGACCGATAAACGACACTCTACTTCAGGTTTGTGTTGCGATCAATGATTCCGGAACAGCGTTCCGTTTTTTTGCAGCGAATCCAGGGAACGGCTCGTTTTGTCGCTGTTTCCGCGTTTCAAAACCCAGGATGACGAAAATGCGCAGGGCAATCGCTTGAATTTATGGGTATCGCTGTTCTCAACAATTCAGGCGCTTCCTCGTTCGTGGTGAAGCGTCCCTTGGGAGCGAGGGCGGGACGCCCTCGCTCCCCAAGAGCGGGCACGGCATGCCGTGCCCCTACACTTGAACCGCCTTCCCCTCTCCCGCCCCTTCGGGGCACCGGAGGGCAAGCTTTGCACAGCTTGCCCGTTCCGGCGGCGCAAAGCCGTGCTT
>JAITQD010000021.1 GCA_031289095.1 Azoarcus sp.
CTGGCTGCCGCCGGGCTGGACGCGGGCAAAATTGCTGGCGGTCATGGCCTCGTCACCCTGCATCGCCCTGCCAACGTCGACCGGCCCGAAACCCTGGGGCCGATTCTCGACGCCCTGCACCGCATCGGCGCGCGTCTGCCGCTGGTCGTCGTCCTGCACCCTCGCACCCGCGCGAACCTCCAACGTTTCGGCATGCTCAACCGGCTCGACGCGTCCGGCATCCTGACGCTGCCGCCGCAAAGCTACCTCGCCATGCTCGGCCTGATGGCGACTGCGCGCATGGTGCTCACCGACTCTGGCGGCATCCAGGAAGAAACCACAGCACTGGGAGTGTCTTGCCTTACACTGCGCGGCAACACCGAGCGCCCGATCACCGTGGCGCAGGGCACCAACACCCTGGTCGGCACCCATCCCGAAGCCATTGTCACCGCCGCAGCCGCCGTGCTCGATGGCGGCGGCAAGGCGGGACGGGTGCCGGAATACTGGGACGGACAAAGCGCCCGCCGCATCGCCGCGCACCTCGCGGCATGGCTGGCGGCACACCAAGGAGAATTTTCTACATGAGCAGACTCGTTTCCACCCCTGGCCTGGGCATCTTGCGCAACGCGCTCACCATCGACGTCGAAGACTACTTTCAGGTCGCGGCGCTGGCGGAGTATTTTCCGCGTGAAGAATGGGCATCGGTGCCATGCCGGATCGAGCAAAACGTCGACCGCATCCTCGACCTGCTCGCCGAACGCGGGGTAGTCGCTACCTTTTTCGTGCTCGGCTGGATCGCCACCCGCTACCCGCTGCTGGTGCGCCGCATCGTCGAGGATGGCCACGAACTGGGCAGCCACGGCTACGGTCACGAACGCGCCAACATGATGACGCCCGAAGCCTTCCGCACCGACATCACCCGCGCCAAAACACTGCTCGAAGACACCTCCGGCGCACCCATCCTCGGCTATCGCGCCCCAAACTTTTCCATCGACGCCAGCACCCCGTGGGCGCACGACATCATCGCCGAAGCGGGCCACCGCTACAGCTCCTCGGTCTACCCGGTCAAACACGACCACTACGGCATGCCGGACGCACCGCGCTTTCCCTGGCGCTTGCCCTCCGGCTTGGTCGAAATTCCGATCGCCACCGTGCGCTGGGCTAACCGCAACTGGCCGGCAGGCGGCGGCGGCTGGTTCCGCCTCATACCCTACGAAATGTCACATTGGCAAATCGCCCGCATCAACCGCCACGACGGACGCGCCGTCGTCTTCTACTTTCACCCCTGGGAAATCGACCCCGATCAGCCTCGCGTCAAGGACGTGCCATTCAAGGCCCGCTTTCGTCATTACTTCAACCTGTCGCGCACCGAAGGCCGCCTGCGTCTGCTGCTCGACGACTTCCGTTGGGGACGGATGGACGACGTGTTCCGGGACATCCTGTAATGCCCGCTGGCGTTGCCGTCCGCACGCTCACCGGCGCGGACGCGCCGCGCTGGGATGCTTTTGTGCGCGCGACGCCACAGGCCACGTTTTTCCACCTCTCGGCCTGGCGAAATATCCTCACCGACGTTTTCGGTCATCGTTGCTTTTTCCTCTATGCCGAACGCGGCGGTGACATTATCGCCGTGCTCCCCCTGGCCGAAGTCAAAAGCCTCCTGTTCGGGCATGCGCTCACCTCACTCCCGTTCTGCGTCTATGGTGGCATCGCCGCCGCCGCCGAAGCGGGTGAAGACGCCATCGCCGCACTTGAAACCGAAGCCGAAGCCCTGGCGCACCGGCTGGGCGTGCGGCATCTCGAATACCGCAACCTCACCCCGCGCCATACCGATTGGCCCCGGCAAAATATCTACGTCACATTCCGCAAACCCCTCCTGCCCGACGACGATGCCAACCTGCGCGCCATTCCCCGAAAACAACGCGCGATGGTGCGCAAAGGCATCGGCCACGGACTCCTCGCCCGGCTCGACGACGGCATCGACCGTTTTTTTGCCCTCTACGCCGACAACGTACTGCGCCACGGCACCCCAGCGCTGCCAAAACGTTTTTTCGCGCGCCTGCGCGACGAATTCGGCGACCACTGCGAAGTGCTCACCGTCACCGACGCCGCAGGGCGGCCCCTGTCGGGCGTACTCACCTTTTACTTCCGCGATGAAGTGCTGCCCTATTACGCCGGAGACTGCCACCGCGCCCGCGAGTTTGCCGCCAACGATTTCAAATACTGGGAACTGATGCGCCGCGCCCGGACGCGCGGCTGCACCCTGTTCGACTACGGGCGCAGCAAAATCGGCACCGGCCCCTGGCATTTCAAAAAGAACTGGGGCTTCGCGCCCTTACCCTTGTCCTACGAATACCGGCTCTACCAATGCGAGGACATCCCGGAAAACAATCCGGCCAATCCAAAATACCGTCTGCTCATCGCGGCCTGGAAACACCTGCCGGTCAAACTGGCAAACGCCATCGGCCCCTTTCTCGTGCGCGGCCTGGGGTAACGGAATGACGGACGAACTCCCTCCACTGTTGTACCTGACGCACCGCATCCCGTATCCGCCCGACAAAGGCGACAAACTGCGCTCGTTCAACGTTCTGCGCCACCTCGCCTTGCGCCATCGCGTGTTTCTCGGCGCTTTTGTCGACCGTCCCGACGACGCGCGCCATGTCGACACCCTGAAGACTTGGTGCGCGGACGTACGCGCGGAGCGGATCGAGCCGCGCTGGCGGCGTCTGGCAAGCTTGCGCGGCCTGCTCACTGGAGAAGCGCTGAGTCTGCCGTACTACCGCAGCCGCGCCCTGGCGCGCTGGGTAACAGAAACCGTCGCCCGCGAACGCATTGCCGTCGCGCTCGTGTTTTCCGGGCCGATGGCGCAATACCTCGCCGCCCCGGCGCTGACGCGGCGAGTGATCGACTTCTGCGACGTGGATTCCGCCAAATGGACGCAATACGCGGCGGGCTGCCGCTGGCCGTGGTCGTGGGTCTATCGCCGGGAAGGCGAACGCCTGGCCACCTTTGAGCGCCGGATGGCACTGGCGAACGACGCCAGCCTGTTCTGCACCGACGCGGAAACGGCCCTGTTCACCCGTGGTGCGCCGGAAGCGGCAGCGCGCGTCACCACAATACAAAACGGTGTCGATGCCGAATTCTTTTCCCCCCGCTGCGAGCCGCCCAACCCTTATCCACCGGGCGGCCCGGTGCTGGTGTTGACCGGCGCGATGGACTACTGGCCCAACATCGACGCGGCAGTCTGGTTCGCCGGCCAAGTCCTGCCTCTCATCCGCCGCAGCCGGCCCGAAGTGCGTTTCTGGATTGTCGGCTCAAACCCGGCCCCGGCGGTACGGGCGCTGGCCGGGAATGGCGTTGCGGTGACAGGCGGCGTGCCGGACGTGCGGCCTTACCTCGCCCATGCTGACGTAGTGGAAGCGCCGCTGCGCATCGCGCACGGCATCCAGAACAAGGTACTGGAAGCGATGGCGATGGCGCGCCCGGCGGTCGTCTCCGCCGCAGCGGCGACCGGTCTGGCGGCGGGCGCGGAGAAGGAGTTTGAAGTCGCCGCCGATGCGGAAGAATTCGCCGCGCTCACGCTTGGTTTGCTGGCAGACGCCGCCAGAGGGGATGCGATGGGCCGGCGTGCGCGTGAGGCCGTGCGGGCGAGGTACGGCTGGCCTGCTCACTTGGCCCGGCTGGATGATCTGATGGGGAGGGACTTTCCGGTTTGAAGCCAGGGCGCGGATTGCTTCTTTCAAAAGCGCGCCCGCCAGGCACGGACATCCACAATCCTGCGACGCGCAGAAGGACATGGCAGGGCGGCGCACGCGCAGCGCCGTAAGTCGTGGAAGTCGGGGTCGCGCGCGGTCTGGGCGTCGTCGTATGGCTGGCCGGAAAGCGAAACGACGCACCGGCGTTACTGAGCGCCCGGTTTCTTTGTGTTACTCTCAAGTGTCGAAGGAATATCCAATATGCTTCGGGAAGCCATGGCGGTCGCCGTCGCGCGTCTGGCCGCCGCCGCCGGTTTGCGGCGCGGATCGAGGCTGGTTTCGGCCTGGAAAGCATGGCCGGGTGTTACATCCGGGCTTTATCAGTCCCTGCTCGACGCTGCCATGGGCGGGCGGAGCGGCGGAAACAAAGGAACGTGATATGTGCGGTATCGTCGGTCTTTTCGACACGCGTGGCCGGCGCGACTTCGAGCGCGCCCTGGTGCAGGGGATGAACGATGTCCAGCGCCACCGGGGGCCGGACGGCGGCGATGTCCACCTGGAACCGGGACTCGCGCTCGGCCACCGGCGGCTGTCGGTCATTGATCTCGCTACCGGACAGCAACCGCTGTTCAACGAGGATGGCTCGGTGGCGGTGGTCTACAACGGCGAAATCTACAATTTCCGGGCCTTGACCGCCGAACTCGAAGCGCTCGGCCACGTTTTTCACTCCCGGAGCGACACTGAAGTCATCGTCCATGCCTGGGAGGCCTGGGGCGAGGCGTGCGTCAAGCGTTTTCGCGGCATGTTCGCTTTCGCCCTGTGGGATCGCAACCGGGAAACCCTTTTTCTGGCCCGCGACCGTCTCGGCGTCAAACCCCTGCACTATGCCGTGCTCGACGACGGTGCGCTGGTGTTCGCCTCCGAACTGAAGGCGCTGATGCGGCACCCCGGCTTCGCCCGCAGGATCGACCCGTATGCGGTAGAGGAATATTTCGCTCTCGGTTACATCCCCGATCCGCGCACCATTTTTCTGGCGGCGAAAAAACTGCCGCCTGGCCACACTCTGTGCATCCGGCGCGGTGAGCCGTTCCCGGCACCGCAAGAATACTGGGACATCCGATTCACGCTCGACAGTCCGCTCGGTTTCGACGAGGCTGTCGCCGAATTCGCCGGACGGCTGCGCGAGGCGGTGCGGTTGCGGCTGGTGTCCGACGTGCCGCTGGGCGCGTTTCTTTCGGGCAGCGTCGATTCCAGCGCTGTGGTCGCCCTCATGGCGGGCATTTCGGACGGGCCGGTCAATACTTGCTCAATCGCCTTCAACACCCCCCGCTTCGACGAAACCGCCTTTGCTGCCATGGTCGCCGAACGCTATCGCACCCAACACACTGTCGAGACGGTGCGCGAGGACGACTTCGGCCTCATCGACACGCTCGCTGGCCTGTATGACGAGCCTTTCGCCGATAGTTCGGCGATTCCAGCCTACCGTGTCAGCGAACTGGCGCGCAAACGGGTGACGGTGGCGCTTTCGGGCGACGGCGGCGACGAGCAGCTCGCCGGTCATCGCCGCTACCGCTGGCACTTGCTGGAAGAACGCCTGCGTACGGCAATGCCGCTGGAGACGCGGCAGTCTATTTTCGGCGCGCTCGGACGCCTGTATCCGAAAGCCGACTGGGCGCCCCGTTTCATGCGCGGCAAGACCACCTTTCAGGCGCTGGCGAGAAGCACGCTCGAAGCGTATTTCCACTCGGTTGCCCTGCTGCGCGACGATCTGCGGCAGCGTCTTTTTTCCAGCGATTTCCGGCGTGAACTCGGCGGCTACGAGGCTATCGAGGTTTTTCGCGCCCACGCCCGCCGCGCCCGGACTGACGACGCGCTCGCGCTTATCCAGTACCTGGACGTCAAGACCTATCTGCCGGGCGACATCAACACCAGGGCCGACCGCGCCAGCATGGCGCATTCGCTGGAAGTGCGCGCGCCGCTGCTCGATCACATGTTGGTCGAATGGCTGGCGACCTTGCCCTCGTCGTTCAAGCAGCGGGGGCGGGAAGGCAAGTTCCTGTTCAAGAAGGCCATGGAGCCGTTGTTGCCGCGCGAAGTGCTGTACCGGCCCAAGAGAGGGTTCACTGCGCCGCTGGCGCGCTGGTTCCGGGGGCCGCTGCGGGAGCGGGTGCGCCAGTCCGTGCTGGGCGACACCCTCGCGTCCACCGGTATCTTCGATCATGCTTTTCTGCGTCGCCTGGTCGATACCCACCAGTTCGGAGCCGCTGACCACAGCGCTCCCCTGTGGGCCTTGTTGATGTTCGACGCCTTTCTGCGCCGACTCTACCAGTCGGCGGAGTCCGTCTGAGTGGGTCATGCGTATCCTGCACGTCCTCGACCATTCGTTGCCACTGCATAGCGGCTACGCCTTCCGCACTGCCGCCATCCTGCGCGAACAACAGATGCGGGGCTGGGAAACCCTGCACCTGACTTCACCCCGGCAGGGCAGAACCGCCGCTGCGTGCGAGACGGTTGACGGCATCGAGTTCCATCGCAGTCCGCTGCCGCCCGCCGGTTCCGTCGGCATCGGTGAATGGCGGCAAATCCGGTCGACTGCCGTCCGTCTGCTGGAACTGGCCGCAGCGCATCGCCCCGACCTTATTCATGCCCATTCTCCGGTGCTGACTGCGATTCCGGCCCTGTGGGTGGGGAAAAAACTCGCCATCCCGGTGGTGTATGAGATTCGCGCTTTCTGGGAAGACGCCGCAGCCGGTCATGGCACCGCGCGTACGGGCGGCCCGCGCTACCGTCTTACCCGCTGGCTCGAAACGTCAGTTGCGCGGCGGGTGGCGCATGTCTTCACAATTTGCGAAGGACTGCGCGCCGATCTCATCGAGAGAGGCATTGCTGGCGAACACGTCACCGTCGTTCCCAACGCCGTCGACGTGACTCGTTTCAGGCGCACCGGCAAGGCCGATCCCGGGCTGCGCCACCGGCTCGGGCTCGATGCCGCCGCCGCCGTGCTCGGTTTCGTCGGTTCGTTCTACGCCTACGAAGGGATTGATCTCCTGATCGACGCCTTGCCCGGACTGCTTGTCGCGCATCCTGGGCTGCGGCTGCTGCTGGTCGGCGGCGGGCCGCAGGAAGAAAATCTCCGGGCGCACGCGGCGGGGCTGGGGCTGGCCGGCAAGGTGATCTTCGCAGGCCGTGTGCCGCAGGGCGAGGTTGGCCGCTATTATGAGCAGATCGACCTTCTCGTCTATCCGCGCCGTTCCATGCGTCTCACTGAACTGGTCACCCCCCTGAAACCGCTCGAAGCGATGGCGCAGGGACGCCCCCTCGTCGCTTCCGATGTCGGTGGCCACCGGGAACTGATCCGCGACGGCGAAACAGGGCGTTTGTTCAAGGCTGGTGACGTTGGCGCGTTGGTCGCCGCGACGATCGACATGCTCGAACACCGCGAACGCTGGCCGGCGATGCTGCAAGCCGGTCGCCGCTTCGTCGAAAAAGAACGTAATTGGAAAAACAGCGTGGACGCTTGCGGTGCGATCTACGCCAGTCTTGCCAGGGAACGAAACAAAGATGGCTGAATTGCCGAGAGGTTCGCACGTCGGGGTATTGAGCAGTCTGTTTCCGAGCAGCGTACAGCCAAATTCAGGGCTGTTCGTGCGCGAACGCATGTTCCGCGTCGCGCGCCGCCTGCCGCTGTTCGTCGTGGCTCCGACGCCCTGGTTTCCGTACCAAGAATGGATTCGGGAATACTGGAAGAAACCGTATTTCCGTCCCGGTGCGCCGGAGTACGAAGAACAACAGGGCATCCCCGTGTGGTATCCGCGTTTCCTGTCGGTGCCGGGGGTGTTCAAAAATTGCGATGGGTGGACGATGGCCCTGGCGGCGCATCGCCGTTTTGCTGCGATGCGCCATGCGGGTCACCTCGACCTGATCGACGCCCATTTCGGCTACCCGGACGGATATGCCGCTATCCTTATCGGACGCCGGCTCGGTGTGCCGGTGACGATCACCCTGCGCGGCAGCGAGGTGCGTCTGGCGCACGATCCGTTTCTGGGGCCGAAGTTGCGTGAAGCGCTCATGGGGGCGACCAAGGTGTTTACCGTCTGTGAATCCCTGCGTCAGTTCGCCGTTGACCTTGGTGTGCCGGGCGAGCGGGCCGAGGTGATCGGCAACGGTGTCGATGCCGGACGTTTTCGTCCGCGCGACCGCAACGCGGCGCGGGCGGCGCTGGGGGTGCCGCTGGATGCGCCGGTGCTTATATCGGTGGGTTGGCTGGTGGAAGGCAAGGGCTATCATCGCGTTATCGAAGTGTTGCCGGAACTCGTGCGGCGCTGGCCGGGGCTGGTGTATTTGATCGTCGGCGGCGGCAGTCCGGCGGGCAACGACCGTGCCGCGCTCGAAGCCCAGATCGAACGTCTGGGACTGAAAGAGACAGTGCGCTTTCTCGGTGAACTGCCACCCGGTGATCTGCCTGGCCCCCTGTCGGCGGCCGACGTGTTCGTGCTGGCGACGCGCTCCGAGGGCTGGGCCAATGTGTTTCTCGAAGCCATGGCCTGCGGCCTGCCGGTCGTGACCACCGACGTGGGGGGCAACCGTGAGGTCGTCAGCCGTCCCGAACTGGGGGTGGTCGTGCCTTTCGGCGAGCCGCTGGCGCTCGAAGCGGCGCTCGACCGGGCGCTGTCGCGGCCATGGGATCGCGCCGCCATCCGGCGCTATGCCGAAAGCAACAGTTGGGACGGGCGCATCGACCGCCTGTGCCGGGTTTTTACCGAATTGACAGGGCGCACGGCGAGGGAGTAGAGATGAACGTCTCAGTCATCATTCCCACTTTCAACCGCCGCCACCTGCTCGGCGAGGCGATTGATTCCGCGCTCGCGCAGGAATGCAGCGATATGGCGGTTGAAGTCATCGTGGTCGACGAGAACTCGCGGGATGGCACCCTCGACTGGCTGGGCGCGACCTACTGGAAGGATGCGCGGGTTCGGATATTCTCCAACTGCCGCATCGCCGGCCCGGCAGGGGCGCGCAACAGCGGCATCCTGGCCGCCCGCTTTCCCTGTATTGCCTTTCTCGATCCGGACGACTCCTTCCTGCCCGGACATCTGTCCACCGCCGTCGACGTCTTCCGGCAGTACCCGGAAGTGCAGGTGATTTTTGGGCGTGCGCGCTACGAACGCGACGGGGCGGTAGTCGCCCGCATGGGGACAAATTTTGAAAAGAAAATCCGCCGCGCGCCCACCGTGGCGGAAAACGAAAACGCCTGGGTGCTCGGCCCCGGTTTTTTCTCCCATTTGCTGGAAGAAGGCTGCTATTTCAATCCTTCCACCGTGGCGCTGCGCGCCGACGCCGCCCGCCAACTGATGGCCGAATCCCTGCGCATCGGCGAGGATTACGAATTCTGGACGCGCCTGGCGCGCACCTGTGTTTTTGCCTGCCTGAAAACGCCGCAGATTGTTTGCCGTTTCCACGCAGACAACCCATCGCAGGGTGTGCGAACCGATCCGGCGCGCAATGCGCCGATGCTGCTCCACGCCTACAACCTGATGCTGGCCTATCCTGACCTGACCGCTGTCGACCGCCGCCGCATCCGCGCCCGCATTGCGCAGGAATACTTCGATTGGGCTTGGCGCTGCGGGAGAGACGGCGCGATTTTCACTGCCCTGATGCTCAACCTGAAATCCCTGCGCCACGGCCTGATGTTGCGCAACCTCGCCGCCATCCTCAAGCTGCCCCTGACGTGGCGCAAAAGCCAGCGTTCGCCGCGCACTGAAATGCAATAAACACAGTCATCAAGGCGGCGCGGGCGCGAAAGGACAGGTCATCGTCCCGGCCCGCGGCGGCGAAAGCCGCATCCGCTGTTTGAAGATCAGATCAGCACTTCCAGCGCTGGCGGGTGTCCCAGGAAAGCCTGCGGACTTGCGCTGGCGCCGTAGGCGCCGGACTGGAAGATCACTACGAGATCGCCCGGCTCGGCGCGGGGCACCACCATGCGCTCGGCGAGAATGTCGAGCGGGGTGCACAGCGGGCCGACGATGGTGACGACTTCGGCCTTGATCGCGTGCATGCGGCTGCCGATGGCGACCGGGTAGTTTTTGCGTAGCACCTGCCCGAAGTTGCCCGAGGCCGCCAGGTGCTGGTGCATGCCGCCGTCGACGACGAGGAAAAGTTCGTCGTTGGACATTTTGCGGTCGACGATGCGGGTTACGTACAGACCGGCCTCGCCTACCAGATAACGCCCGAGTTCGATGACGATTTCGGCTTGCGGGAAGGTTTTGGCGGCTTCATCGACGATGCCGGTGAGCGTTGTGCCGATCGGGGTGAGGTCGAGGCACTGTTCGCCGGGGAAATAGGGAATGCCGAAACCGCCCCCGAGGTTGATGATCTTGACCGGCGCTGGCGCGCTGGCGGCCAGTTCGGTGATGAGGGCGTAGCTCTTGCGCAGGGCTTCGGCAATGGCGCCCGCGCGAAGGTTCTGCGAACCGACGAAAAGATGGAAGCCTTCAAAGGCCAGTTTGGCTTCGCCGATGGTGCGCAGCAGTTCGGGCACCCGCGCGACGTCGACCCCGAAGGGCTTGGGGCCGCCGCCCATCTTCATGCCTGCCGACTTGAGTTCAAAATCTGGATTGACGCGCACCGCTACGCGCGCGGGTAGCTCCAGCGCCTTCGCAGCGTCCGCCAGCAGCGGTATTTCCCGGAAGGATTCGATGATGATCAGCGCGCCGGCGGCGACGGCCTGGCGCAGTTCGTTTTCGGATTTGCCCGGGCCGGCAAAGCTGATGTCGCGTGGCGATATACCGGCGTCGAGCGCCACTTTCAGTTCCCCGCCGGAGGCCACGTCGGCGCCGTCGATCCGACTTGCCAGGTGCGCGACCAGCGCTGGCATGGGGTTGGCCTTGATCGCGTAGTGCAGCTTCAGGCGGGTGGGGAGGGCGGCGCGCAATTCTTCGACGCGGCGTGTCACCAGGTTGCGGTCGTAGACGTAGAACGGGGTGCGGCCAACGCGCGCGACCAGATTCTTCAAGGGTATACCGCCGACGACCAGTTCACCGTTGCTGACCGGAAAGATCTTCGTCGGGGCGTGCAGGGGGGCGATTGAGTTCATGATCCTGAGTGTGTCGGGGGGTGTCAAAAGGGTATTCCGATGTTTTTTTTACTTTACGCGAACGGCGGCATCGCGCCCGTCCATTTTCCACATCTCTACAAAAAGCGCTTTGCGGTCGATTTTACCGTTCGGGGTGCGGGGCAGCGTTCCCGAGCGTGATTCGATGCGCGCTGGCACCATATACGCCGGCATACGGAGGCGGCATTGCGCGGCGAGTGTCGCGACAAATGTGGCGTCATCGCCGATGTTCGCTGAAGATGGCGTGACAATGACGGCGATGTCATGCCCAAGCGTTTCGTGCGGCATGCCAAAGGCGGCGCACTCGCCGACCAGTCCCGTGGCGTAGAGAATTTCTTCGATTTCGGTGGGGCTGACCCGGTAGCCCGAGGTTTTGATGGTTTCGTCGCGGCGCGCGATGAAGTACAGGAAGCCGTCTTCGTCGCGCCGCACGGTGTCGCCGGAGAAGACGGCGATTTCTGGTAGCGGTGCTTGCGCTGCGCGTCCGCCGACGCTGGCGGGAAGGGGTTTGTAGCGTTCGGCGGTCTTTTCGGGGTCGTTCCAGTAGCCGAGGCCGACCAGCGCGCCGCGCTGCACGAGTTCACCCGGTTCACCGGGGGCGCATTCGCCGCCGTCTTCGCGCAGTACGAGCACTTCGGCGTTGGGAATGGCTTTGCCGATGGAATCGGGGCGGCGTTCGATTTCCTCTGGCGGCAGATAGGTGGCGCGGAAGGCTTCGGTGAGGCCGTACATCAGGTAGGGCCGGGCGGCGGGCAGTTGCGTGCGCAGGCGTTCCAGGATGGTGCGTGGCATGCGTCCGCCGGTGCTGGCGAAGTAGCGCAGGTGTTCGCCGGTCGCCGCCGGCCAGGTGAGCTGGGCGAGTTGTATCCACAGCGGCGGCACTGCGGTCAGGCCGGTGACGCGCTCGCGTTGCACGGCTTTCAGGACGTCGCGCGGCAGCAGGTAGTTGAGCAGCACGACCCGCGCGCCGACGGCGAAGGCCGTGGTCAGTTGCGAAAAACCGGCGTCGAACGACAAGGGTAGCGCTGCGAGCAGGACGTCGTCGGCGCGGTTTTCCAGGTAGTGCGCCACGCTCTGCGCGCCCGCTACCATGTTCCGGTGCGACAGCATCACGCCCTTGGGCCGCCCGGTGCTGCCCGAGGTGTAGAGGATGGCGGTCATGTCGGCGTCGATGACGCGGTGTCCGCCGTCCGTGCCCGCCGCCAGTATTTCGTTCCAGGCGTGCAATGCGAGCGCCCGTGGGGCAGCGTCCTGCGGCGCGTCGCCAATGAGCGCAACATGGCGCAGTCCTGGGCAGGTTTTGATGTCGCCAGCGAGTCCGGACAGGCGTTCGGGGTTGGTGACGAGGGTGTGTGCACCGCTGTCGGCAAGGATGTGCCCGACCTGGGCCGGTTTGAGTACGGGGTTGATCGGCACGAAAGCGCCGCCAGCAGCGGCGGTGCCGAAACAGGCGATGACGGTCTCGAAGCGTTTGTCGAGCCAGACCGCTACCCGGTCGCCGCGTGCGAGGCCGAGTCGGTGGAGACCGCCGCCGAAGGCGGCGACGGCGGCGGCGAGGTGCTGGTAATCGAGCTCGGCGTTGCCCATGCGCAGGGCGATGGCCTGGGGCGTGCGCGCGGCGGCGCTGAAAATCAGATGGTGGAGAAGATGAGCGTGCATGACGTTGAATGACGTTGATATGAATCGGCGCGTTTCTGGTTTTGCCCGCCGGGGGGCCGAACCGCGCGGCGCACAGGGACGGGGCGCGGTCGGTTGGGTCGGGGATATTCGTGTTGGCGAGCATGCCCGATCCGGGGTGTGCCGCATATGATAGCGGCCCTGCGCGGATGGGCGTACGATGCGCGGGTTTTTGGCGCGTGCGGCGAAGCGGGGTTGGGAATTGGCGAAAACCAGAAAGGAAGTACTGGCGGTGATCGACGAAGCGTTGAGCCTGGATGGGCGGGCGCTGGCTTTTCAGATGGATACCCCGCTCTTGGGCGTGTTGCCCGAACTGGACTCGATGGCGGTGGTGGGGGTTTTGAACCTGCTTGAAGAGCGCTTCGATTTCATGGTCGGCGACGATGAGATCGACGGCTCGGCCTTTGCTACCGTGGGAACACTGGTGGCGTTCGTCGAGGGCAAACTGGCTTGAGCGGGCCGGATGCCGACACCTCGACGGCCTGATTTCACCCGTACCGTTTTTTTCCTGGAGACGCCACGCGGGCGGCGCTTCTGCATTGCGACTGCGCCGTTGGAGCCGCCGTCGGGAACGGTGCTCTACTTTCCCCCTTTCGCCGAGGAAATGAACAGGTCGCGTCGTATGGCCGCGCTGGCTGCACAGGCGATGGCTGCGTGCGGCTGGCTGGTACTACAGCCCGACCCCGGCGGCTGTGGCGACAGCGAGGGCGATTTCGGCGATGCGGCCTGGCAGGACTGGGTCGAAGACATGGATAGCGCCTGGGGCTGGCTCGCCGCCCGCGTGCCCGGCGGTCGCCGCATACTGTGGTCTTTGCGCGCGGGCAGTCTACTCGTGGCCGCCTGGTTGCGCGGAACCGGGCTGTGCCCCGACCTGTTGTTGTGGCAACCGGTGCTTGATGGCGAGCGCCATCTCCGTAAATTCCTGCGTTTCGAGCTGATGCGCCTGATGCTTGCCGAAGCCGCCAGCGTGCGCCCGGCGATTGCGCACGCATGGGCGCGGATCGAAGGCGGCGAGGCGGTTGAAATCGCTGGCTATACCCTTGCGCCGTTGCTGGCGCGGGGACTGAAAGAAGCGCGTTTCACGATGCCAGCGGGCTACAGTGGCCGTGTCGACATGATCGAGGTGGGCAGCAAGGCGGGTGCGGCCTCATCGCCACTTGTGTCGCTGCGGGACAAGTTTGCCGCCTCCGGCGTCCGCGCGAGTTGCTGCAAGGTGGCCGGGCCGTCTTTCTGGCAGGTGCAGGCCATCGGGGAAGCTCCCGCCCTGTTCGAGAAAACGCTCCTCATACTCGACGAGGCGCGGTCATGACGGGCGTGCTGAAAATGGATTACGACGAACGGGCGTTTCTTTTTGACTGTGATGGCGATTCGCTGCCAGGCATCGTCACCTGTCCGCGAGCGGATGCCGCGTCCGATGCGATCGTGCGGCTCGGGGTGTTGATTGTCGGCGCCAGTTCGCAATACCGGGCCGGCGCGCACCGTCACTTCGTCCTGCTGGCGCGCGCCCTGGCCGCTGGCGGGGTGCCGTGCATGCGTTTCGACCGTCGCGGCATGGGCGATGCCACCGGCGCGCCTCGTGCTTTCGATGCGATGCAGGCGGACATTGGCGCGGCGCTCGACGCCTTTTTCGTCGAAGCGCCGACGCTCACCGGCGTTATGCTGTGGGGGCTGTGCGATGGCGCGAGCGCCTCAGTGTTCTACGCTGGCGGCGATCCCAGAGTAGATGGGTTGTTGTTGCTCAATCCCTGGGTGCACACAGAAACGGGCGCGGCGCGCGTCTTCCTGCGCCATTACTATCTGCGGCGGCTGTTTTCGCGCGCCTTCTGGGGCAAGTTCCTTGTTGGCGGCGTTGCGCCCGCGCGGGCATTGCGCGATTTATGGGCCGAGATCCACCGCGCACGCGGCGGACGGATGCGCGGGAAAACGGCGCTGCCGGGCGACGAGGGAACGCTGCCGGAACGAATGTGCTTCTTCCTGCAAGCGATCTCCGTGCCATGGTGGGTCATCCTGAGCGGACAGGATCACGTCGCGCGGGAATTCGACCGGATTGCGGCCAGCCCCGGATGGGCTGGCCTATTTCCCGCCCGCGCGCCCTATCGCCTGCCCGACGCCGACCACACCTTTTCGAGCGCGACATGGCGTAACGAGGTGGTCGATAAAACCCTTTCCTGCGCGCAGGCCGTGACGGACGTCATGAAGATGCTGGAGTTTTCCTGATGTGGCGATGCCCCTTACCGGCTTTTTATCATCGTGCCGACGCCATGATCCGTGAGGATTTCCAGCAATAGGCAGTGCTCCACGCGCCCGTCGATGATGTGTACCGATTGCACGCCGTTGCGCGCAGCATCGAGCGCGGAGCCGATTTTGGGCAGCATGCCGCCGGAGAGGGTGCCGTCGGCGACCAGTTCGTCGATCTGGCGCGGGGTGAGGCCGGTGAGGAGGTTGCCCGCCTTGTCGAGCACGCCGGGGGTGTTGGTGAGCAGGACGAGTTTTTCGGCCTTGAGAATTTCGGCGAGCTTGCCGGCGACCACATCGGCGTTGATGTTGTAGGTCTCGCCGTTTTCGCCGACGCCGATGGGGGCGATCACCGGGATGAAGTCGCCCTGGTCGAGAAAGGCGATGGGGCTGGGGTCGATCTTGGTGATTTCGCCGACCTGTCCGATGTCGATCAGGTCGCCCTGGGGCGCGTCTTTTTTCTGGATCAGCAGTTTTCGGGCGCGGATGAAGCTCGCATCCTTGCCAGTGAGGCCGATGGCTTTGCCGCCATTCTGGTTGATGAGATTGACGATGTCCTTGTTGACCTGACCGCCGAGCACCATTTCGACCACGTCCATGGTCTCGGCGTCGGTGACGCGCATGCCTTGCACGAATTCGCCTTTCTTGCCGACTTTCGTCAGCAGGCTCTCGATTTGCGGCCCGCCGCCATGCACCACCACCGGATTGAGGCCAACGAGCTTGAGCAACACCACATCGCGGGCGAAGCAGTCCTTTAGCCTGGCGTCGGTCATGGCGTTGCCGCCGTATTTGATGACGATGGTCTTGTCGGAGAAGCGGCGGATATAGGGCAGGGCTTCGGCCAGAATTTCGGCCTTGAGCGCGGGGGCGACGGAAGACGACGGGGTGGGCATGGGGCTGTTCTTGCAGTTGTATCGGGAAATCAGTTTCGTTGCGGATTGACGCGGCGCACGATCTCCGGGCTCATCCGCAACAGGTCTGTCATGTCGCCGAGGATGTTCGCGGTTTCGTCGAGGATGACGTCGCGCGCCGCCTTGCGCGCTTTTTCGGCGGCAAGTTCACTGCTCAGGCTGCGCTCGGAGGCGAGCAGGCCATCGTCGCCCACTTCCTCGGTTTCGCTGACTTCGCCGCTGTTGGGATCGCCGTTCTTGTCGCGCGCTTTGGCGCGGGCTTCGAGGCGGTCGCGCTCGGCGCGGCGCGCGCTCTCGTTGAGGGAAATCGTCTTGCGCTCGCGCAGGGTCTTCAGATCGTTTGCTTCTTCCAGGAACTGATGGAAGCCCTTGTCGTGGGCGACGCGCTGTTCGTGGCGCAGGGAAAGCGTGGGCAGCAGCGGCACGATGCTGCCGGCGCTGCGGTAGTCGGCGGGGCCGATGCGCGTCCAGGGCAGAGCGTTATCGTAGGCCGATTCGCCAAAATTCCTGGTGTCGATCAGCGAGGGCAGGGCAATGTCGGGACTGACGCCGCGCAACTGGGTGGTGCCTCCCGAGATGCGGAAGAACTGGGCGATGGTCATCTTCAGTTCGCCGTAACGGCGCTGGGTGTTGTGCTCCAGTTCGTCGAGGTCGATCAGGGTTTGCACGGTTCCCTTGCCGAAGCTGTCCTCACCGATCACGATGCCGCGCCCGTAATCCTGGATGGCGGCGGCGAAAATTTCGGAGGCCGAGGCAGATGCGCGGTTGACGAGCACGGCCAGCGGCCCGTCCCAGGCCATGCCCGGCACGAGGTCGCGTTCGACGCGCGTCTGGCCGCGCGCGTTGTGCTGGATGACGATCGGGCCGGTGTCGATGAAAAGACCGGTGAGCGAGACGGCTTCGTCGAGCGAGCCGCCTGCGTTATTGCGCAGGTCGATGAGGAGCGCGTCGATGCCGTCTCGCTTGAGGTCGCTGATGATTCTGACGACGTCGCGGGTGGCGCTGCGGAATTGCCCCGGCGTGCTGCGGCGCGCCTCGGTGTCCTGATAGAAACCGGGTAACTTGATGATGCCGACCTTCATCGCGCTGTTGCCGTTGCGGACTTCGCGCACCGAACCGGCGGCGGCCTGGTTTTCGAGTTTGATGGTGTCGCGCACCAGCGTCACGCGGCGATGGGCGCTGTCGCCCGATGCGTTGGCGGACAGGATGTCGAGCATGACAGTGGTGTTGTGCTTGCCCCGGATGAGGGGGACGACCTCATCGACTCGCCAGCCGGTGACGTCGACCAGCGCCGCTTTTTCGCCCTGGGCGACGCCGACGATGCGGTCGCCGATGCCGATCTTGCCAGAACGCAGGGCTGGCCCGCCGGGAATGAGTTCGCGCACGGTGACGTAATCTTCACGCTCCTGAAGCACCGCACCGATGCCCACCAGCGACAGCTTCATCGAGATGGCGAAGTCTTCGGCGGCGCGTGGGCCGAGGTAATTGGTGTGCGGTTCGAGCGCGCTGGCCCAGGCGTTCATGAAAAGCTGGAACACGTCGTCGGCGTTGAGCTTGGTGGAACGCTCCAGCGCGTGTTCGTAGCGCTTGGCGAGGGTCTGGCGGATGGTGGCGTCGTTCTTGCCGGCCAGGCGCAGGCGCAGCCAGTCGTTCTTGATCCGTTTGCGCCAGACGTCGTGCAGTTCTTCTTCGGATGCCGCCCATGCCGCTTCGCTGCGATCCGGCGTGTAGTTTTCGTCGATGGTGAAGTCGAAACTGCCGGCGAGCAGTTCCCGGACGACGGCCCGCTGTTTTTTGACGCGCTCGGCGTAGCGGGCGAACATGGTGAAGGGGATATCGAGCCTGCCTTCGAGGATGGCGTCATCGAGTTGGGTGCGCGCGTAGGTAAAGCTGTCGACATCGGCTCGCAGGAAAAAGAGGCGCGCGGGATCGAGCGCCTTCAGGTAGCGGTCGAAAATCTGTTCCGAGAGCGCATCGTCCAGTTGCGGGGTGCGGTAGTGGTAGCGCGACAGCAGATGGGCGCTGGTGATGGCGGCCTCCGCGTGAGCCTCGCTGGGCCGCAGCAACTGATCGGCGGAGGCGGAAACCGGGAAGGCGCATGCTGCGACGAGCGTGAGGAGACGAATCTGGCGATGGAGCATGGTGGCGGTTCAAAGAGACAGACGAGACGGAAAATCGGCAGCAAACCGCGAACCGGGACGTACAGCCCCCCATTCGCGTAAGCACGAAATACGTAGTCTAGTCCAGTCGGGCGAGAAGGTCATGCACGAGGTCTCACCCGCATGCCCCCACCGCGCCGCAGGCGGTGCAAAAGTCACAGCCGTCCTTGCGGATGACGGTGTGGTTGCCGCATTCCTTGCAGAGTGCGCCGTGCATGACTCTGGGTTCGTTGTTGTCGCGCGGGGATTCGAGGATGCCCATTTCGGCCACCGGGTAGCCCCTTTCGTCGAGCACGCCGAGCATGGCGTAGCGGTGGATGATGAGGCGGGCGATGTAGGCCACCGTGGAGGGGAAGGTTTGCTGTTTGCGCAACCCCGGTACGAAGGCCATGAAGTCGCCGAGCGGTTCTGGGTAGTCGAGGAGTTTTCTCAGTTTCATGCCGATCCAGGCCGGATCCATGACCCGCATGTCGAGCGCGAGGACGCGGGTGAGGCCGTCGAGCGCCCGCGGGTAGTTGCCGGACAGCCATACCGAGTAGGGGCGGGTGACGCCGTCGGGCAGGGTGATTTCTTTGAGACCGAGTACGAAATCTTCGCTCGTGGCGGGGTTGTGGATGTCGACGGTCCAGGAGAGTGTGCCGTCGGTGCCGGTTTTGGGTTCTTCAAGGCTGAACAGGGTGTCGAGCACCGGCGTCGGCCCTTCGTGGGTGAACGCGCCGAGTTGTTCGCAGCGGTAGCGGACGATTTGGGCGAAGGCGGAGACGATGCCGGGGACGAGCTTTTTTTCGCCGTGCGGCGGAAAGGAGAATTCAAAGGATTTTTCGCCTACTGTGGCGGCCAGGGTGTCGAGTTTGAGCTTGAGCCAGGCGTGATCGTTGGTGCGCATGTCCATCGACAGCGTTTTGGCGACTGCGCCGAGGCCGCGCGGTTGATCTGCGCCGTTGACCCACACTTCAAACGGGGAGGTGCGATTGAACATGTCGATTGAGACGCTGACTTCGCCGACGAACAGGGCAAAGCCGCCGAAGGGGGTGTCGAGCATGTATGTCCAGGCGAGATTGCCGCCGGGCAGCGTGGGGCGTCCCGGCCAGCGCAGGCTGGCGAGCACGGGAGCGGGCAGGCTTTTGATGGAGAGGCGGCGGTTGGCGTCGGAGAGGGTGACGTCACGCGGTTGCTTTTGGCCGTCCGTGGGCGTGGGTACAACCGACAGCACCGAGCCGGTGACGCTGTTGGGCCGGTAGGTCGCCAGCCCTTTGAGGCCGGATTTCCACGCCGAGAGGTAGAGATCTTCAAAGTCGGCGTAGGGGTAGTCGGCGGGGACGTTGACTGTTTTGGAGATTGAGGTGTCGATGTAGGGCGCGACCGCAGCAACCATTTCCTTGTGGGCGGCGGCGGAGATTTCCAGTGCGGTGACGAACCATAGCGGCAGGCGGTTCAGGTCGCCGCCAAGGTGGCGGTGGAGCCGCCAGGCGTAGTCTTCGACGGCGTACTCTTTGAAAGCGCCGTCGGCCATGCGTTTGCGGCGCGTGTAGGTGTAGGAGAACGGCGGTTCGATGCCGTTGGAGGCGTTGTCGGCAAAGGCGAGGCTGATTGTGCCGGTGGGCGCAATTGAGAGCAGGTGTGAGTTGCGGATGCCGTGTGTGCGGATTTTATCCTTGAGCGCGACGGGCAGGCGGGAGGCAAAGTTGCCGCTGCTGAGGTAGAGGTCGGCATTGAAGAGCGGAAAGGCGCCGCGTTCGCGGGCGAGTTCCACGGAGGCGGTGTAGCTGCGGTCGCGCAGGTATTCGGCAATGTTGCGGGCTTCGTCGCGGGCGTCGTCGGTGTCGTAACGCTTGCGCAGCATGATGAGCGCGTCGCCGAGTCCGGTGAAGCCCAGTCCCACGCGGCGCTTGGAGTTTGCTTCGTTCTTTTGTTGCGGCAGCGGCCAGTGCGTGGCGTCGAGCACGTTGTCGAGCATGCGGATGGCGGTGTCGATGATTTTGCCGAATTCGGCGTAATCGAAGGCGGCGGCTTCGGAGAAGGGTTCTTTGATGAACAGGGTGAGGTTGATCGACCCCAGGCAGCAGCAGCCATAGGGCGGCAGCGGTTGTTCGGCGCAGGGGTTGGTGGCTTCGATTGTTTCGCAATAGCTCAGGTTGTTGTCCTGGTTCATGCGGTCGAGAAAGAGGATGCCCGGTTCGGCGTGGTCGTAGGTCGAGTGCATGATCTGCGCCCACAGTTCGCGCGCCCTGATTTTGCGGTAGACCCAAACGCCGTCGTCAAGCTGGTAAGCGCCAGCGGTTTTGATGTCGTCGCCCGGTTCGGCTTTGTGGATGAGTTCGACTTCGTCGTCGCCTTCGACTGCGCGCATGAAGTTGTCGGTGACGCCGACCGAGATGTTGAAATTTGCCAGGTCGCCTTTGTCCTTGGCGTGGATGAAGTCTTCGATGTCGGGATGGTCGCAGCGCAGTACGCCCATCTGCGCGCCGCGGCGAGCGCCCGCCGATTCCACTGTTTCGCAGGAACGGTCGAAGACCCGCATGTAAGACACCGGCCCCGAGGCGCTGGAGGCGGTGCCGCGCACCATCGCGCCTTTGGGACGGATCGAGGAAAAGTCGTAACCCACGCCGCCGCCGCGCCGCATGGTTTCCGCCGCTTGCGCGAGCGCGGTGTAGATGCCGGGCCGCCCGTCGATGGATTCGGTGACGGAATCGCCCACCGGTTGCACAAAGCAGTTGATGAGCGTGGCCGCGAGCGCGGTGCCCGCCGCGCTGTTGATGCGGCCCGCCGGCACAAAGCCGCGTTCCTGCGCTTCGAGAAAGCGGGCCTCCCAGTGCGCGCGCTTGTCCTCGGGTTCGACTGCGGCCAGGGCGCGGGCGACGCGCTGGCGCACTTCGCGCACGGTTTTTTCGCCCCCTTTGGCGTATTTCTCGGCCAGTACTTCGGCGGAGATTTCCTGCACGGCCAGGTTGTCGATTGTGGGCCTGAGAGTGGTCTTGGGCGTTGTGCTCATGGTGTCCTTGCGCTCCTCGAAACGGTGTCGGCAGGGGGCGAAGCATAACGCCGGAATGAGTGGTTTGGGAAGAAGTATTTTATTTAATAAAAACATAAAGTTATTATTTTTATTTGTATGTCAAGATAGATTCGCGTACTAGATATAGTGCGTCAAAAATGTCTTTTTCTTCACTGTTTTTGCGCCGGACAAGCCATTTCCCCGGCGCGCGTTCTTCGCACCGCATGCCGCGAGCACATTGTCCGGGTGGCGGTATACTCCCGTGCGGTTTTCGCCGTAAGGCCGGTTTTTCGTCCGTGTGATGTCCTGGGAGACACTGTGAATGTCGTGAAAATGCGCCTCTTGGCCTGGGCGTCCTTCGTTTTGTTTGTTTGCGGTTCGGCCTGCGCCGCATGGGCCGATGAGACGCTTTCTTCCATCGCCACGGCTGCCTGGCCGCCAAAAGGGTTCGTGTATGTGCGTGACGCGGTGCCGGACGCGGTGCTGGAAATACGCTATGCCGGCGCCGACAACTTCATGGGGACGCGGGTGGATGGGTACGATGCTCCCGAGGCCCTCCTCAGCGTCGAGGCCGCCGCCGCGCTCAAGGCGGCAGCGGGTGAGTTGCGCAGCAAGGGTTTCGCGCTCAAGGTTTTCGACGCCTATCGCCCCGAATGGGCCGTTCGGCACTTTGTGCGCTGGGCGAAGGATTTGACTGACGCCGGGAACAAGGCGGCGTTCTATCCCGATGTCGATAAGGCGAAATTGTTCGAGTTGGGCTACATCGCGGGAAAGTCCGGCCACTCGCGCGGCAGCACTGTCGACGTGGGGCTTGTCGATCTGAAAACCGGGCAGGATGTCGATATGGGGTCGCATTTCGATTTCTTCGGCGAAATCTCCCGTCACGGCAGCGCGCTCGTCACGGCGCGGCAGACCGCCAACCGCAACATCCTGCGCGAGGCGATGGAAGCGCATGGCTTCCGGCGGCTCCAGACCGAGTGGTGGCATTACACCCTGAAAAACGAACCGTATCCCGACACGTATTTTGATTTTCCGGTGGCTGCCGCGAGCGTGGCCGCGCCGGCGGTGCAGGGGATGCTGACGGCGCAGGCCGGGGACGCCGACCGGGTGCTTGTCGTTTCCGGAAAGCCCGAGTCAGTCAGCAGGGCCGTCGTGCAGAGTTACGCCAGGATCGGCGGCGTGTGGACGTTGCGCTTCACCACCGACGCCTGGCTCGGGCGTAGCGGTTTCCGGCAGGACAAACGCGAGGGAGACGGTGCGACGCCCGTCGGCGTGTTCACGTTTGGCCGCGCTTTCGGTATCGCCGACGATCCCGGCTCGGCGACGCCCTACACGAAAGTGAGCGAGGCCGACGTGTGGGTCGACGATGCCGTCTCGAAGTATTACAACCAGTGGGCGCGCGCGGATGACCCCGATGCCGACTGGAAATCCGCCGAACGCCTCGCTGAATACAAAAATGCGTACAAATATGCCGTCGTGGTGAACTACAACACCACGCCTGTTGTTCCCGGCAAAGGCTCGGCGATATTCCTGCACACCGCAACCGGCAGACCCACTGCGGGCTGCGTCGCGGTGCCGGAGGCGGCGATGGTGTTTTTTCTGGGTTTCATCCGGGAAGGCGGCAGAATCATTTTTGCGCCCCCGACCGGGGGAGACCGCCGCGGTTGAAGTTTCCGCGTTATTGATGCTGCGGGAAAAACATGGCGGTACAGGCGCTCAGGTTCATCTCGGCAAAAGCGCGCACGCGCGTAAAGCTGTCGGGAGCCAGGCCAAGATTGATCCAGATGTGCGGGGCGATGCGCGCCAGCGCCGTGTCGCTCGGTTCGTTGTGTCGATCGGCGTTGCTGATCGTGTGGGCGACGTGAAGCGCTTCCGCTTCGGGCGCGTGATCGCCAGCGAGTTGCGGCGATATTTGCGCGCCGATGATCTCGGCAAAGCTCGGAGGCAGATTCCAGTTGTCCATCAGCGCTGCGCCGGCTTCGGCGAAATCGCAGCCGACGATGCGGCGTTCGGCTTCATGCAGCGGTTCGCACCCGGCATCGGCGGCGTTCTGGGCGCTGATCGCCAGATCGGGCACAGTCAGGTACATCACCAGGTGCCCGATGTCGGCGAGCAGACCGATGACGAACAGGCGTTCGGAGGCGGGGTTGCAGGTCGCATGCGCCAGTTCGCGCGCCGCGAGTGCGGTCATCATGCTGCCTTGCCAAAACTGCTTCATGTCCATGTTCTGGGGACGGATACCGGCGAACGCGGAACTGACCGATATGGCCAGTACCAGTTCATGCGTCTGGTATAGCCCGAGGATGGGAATGGCGCGCTCGACACTCTCGATTTTGCGGCAGAAGCCGTAAAAGGCGCTGTTGACCAGCTTCAGTACGCCGGTGGTGAGGGCTGGATCGGTCTCCACCAGGCGCGCGACTTTGGCGATCGAACCATCGGGCGATTCAAGCTGCTCGCGGACGCGGTAGTACACCGTAGGCAACGCGGCAAGCGATTCGATATTGCTGGCGAGTTCCGGCGCGGAATACATGGCGGGATTTCATGAAGGTTTTCGCCGATTATCGGCGATCGCCCCGGGTACGTGAATGCGCCCGCAGCGGACGGGCGTGGAATATGCCACATACCAGGAAGGCATTTTCAGACGAAGCGGACAGCGACTGCCGCGCCGGTGGCCGGCTCGGGTTGCAGGGTGACGTGGGCGATGCAAAAGCGTTCGTCGAGCAGAATCCGCTCGCGGGTGAGAACGTCTTCCCACTGCCGCAGGTCGGTGAGCACCAGATGCGCGGAGAGGGCAGGGCGGCGCGAATCCAGGCTCCATACGTGCAGGTCATGCACCGAACACACCCCTTCCACGGCGGCCATCGCCTGTCCGATTTCGGTCAGCGACAGATGCGCGGGAACGCCTTCGAGCAGGGTGTGAACCACCTGCCGCAGCAGGTTGAAGGTCGAGGCGAGAATCAGGCCGCAGATCAGCATCGTCAGCAACGGGTCGATTGCCACCCAGCCGGTGAACTGGATGACCAGTCCGGAAGCGAGGGCCGCCACCGAGCCGAGCGCATCGCCCATGACGTGCAGCATTGCCGCGCGCGTGTTGAGGTCGGACTCGCCCCGGGTGAGCCGCCAGGCCACGAACAGATTGACGCCCAGGCCCGCCAGCGCCACGAGGGTGACGGTTTCGCCCGCCACTGGCTGCGGCGTGATCAAGCGCAGTATGGCCTGCCACAGCAGCACGGCGATGGTGGCGAGCATGAACAGGCTGTTTGCGAGCGCGGCCAGCGTTTCCACCCGCGCCATCCCGAATGAGTGGCGCGTGCTCACCGGGCGCAGCGCCATGCGGGCGGCGACGAAAGCCAGCGCCAGCGCCAG
>JAITQD010000091.1 GCA_031289095.1 Azoarcus sp.
ATGATCTCGACCTGATCGCCGCTCTGCAACTCAGTGGTGAGCGGCTGGTGGTCTGAATTGATGCGGCAGCCGACGCAACGGTGGCCGACGTCTGTATGCACAGCATAGGCAAAATCGACCGGGGTGGAGCCATTCGGCAAAGTGAAGATGCGTCCCTTGGGCGAGATCACGAACACTTCGCCCGGAAAGAGGTTGACCTTGACCTGTTCGAGGAATTCGCTCGCGCCGCCCGAGTTCATCTGCAAATCGAGCAGGGATTGCAGCCAGGCGTGAGTCTGTTGCTGCAACTCGTTGATGTTCTTGTCGTCGTCCTTGTAGAGCCAGTGCGCGGCGACACCGGATTCGGCGATACGGTGCATTTCGCGGGTGCGGATCTGCACCTCGGCGAGCACGCCGCCGGGGCCAATCAGTGTGGTATGAAGGCTGCGATAACCGTTTTCGCGCGGCAGGGCAATGTAGTCCTTGAAGCGACCGGGGTAAGGCTGGTAGATCGAATGCAGGGCGCCGAGCGCGAGATAACAGGCGGGCACATCGGGGACGATGAGGCGAAAGCCGTGGATGTCGTAGACGTGGGAGAAGGCGCGGCGCTTTTCACCCATGGTGTAGCTGTGGCGCGCTTCGGAGATTCTTTCCGCCATTTTGCGGTAGATGCTATAGAGGCGCTTTTCGCGGCCCTGCACTTCGGCCTCGACGCCCCATTGCGGCAAACACTCCTCGATACCGGCCTGAAGCTGGGCGAGCAACCGGCGGCGGTTGCCGCGTTCGGCGGCGACGGCACGGGCAAGCACGCGATGCCGCCAAGGGTATTTGTTGACGAAAGACAGATCCTCCAGTTCCTGGAAAATGCCGTCCAGTCCGAGGCGGCGGGCGATCGGTGCGTAGATTTCCAGCGTTTCGTTGGCGATGCGGCGGCGCTTGTCGGGTCGCATCACGAACAGGGTGCGCATATTGTGCAGACGGTCGGCGAGCTTGATGAGGATCACCCGCAGATCGCTGCTCATGGCCAGCAGCATTTTGTAGAAATTGGCCGCCTGCGCTTCTTCGTGTGAACGAAACTGGAGCTTGTCGAGCTTGGAGAGACCATCGACGAGATTGGCGGCGGTCTGGCCGAAACGCTCGGCGATTTCAGCCTTGGAAATGTAGGTGTCCTCGACTACATCGTGCAGCAGCGCCGCGCACAAGGCCTGGGCGTCGAGATGCCAGTCAGCAACGATGGAGGCAACTGCGAGCGGATGGACGATGTAAAGCTCGCCACTCTTGCGCGTCTGACCGCCGTGCGCTTCGGCGGCAAAGCTGTAGGCGGCCTCGGCGCGGGCAATGTCCTCGGCCTTGAGATAAGCGGCGAGTTTTTCCTTCAGGAGCGCAAAAAGCGGTTCAGCCGGCCCGTACGGCGCCACATCCTGCGCTGGCGCGACGGCGGGCGGACAGGGAGCGACGACAGCAGCCCCGGAGCTGGCAACTCGCGGGGTTTGCGCGTGGGCGGACTCCATGTTGCATCCCCCCGGCCAGCTTCTATGCCTGGCCGCGATTGAGTATTTCCAGCCCGACCTTGCCTGCTTCGACTTCCCTGAGCGCGATCACCGTGGGTTTGTCGCGGTCGGTCTGGTCGAGTTCGATCTGCGGCGTGCCGCCAATGGTGAGCTGGCGGGCGCGATAAGCCGCCACCAGGGTCAACTGGAAACGGTTGGGAATTTTTTTCAGGCAGGTTTCTACGGTGACGCGAGCCATGGGATTCAGTCCTGTGCGAGAAAAGCGAAACAGTGAGGATAGCGCATGTGCTGATTGGTGTAACGTAAACGCGCTGCCTGCACGATCGCCGCCAAATCATCGATTGCCGTCGGCAGATGTTGGTTGATTATAACGTAGCCGAATTCCTCCACATGGCGCGCTTCCCCGTGCGCGGCCCGCAAACGGCGGGCGATAACTTCTTCGCTGTCGGTGCCGCGACTGCGCAGGCGGTTTTCGAGTTCGGCCAGCGACGGCGGCAGCACAAAAACACTCACTGCGGCAGGGAACGCCTCACGCACCTGGCGCGCGCCCTGCCAGTCGATTTCCAGCACGGTGTCGCACCCATTTTCAAGCTGGGCGGCAAGCCAGGCGCGCGAGGTGCCATAGTAATTGCCGTGCACTTCGGCCCATTCGACGAATTCGCCCGCCTCGCGCAGTTCACGGAAGCTCTCGATGTCGATGAAATGATATTCGCGCCCGTTTTCCTCGCCCTCGCGCGGCGCGCGGGTCGTGTAGGAAACCGACAGGCGCAGACCGGCGTCGCGCTGCAACAAACCGCGCACCAGCGTGGTCTTGCCCGCCCCGGAAGGCGCTGTGACGATGAAAAGCGTCCCGGACATGCTCTCGTAAACCTTGTTCAGTCTTGAAGATCGCCAGTTTGTTCCGTGTCATCGCAATACTGCAACAGTTGCGTGACCGTAGCGGCCGTCACACCGCCGCCAACGCCGCCTTCCGGTGCGTCCAGCGGCAGTTCGACATGCGGAATGCCGGCCACCATTCCCGCGCTGCACGCCTCGCCCACGACCTCCGCCGGCAGCAGGAGGACATCCGCCCCAGCGAAGACTTCCGCCTCCAGCCGTGAGTCGAAGACGAAAAGGTCGTGCACCTCGCGCAACAGCTTGAGGGCGAGCGCATCGTCGGCGCGCAAATTGTCCAACCGTCCACACCAGACGAAGCAGGCACGGGTACTGTGGCGGGTGACGATATCGGCCAGCGCGACGAAATTCTGCAACGCCGCCTGCGGCTGCCCGGAACCGCCGCCGACGATGACGACCGCGCCATCGGGCATGCCGATAGCTTCGCACAACCAGTAGCGAGCCGCCGCGCGCGAACGCAGCAGCAACGGCACCGGCGCTTCCGGGCGCGGCACTTTGCGCCGCTCCGCGCGCGTGCGCACCACTTCCGGCTTCGCCGGTGCCGGCAGAACCTTGCGGCGCAAGGAATCCACAAAGCGCCCCAGGGCGCGCACAGGCGCACTCACTTTCCACGATGGCGAGTGCAGGATGGCCGCATGCCGTGCCGCCAGCGTCTCTACCATCGCTTCCAGCCGGCGCTGGTTGAGCGCGCGGGCACGGGCTTCTTCGTCGCGCATTTGCAGCAGATCCCGCAGGCGTGCGATTTCCCCCTGTCCCCGCAGACGTCTGTTCAGCGTGACAAGAAGGTTCTCCGCCGCATTGCTCGCCGTGGCGACACTCAGTTCCGGCAACAGGCGGCGGTAATCGACCACCATGTCGAAGGCCGTGCGCACCGGGCTGAAGCGCAGGATGTCGGCCACGGTAGCGAGCCGGTCACGGGCGCAGTCGAGGGCGCGAAACTTGTCCAGCACAGCAGCGGCTTCGGGTTCGACCAGAAAACCATTCCAACCGCTGTCTATTCTTTCGACATAGGAGCCGATCCGGGTCGCCACCACCGGTACCGCAAGCGCCTGCATTTCGGCGAGCGCATAGCCGAAGCTCTCCGGCAGTACCGGCAGCAGCAAGGCGCAGTCCGGTCGCCATCGCGCCACCCAAACGGGCAATTCGTCCGTCTCGTAATCGGGCACGACCTCGATCCCGGAGTAATCCGCGAACGGCGGGCCGAAATCGCCGCATCCCAACAGCATTATATCGGCAAAGGCGCGCAGCTCGTCGCAAATCTGCCGCCACAGCCATAAACCTTTCTGCGCCAACAGACGCCCCGGCACCAGCACCCGCAGCCGCCGGGAAGAAGCGCCCGGCTGCGCCGACCGCACGGCATCGTGGCTGAAATCCGGTTCCGATGCCGGCCCACGCGCAAAAGCCGCGCCTAGGCCATGTGGAATGCACGTCCAGGGCCGAACGCCCAGGCTTGGGAAAAGCGCCGCCCAGCGCGCATGCACGTCCTCGTTCGGCGCCACTATCCGCACGTTATCCGCCGCCAGCCGGGCCGCGAACGCCGCGCGCAACACCTGCCAACTGCGGACGTCAGTGAGATGCCAGAAGGCATTGTGTGGATTCTCACGCAGGCAGCGCGCCAGATCGTCATCGCTGCATCGTGTGCAAGGGCTGCCAAAAACCGCAGACAGGGCCGGGCAGAAGGGATAGAGATCGTACGTAACCAACACAACCGGCAGATCGAGACGCAAAAGGTCGAGACTGTGGCCGACCAGCGAAGAAACCAACAGGGCGCGCACCTCAAACGCAGCGCAAATCCAGCGAACGATACCGTCATACTCCGGATGATCGACGGCGGTGCCGCGCACTGGCTCGGTCAGCGTCCAGGTCATCAACGGCGCCGGCCCCTGGAGGGGATCAATGAGTAACAGTTCGGTCGCTGCGGCATTGCGCGAACTGCGCCCGCGCAACACCAGGTTATGACAATCGAGGTCAGCCAGGCAGTAATCCCGCACCCAACGCTCGCCCCCTTCCCGGCCATGGATCACATGCAGCACTGTCGGCAAGGGCGGGCGCTGCGGCGCGTTCGCCAGTGTCGCGTGCGCAGCGCGCATCCGCGCCTGCTCGTCCATCACTGCGGCAAACTCGGAGCCACCGAGCGCGGCCCGCGCCCGATCCAGCCGCGATCGCAGCCAGGCTGGCGGGTCGTTGCGGATAAAATCCCGCATCCTGGCGTCGTAGTCGGGATACAAGGCCGTCAGCGTGCGCGCAGCGGCGTCCTCCGCTCCGAGATCCGCCGGACTCGGCACCGCGCTGCCAGGGCGGTGCACGAGTACATCGGCGGCAAGCACATTGCGCCAGCCCACCGCCACGGCACGGCGGGAAAAATCCTTTTCCACACCATATCCGCAGGCGAAACGCTCGGCATCGAAGAAGCCGACCATATCGAGGCATTTGCGCCGGATCAGCACGCAGAAGCGCGCCATTGTCGGCAATTCGATCCATTGCCTGGCATTGACGCGGGCAACCATGGCGTCGAGCGAGGCCTGCTCCAGGGTTCCGGGCATACCGCCAGCCCAGCCGTCGAACGGGTAGGCGCAAAAGGGGCCGCTGTCGGAAAACGGCGTCACCGTGCCGATGTCGGGTTGCGCCTGCGCACAGGCGAGCAGGCGGTCGAGCCAGTCGTTGGCGACCTCGGCGTCACCGTCGAGCAGTACGACATCGCGCCCAGGGTGCAGCGCCATGCCGTTGTTGGCCGAAGCCGCGAAACCGCGCTTTTCCTCGTTACGCAGCAAGGTGATGCGGCTGGCCGCAGCTTCGCCGTCGAGCCATTCCTTCAGCACCGGGTCGGGCGAGGCGTCGTCGATGACAACGATCTCGCGCGCCGTGCGGCAGGACGCCACGTAAAGCGCGGCGAGGCAATGCTGTGCGACTTCCCGGCTGGCGCGCATGGGCACAACAATGTCTACGACGGGAATGTCTGTTCCGTCTTCTTGCCAGAACGTCATCGTGAAACCAGCTCCGGTTAGAAATACCGCCCTTCGGGCGATGCGTAAATCGAAAAATCCGACCCCGCAGCACTCAGGCCGCGACGGGTGGAAACGCCCTTTTGAACCCTGCGCTCACGTCGCCGTCGTCCGGCAACCGCTTTGCCATGTTCCGCAAAGCACGTGGGGCGCGCGACAGCTTCGTGATTATGCGTTTTTCACAGACTGGATTCTATGACGCGCCGTGGTAAACGGAATGCCACAATATTCTCGTTTTCATCATATAGCTTGCGATACCGCTACAGCATGTAGCTGTCCAGTCCCACCCTTTGTTCCGCCAGTCGTCGTAGCGCCTCGTCGGCGCTCACACAGGAGCGTCACGGATAGTGTTCCCGGAACAGCACCTTTGTTGACAAATAATTTTTGAGAAGCGTTACCATTATCAAAATAATCCTCATCACGACGCCATGCACGAACACGGCAATTCCCCTGCTCCCACCGATCCGAACGCCAGTACACTGGTGCTGGTCGGCCACCCCAACGTCGGTAAGTCAGTACTCTTTCACCGTCTGACCGGCACGTACGTCAACGTCTCGAACTACCCCGGCACCACGGTGGAGGTGGCGCGGGCGGCGGCGCGATTCGACAAATCGGCTTCACTGCTCGATACGCCGGGCGTGCTGGCGCTGCCGGCGCGCAGCGACGACGAGCGCGCGACGATGAGGGCGCTGCTCACCGAGAATCTGCGGCTTGTCATCCAGGTGGGCGACGCCAAGAACCTGCGGCGCACCTTGAGCCTGACCGCACTGCTGGCCGAACTCGGAACGCCGCTGGCGATAGCGCTCAACATGACAGACGAGGCGCTGGCGCGGGGCGTAACCGTGGATGTGGGGGCGTTGTCCGAGGCGCTGGCGACGCCGGTGCTCGCCACCGTCGCCACCGGCGGCGAAGGTGTGCCGGCGCTCATCGACGCGCTGCCGCAGGCCAGACCGCCTGCGCCCTTGCTGCGCTATGACGCGGAATCGGAGGCGGTCATCGACTCGATCGCCACACTGCTCACAGAACGCGCTCCGCATCCGCATCTGTCCGCGCGCGGCCTGGCCATCCTACTGCTGGGACACGATGGCGAAGTCGAAAACTGGCTCGCGGCGCAGCCCGCCGGAGCGGAAATTCTTGCCCACGTTGTGGAAATCGCGCCCCTCGGCGGGCGCGATTCGTTACCGGCGCGGCTGGCGCGCGAACGCGGACGCGCCGCCGAGGCGCTGGCGCGTACGGTGACGCAGCGGACGGCCACCTCCGACCGCAGCCTGTCGCTGCTCATCGGGCAAGTGGCGGTACATCCGCTGTGGGGCTGGCCGCTGTTGCTGGCGGTGTTGCTGGCGGTGTATTTCTTCGTCGGCGATTTCGGGGCGAGCACGCTGGTCGGCCTGATGGAAGAAGACTTTTTCGGCGGCGTCCTCAATCCGGCAGTGACGGCGTTCGTGCAGGCCCATCTCGGGCCGGAATGGTTCGTCGACATGCTGGTCGGACAATACGGCCTGTGGACGATGGGGATGACTTACGCGCTCGCGTTGATCCTGCCCATCGTGACGACGTTCTTTCTCGCTTTCGGAGTGCTGGAGGATTCAGGTTATTTCACGCGCCTGTCGGTGGTTGCCAACCGCACTTTCGCGGCCATCGGCCTCAACGGTCGCGCGGTATTGCCAATGGTGCTGGGGCTGGGCTGTGTGACGATGGCGACGCTGACCACGCGCATTCTGCACACGCCGCGCGAACGGCTGATCACGACTTTTCTGCTGGCGCTCGCCATTCCCTGCTCGGCACAGCTCGGCGTGGTGCTCGGGGTGCTGGGCAGTATTTCCTTTGCGGCGGTGATGATCTGGGGCATCTGCATCGTGGTGATCCTGCTGGTCGTCGGCTGGCTGGCGGGGCGGCTGGTGAAGGGCCGCCGCGTGCCGCTCGTCACCGAACTGCCGCCGATGCGCATGCCAGTGTTGAGCAATGTGCTCAAGAAGACCGGAGGCCGCCTCAAGTGGTATCTGATCGAGGTCATTCCGCTTTTCCTGCTGGGCACCTTCATCATGTTCGCACTCGACCGGCTCGGGGCGCTGCCGTGGATCATCAGAGTCGGCGAGCCGTTGGTCACGGGCTGGCTGGGGTTGCCGCCCGAGGCGAGCGCCGCGTTCGTGATGGGCTTTTTACGGCGCGATTTCGGCGCGACGGGTTTGTTCGCGCTGGGCAGCCAGTTGAGCACGTTGCAGGCCGTGGTGGGGATGGTCACGATCACCCTGTTTGTGCCCTGCGTCGCCAGCGTGATGATCATCGTCAAGGAGCAAGGCCTGCGCACGGCAGTGCTGATGCTGGCGATGATCATGCCGACGGCGTTTTTCGTCGGCGGTCTGCTCAATCATTTCCTGCGTCTTTTCATGTGAGTCCGTCATGATCGCCCATACCGAACGCATCCGTCTCACCGGCACGCCAACCGGCAGCCGTGTCCGTCTGTCCGAATTCGGCGAGGAAATCGACCCGCTGCAACGCGAACAACTCCACGCTTACGGCCTGAGCGCGCCGCAAGCCATCACCGTGCTGCAACAGCGGCCCATGACGGTGGTGCTGTGCGACCATATGGAACTGGCGCTGGAGCATGTAGTGGCGCATCACATCTGGGTGGAGGAAGAATAGCGCCTCTCAATGGCGACACTTCACGCCGCCAGCGCATTCCGCACGCTGTCGGCGTCCATGTTTTTCCCCTGGAACTGCGGCGAGACCACCATGCGCAGCACGGCTGCACAGTTCGTCCGACAGGCGCTTACTTGCTGCAATTCCCAGGAGTTGCCAGTCCGAGTCCCTTGACCTCAGCCTTGCCTTCATCCTCAGGAACCACCTCAAGTTTGGCGCCACCCACGAATACACCCACTTTTATGCTTTGCCGGACAAAGTAATTTTTGTCCGCTTCGGTAAACAAAGAAATCACATTTGGCGAAAACTCGGACTCAGTAGAAAGCTCGTGTTCCTTGTTGCCTTCCACTTCAGTGTAAAAGAAAACTTTGCGCGCGGTTTCACCAATACATTTCCCATCTACCCATACATCCTTTTTGAGTGAAGCTCCGAGAGAACTGGGTCGGTAAATATAGAGACCCGAATTTCCTGCTGTGGGCGGGTTGAATTCCCTTGCCTTCGTAGTAGCCTCTTTGGACTCCATTTGTACGTGCGCACAGCCCGAGAACAAAATGGATGTCAAAACAATAACAGAAAATTTCTTCAGCATAGCATCCTCCGTACAGGCAATCTGCACCTGGATCTCATTTAACTACGAGCCGTCTTGTCAGGATCGGTGTCACATCCTAACAACATAACTGAAGATGTTCAATCAGAACCGCGCGCCAGACAGCACGAGGGCCGGTTTCCCGGCCCTCGTGTCTTCACGTTACAGCAAGCGAGAAGCTACGACTTTCATTCGCCGTCTTGCGGCGGCGCTTCCTCGCCAGTGGTGGTGACCAAGGCTTCTTCTTCCACCACCGGCCACGCATGCGCCGCAGCCAGGTCTTCCCCGGCGGATTGCAAGTGCCGGGTACGGTGGTAGGCGAGGCCCGTGCCCGCAGGAATGAGACGACCGACGATGACGTTTTCCTTGAGACCGCGCAGTTCGTCGCGCTTACCCATGATCGCCGCTTCGGTCAGCACGCGGGTGGTCTCCTGGAAGGAGGCCGCCGAGATGAAGGAATCGGTCGACAGCGACGCCTTGGTGATGCCGAGCAGGATGTTTTCGTACCGCACCGGGAGTTTGCCTTCGGCTTCCAGTCGGTCGTTTTCGTCCAGTACTTCGGAACGTTCGACCTGCTCTTCCCGAATGAACTTCGAGTCGCCCGGCTCGGTGATGACCACGCGGCGCAGCATCTGGCGCACGATGACTTCGATGTGCTTGTCGTTGATCTTCACGCCTTGCAGCCGGTAGACGTCCTGCACTTCGTCGATGATGTAGCGCGCGAGTTCGGTGATGCCCTGCAAGCGCAGGATGTCGTGCGGATCGGACGAGCCGTCGACGATCACCTCGCCCTTGTTCACCACCTGCCCTTCGTGCACCATCAGATGCTTGTCCTTCGGAATCAGGAATTCGTGAGCGGCGCCGTCCGGCTCGGTGATGACGAGGCGCTGTTTGCCCTTGGTGTCCTTGCCGAAGGAGACGATGCCGGTGTATTCGGCAAGCATGCCGGCATCCTTGGGCGCGCGGGCTTCAAAAAGCTCCGCCACGCGCGGCAGGCCGCCGGTGATGTCGCGGGTCTTGGCCGATTCCTGCGGGATACGGGCGAGTACGTCGCCAATGCCGACGGGCTGGCCACCCTGCACGGTGATGAGTGCTCCCGGCTGGAAGGCAATGGTGACGACGTGATCGCTACCGGCGATGGTGACTTCCTCGCCGGTATCGTCAAGCAGTTTCACTTGCGGACGCGCGCCCTTGGCGGTGGCGGAGGAGGAACGGCGCGGGGAGTCGATGACGACCAGCGTCGACAGGCCGGTGACTTCATCGACTTGCTTGGCGACGGTGACGCCTTCTTCGACGTTCTCGAATTTCACCGTGCCCGAGTATTCGGTGATGATCGGGCGGGTGTGCGGATCCCAGTTCGCCAGTTTGGCGCCGGCCTTGACGTCGGCCCCGTCGTCGACGAGGAGCGTGGCGCCGTAGGGAATCTTGTGGCGTTCGCGCTCGCGGCCATGTTTGTCGGCCACGACGACTTCCGCCGAGCGGGCGATGACGACTTTTTCACCCTTGGCGTTGGAGACGTAGCGCATGTTGCCGGCGAAGCGGATGATGCCTTCGGCTTTGGCTTCGACGCCTGTGGCCGCCGCCGCACGGGAGGCCGCACCGCCGACGTGGAAGGTGCGCATGGTGAGCTGGGTGCCGGGTTCGCCGATGGACTGCGCGGCAATGACGCCGACGGCTTCGCCAGCATTGACCATGTGGCCGCGCCCGAGGTCGCGCCCGTAACATTTGGCGCACAGGCCGTAGCGGGTTTCGCAGGTGAGCGGCGTGCGCACTTTGACTTCGTCGACGCCAACCTGGTCGATGAGGTCGACTGCGTTTTCGTCAAGCAAGGTGTTCGCTTCGATGACAGTTTCGTGGGTTTCGGGGTTGATGACGTCCTCGGCGCAGACACGGCCCAGGATGCGGTCGCGCAGCGGCTCGACGACTTCGCCGCCTTCGATCAGCGCTTTCATGTTGAAGCCGCCGCGTGTGCCGCAATCGTCCTCGATGACCACCAGGTCTTGCGTAACGTCGACGAGGCGGCGGGTCAGGTAGCCGGAGTTCGCCGTTTTCAGGGCGGTGTCGGCCAGGCCTTTACGCGCGCCGTGGGTGGAGATGAAGTACTGGAGTACGTTCAGCCCTTCGCGGAAGTTGGTGGTGATCGGGGTTTCGATGATGGAGCCGTCCGGCTTGGCCATCAGACCGCGCATGCCGGCAAGCTGGCGGATTTGGGCGGCAGAGCCGCGCGCACCCGAGTCGGCCATCATGTAGATGGAGTTGAAGGCTTCTTGCTTGACTTTGTTGCCTTCGTGGTCGATGACGTCTTCCTGGCCGAGTTGCTCCATCATCGCCTTGGCAACCTGGTCGCCGCAACGGCCCCAGATGTCTACGACCTTGTTGTAGCGTTCGCCCTGGGTGACGAGACCGTTGGCGTACTGGCGTTCGATTTCGCCGACTTCGGCTTCGGCGGCAGAGATGAGTTCTTTTTTCTTCGCCGGTACCAGCATGTCCTTGACCGCGATGGAGATGCCGGCGCGGGTGGCGAGGTGGTAGCCGAACTGCATGAGTTTGTCGGCGAAGATCACCGTCGCCTTCAGGCCGCAGCGGCGGAAGGAGGCGTTGATGAGTTTGGAGATTTCCTTTTTCTTCAGCGGTTTGTCGATGACGCTGAACGGCAGCCCGGCGGGCAGTATTTCGGAGAGAATGGCGCGTCCGGCGGTGGTGTCGTGGCGGACGATTTTTTCGATGCGCTCGCCGTCCGGGCCGAGGTCGACTTCTTTCAGCCGCGCGGTGATTTTGGCGTGCAGCGAGATTTGCCCCGATTCGTAGGCGCGTTTGATTTCGCTGACGTCGGTGAAGAGCATGCCTTCGCCCGGCACGTTGACCCCGGCGCGAGTGGCGTAGTAGAGGCCGAGCACGATGTCCTGCGAGGGCACGATGATCGGTTCGCCGTTGGCGGGCGAGAGCACGTTGTTGGAGGCGAGCATCAGGGTGCGCGCTTCCATCTGCGCTTCGAGCGACAGCGGTACGTGGACGGCCATCTGGTCGCCGTCGAAGTCGGCGTTGAATGCGACGCAGACGAGCGGATGCAGCTGGATGGCCTTGCCTTCGATCAGCACCGGCTCAAAGGCCTGGATGCCCAGCCGGTGCAGGGTCGGGGCGCGGTTGAGCATCACCGGGTGTTCGCGGATGACTTCTTCCAGAATGTCCCACACCACGGGTTCTTGCACTTCCACCATTTTTTTGGCTTGCTTGATGGTGGTGGCCAGACCGAGCAGTTCGAGTTTGTTGAAGATGAAGGGCTTGAAAAGCTCCAGCGCCATGAGCTTGGGCAGACCGCACTGGTGGAGCTTCAACTGCGGGCCAACGGTAATGACTGAGCGGCCCGAGTAGTCGACGCGCTTGCCGAGCAGGTTCTGGCGAAAACGCCCGCCCTTGCCTTTGATCATGTCGGCAAGCGACTTGAGGGCGCGTTTGTTGGCCCCGGTCATGGCCTTGCCGCGCCGACCATTGTCGAGCAGCGAGTCGACCGATTCCTGCAACATGCGCTTTTCGTTGCGCACGATGATGTCGGGCGCTTTGAGTTCCAGCAGACGCTTCAGGCGGTTGTTGCGGTTGATGACGCGGCGGTAGAGGTCGTTGAGGTCGCTGGTGGCGAAACGACCACCGTCGAGCGGCACCAGCGGACGCAGGTCGGGCGGCAGCACCGGCAGCACGGCGAGGATCATCCATTCCGGCTTGATGCCGGACTGCTGGAAGGCTTCGAGCACTTTCAGGCGCTTGGAGAACTTCTTGATCTTGGCTTCCGAGCCGGTGGTTTCGAGTTCGCCGCGCAGGCGTTCGATTTCGAGGTTGATGTCGAGGGTACGCAGGAGGTCGCGCACGCCTTCCGCGCCCATCAGGGCGTCGAATTCGTCGCCGTATTCCTCGACCCTGGCGAGGTAGTCGTCCTCGGTGAGCAACTGGCCACGCGTGAGCTTGGTCATGCCCGGTTCGACGACGACGTAGGCTTCAAAGTACAGCACCCGTTCGATGTCGCGCAGGGTCATGTCCAGCACCATCCCCAGGCGGCTCGGGAGCGACTTCAGAAACCAGATGTGGGCGACCGGACTGGCAAGCTCGATGTGTCCCATGCGCTCGCGGCGCACCTTGGACTGGGTGACTTCGACCCCGCATTTTTCGCAGATCACGCCGCGATGCTTCAGGCGCTTGTACTTGCCGCACAGGCACTCGTAGTCCTTCACCGGGCCGAAGATTTTGGCGCAGAAAAGGCCGTCGCGTTCGGGCTTGAAGGTGCGGTAGTTGATGGTCTCAGGCTTCTTCACTTCGCCGTAAGACCAGGAGCGGATTTTGTCGGGCGAAGCCAGACTAATGGTGATGGCTTCGAACTCCTCCTCATTGGGGAGGGTTTGCTTGAACAGGTCAGCAAGCAGGCTCTTCATGTATTACTCCATCCAGGACATGCGCAATGTCGCCGGTTCAACCACGATCGAGATCGATGTCGATGGCAAGCGACCGGATTTCCTTCACCAGCACGTTGAAGGATTCGGGCATGCCCGAGTCGATCCGGTGTTCGCCCTTGACGATGTTTTCGTACACTTTGGTGCGGCCATTGACGTCATCCGACTTGACCGTGAGCATTTCTTGCAGGGTGTAGGCGGCGCCGTAGGCTTCGAGCGCCCAGACTTCCATTTCCCCGAAACGCTGGCCGCCGAACTGCGCCTTGCCGCCCAGCGGTTGCTGGGTGACGAGCGAGTAAGGCCCGGTCGAACGCGCGTGCATCTTGTCGTCGACGAGGTGGTGCAGCTTCAGGAGGTGCTTGTAGCCCACCGTGACTTTTCGCTCGAACGGCTCGCCGGTGCGACCGTCGAACAGTTGCACCTGGTATTGCGCCTGACCGTTTTCGTCTTTCAGCCCGGCGAGATCGAGCATTTTCTCGATTTCATCCTCGTGCGCGCCGTCGAACACCGGAGTGGCGAAGGGCACGCCCTTCTTGAGATTGCCTGCCAGTTCGACGATTTCACCATCGTCGAGTTCATCCAGCGCCTCGGGACGGCCACTGCCGTTGTAGATCTGGTCAAGGAAGCCGCGCAGTTCGTTGATCGAAGCCTGCCGGCGCAGCATGTCGTCGATCTTGGCCCCGAGACCGCGCGCCGCCCAGCCGAGGTGAGTTTCGAGAATCTGGCCGATGTTCATCCGCGACGGCACCCCGAGCGGGTTGAGCAGGATGTCCATCGGCGTACCGTCGGCCATGTAGGGCATGTCCTCGATCGGCACGATTTTGGAGACCACGCCCTTGTTGCCGTGGCGGCCCGCCATCTTGTCGCCCGGTTGCAGGCGACGCTTCACCGCGAGGTACACCTTGACCATCTTCTGCACCCCAGGCGGCAGTTCGTCGCCCTGGGTGAGCTTCTTGCGCTTGATCTCGAATGCCTGATCGAAATCGGCGCGGGTCGTTTCCAGCCCTTCGCGCACGGCTTCGGACTGGGCGGCAAGATCTTCGTTCGCCATGCGGATGTCGAACCAGTTGTGCGCACCCCCCTGACTTTGTTCCAGACCGTCGAGGTATTCGTCGGTGATTACGCTGCCCTTGGCGAGCTTCTTCGGACCGCCGTTGGCCTTCTGGCCGACGATCTGCCGACGCAGGCGCGCGAAGGCGTCGCGTTCGACGATGCGCATCTGGTCGGCGAGGTCGGCCTTGAAGCCGCGCAACTGGTCGTCGATGATCGACTGGGCGCGTTTGTCGCGCTCAATGCCCTCGCGGGTGAAGACCTGCACGTCGATGACAGTGCCGGTCATGCCCGAAGGCACCCGCAACGAGGTGTCCTTCACGTCGGACGCCTTTTCGCCGAAGATGGCGCGCAGCAGTTTTTCTTCCGGGGTGAGCTGGGTTTCGCCCTTGGGCGTCACCTTGCCGACGAGCACGTCGCCCGCCTCGACCTCGGCCCCGATGTAGACGATGCCGGATTCATCCAGACGCGACAGTTGCGCTTCGCCGAGCGAGGCGATGTCACGGGTGATTTCTTCCGGCCCGAGCTTGGTGTCGCGCGCCACCACCGAGAGTTCCTCGATGTGAATGGAGGTGTAGCGGTCATCGGCCACGACGCGCTCCGACACCAGGATCGAATCCTCGAAGTTGTAGCCGTTCCAGGGCATGAACGCGAGCAGCATGTTCTGGCCGAGCGCCAGTTCGCCGAGGTCGGTGGAAGCACCGTCGGCCACCACGTCGCCGCGGGCGATCTTGTCACCCACCCTGACCACCGGGCGCTGGTTGATGTTGGTGTTCTGGTTGGAGCGGGTGTACTTGATGAGGTTGTAGATGTCGACCCCGACCTTGCCGGCTTCGGCTTCATCGTCATTGACGCGCACCACGATGCGCTGCGCATCGACGTAGTCCACTACGCCACCGCGCATCGCCTTGACCACGGTGCCCGAATCCAGCGCCACGGTGCGCTCGATGCCGGTACCGACCAGCGGTTTTTCGGGGCGCAGGCAGGGAACGGCCTGGCGCTGCATGTTCGCGCCCATCAGTGCGCGGTTGGCGTCATCGTGTTCCAGGAAGGGAATCAGCGAGGCCGCCACCGACACCACCTGCCCCGGCGCGACGTCCATGTAGTTGACGCGCAGCGGTTCGGCAAGAATGGTTTCGCCCTTTTCGCGGCAGGTCACGAAGGCGTCGATGAGCTGCCCTTCGTCATCAAGGGTGGTGTTGGCCTGGGCGATCACGAACTGCCCTTCCTCGATGGCGGAGAGGAATTCGATCTCGTCCGTTACCTTGCCGTCCGTCACCTTGCGGTACGGCGTCTCCAGAAAGCCGTGGCGATTGGTGCGTGCATAGACGGCGAGCGAGTTGATGAGGCCGATGTTCGGGCCTTCCGGTGTCTCGATCGGACACAGACGTCCATAGTGGGTCGGGTGAACGTCGCGCACTTCAAAGCCGGCGCGTTCGCGGGTCAGGCCGCCCGGCCCCAACGCGGAGACGCGGCGCTTGTGGGTGATCTCGGAGAGCGGGTTGGTCTGATCCATGAACTGCGACAACTGACTGGAACCGAAGAACTCCTTGATCGCCGCCGAAATCGGCTTGGCGTTGATGAGGTCGTGCGGCATCAGGTTATCGGTCTCGGCCTGAGACAGGCGCTCCTTGACCGCGCGTTCGACGCGGATCAGGCCGGCGCGAAACTGGTTTTCCGCCAGTTCACCGACCGAGCGCACGCGGCGGTTGCCAAGGTGGTCGATGTCGTCGATGTCACCGCGGCTGTTGCGCAGTTCGACCAGTACGCCGATGACGGCAAGGATGTCTTCTTTCGACAACACCCCCGGGCCTTCCTCGCCAAGCTGGCCGACGGAGGCATAGAAGTTTCTGAGCCATTCCGGCGCTTTTTCGTCGACAGTGGCCGGATAGGCGCGGCGGTTGAACTTCATGCGCCCAACCGGGGAGAGATCGTAGCGTTCCCCGGAATAGAACAGGCCGTGGAACAGGTTTTCGACGGCATCCTCGGTTGGCGGTTCGCCGGGGCGCATCATGCGGTAGATCGCCACCTTCGCCGTCCATTCGTCGATGGTTTCGTCGACGCGCAGGGTCTGCGAGATGTACGCGCCGCGATCAAGATCGTTCACGTACAGGGTGACGAGCTGGCTCACGCCGCTCACGCGCAGTCTGGCGAGCAGGTCTTCGGTGATTTCGTCGTTGGCGCGGATAAGCAGTTCGCCGGTGGCGGGATCGGGCACATCGCGAGCGACGATGCGGCCCAGAATGAATTCGTCCGGTACCGTCATGCTGGTGACGCCGGCCTTGTCCAGTTCACGAATGTGGCGCACGGTGATGCGCTTGTCCTTGGCGACGATCAGCGTGCCGTCGGGCGCGGTGATGTCGAAACGCGCCACTTCGCCCTTCAGGCGCTCGGGCACAAGATCGAAGCTCACGCAGTCGCTGGCGAGGTGGAATTCGTCGAAGTCGTGGAAAGTCCGCAGGATTTCTTCCGGACTCATGCCGATGGCGCGCAGCAGGATGGTCACGGGCATCTTGCGGCGTCGGTCGACGCGGAAATAGAGGTAATCCTTGGGATCGAACTCGAAGTCGAGCCAGGAACCGCGATACGGGATGATGCGCGCAGAGAACAGCAGCTTGCCCGAGGAGTGCGTCTTGCCCCGGTCATGCTCGAAGAACACGCCGGGCGAGCGGTGCAACTGCGACACGATGACGCGCTCGGTGCCGTTGATGACGAAGGAGCCGGTGTCGGTCATGAGCGGAATTTCGCCCGTGTACACTTCCTGCTCCTTGACTTCCTTGATGGTTTCCTTGGGCGCTTCTCGATCCATGATCACCAGACGCACGCGAGCGCGCAGCGGCGAGGCGAAAGTCAGACCGCGTTGCTGGCACTCTTTCACGTCGAACACAGGCTCGCCCAGCATGTATTCCACGAATTCGAGCCGGGCGTTGCCGCTATGACTGGAAATCGGAAAAATCGAAGTGAACGCGGCCTGTAGACCCCGATTCTCCCGTTTTCCTGGCGGGGTGTCCGCCTGAAGAAAGTCCGCGAAAGAATCAATCTGGGTGGCGAGCAGGAAAGGCGCATCGGGCACGGCTGCGCGCTTTGCGAAGCTCTTGCGGATACGCTTTTTCTCAGTGTAGGAATACGCCATGGATGCTCCGGCTAGAGATGTGACGTCGAAAAGACAGAACACAGCGCCCCCCGGCGAGGAATCGGGTCTGACCCCATCCCGCCCGTTGCGGAGACGCTTTGCGCTACCCTCATTGCTTCAATTGCTTTGTACAAAGCACGAAAGGGCTGGCGCCCGGAAGTGTGAGCACCAGCCCTGTCGCAAATACAAGAATTACTTGATCTCGGCCTTGGCGCCAGCGTCTTCGAGTTGCTTCTTCAACGCTTCGGCGTCGGCCTTCGGCAGAGCCTCCTTCACCGTCTTCGGCGCGCCATCGACCAGATCCTTGGCTTCCTTCAGGCCCAGGCCTGTGGCCGCACGCACGATCTTGATGACTTCGACCTTCTTGTCACCCACGGCGGCAAGGATCACGTCGAATTCGGTCTTTTCCTCGACGACCGGGGCGGCGGCGGCGGCGCCAGGGGCGGCGGCGGCAAACGACGCGGCGGAGACGCCGAACTTCTCTTCGAACGCCTTCACCAGGTCGTTCAGTTCCATGACAGTCATCGCGCCAACGGCTTCGAGGATGTCTTCTTTGCTGATAGCCATTTCAAATCACTCCACAAATCGAATGTGTTCGGAAAACCGTAACAGGGGGTTGTTTCAGGCAGCCGCACCCGCTTCTTCGCGCTTCTTCGCCAGGGCGGCCAGCAGGACGGCGAAACTGGAAACCGGCGCCTGCATGACACCCAACAGCCTGGCGAGCAGTTCCTCGCGACCCGGAATTGAGGCCAGCGCCTGCACGCCCGCCTTGTCGAGCACCTTGCCTGCGAATGAACCCGCACGCAGCACCAGCTTGTCGTTGCCCTTGGCAAAGTCGTTGAGCACTTTGGCTGCCGCAACGGGATCGTTCGAAATGCCGTAGATCAACGGCCCGGTGAGTTGATCACCCAGACCGGCGAACGGCGTATCGGCGAGCGCGCGGCGAACCAGTGTGTTCTTGAGCACACGCAGATAAACGCCAGACGCACGAGCCTTGGCGCGCAGTACGGTGAGATCGCCCACCCCAATGCCACGAAACTCGGCTACCGCGATCGTCTGGGCGTTGGCTACCTGCGCCGCCACCTCAGCCACTACAGCTTTCTTGTCATCAAGATTGAGACCCACGGGTCTTTCCTCCTTTCAAGTCAACACGCGCCGGGGTAAAACCCCGCCGCACCCACGGCGACCTGGATCAGGAGCACGGCCATCACAGCCAAAATCCTGTTCTGGGCACACCGTCTGCGCAGGTCGTTGCACGATTAAACGGTTGTCCGAAAACGCCCGTGCCTGCGGTCTTTGACGATCCGCCCGGCTCGCGCCGGACGGCCCAAAGTTCCTTACCCCGCCACGCCGGCGGTATCGACCTTCACACCCGCCCCCATCGTACTGGTGAGCGCAATGCGGCGCAGGTAGATGCCCTTGGCCGCCGCCGGACGGGCCTTGACCAGTGCATCGACGAGCGCCTTGAAATTTTGTTCCAACGCATCGACCGCGAAGGACGCACGCCCGATGGAGGCATGCACGAGACCCGCCTTATCGGTGCGGTATTGCACCTGGCCAGCCTTGGCGTTCTTCACTGCGGTAGCGACGTCCATGGTCACGGTGCCGACCTTGGGGTTCGGCATCAGACCGCGCGGGCCGAGAATCTGGCCGAGCTGGCCGACGACGCGCATCGCGTCCGGGGTAGCGATCACACGGTCGAAATCGAGCTTGCCCGCCTTCACTTCGGCGGCGAGATCGTCGAAACCCACAATGTCGGCCCCCGCCGCTCTGGCGGCCTCGGCCTTGTCGCCCTGGGCAAACACGGCGACCCGCACCGTCCTGCCGGACCCAGCCGGCAGCACCACGGAACCGCGCACCACCTGGTCGGACTTGCGCGCATCGACACCCAGATTGACCACGACGTCGACCGATTCGTCGAACTTGGCCGTCGCGCATTCCTTGACCAGCACCAACGCCTCGGCAACCGGATAAACCTTGCTGCGATCAATTTTTGCGCGCAGCGCCTGAACCCGCTTGGAAATTTTCGCCATGATTACAGGCCCTCCACGGTGACGCCCATGCTGCGGGCAGAACCGGCAATGGTGCGCACCGCCGCATCGAGATCAGCCGCAGTGAGGTCGGGCTGCTTTGTTTTGGCGATTTCCTCGGCCTGGGCGCGCGTGATCTTGCCCACCTTGTCGGTGTGGGGCTTGGGCGAGCCCTTGTCGATCTTGGCGGCCTTTTTGATGAGAATTGTCGCCGGCGGCGTCTTCATCACGAAGGTGAAGCTCTTGTCCGCGAACGCGGTAATCACCACCGGAATCGGCAGTCCCGGCTCCAGACCCTGCGTTTTGGCGTTGAACGCCTTGCAGAATTCCATGATGTTCAGGCCGCGCTGACCGAGCGCCGGCCCGATCGGGGGGCTTGGGTTGGCCTTGCCAGCCGGCACCTGCAACTTGATGTAACCCGTGATTTTCTTTGCCATGACGGCATTGCTCCTGAAATGAGTCCCAACGCGCCGGTCGCCCGGTGCTCCTCGTTACGGCCCAGACTGCAAGGGCCGCTCTAACCACACACTCAGGCTTTTTCGACCTGGGCGAAATCCAGTTCCACCGGGGTCGCGCGCCCAAAAATGGTCACCGACACCTTGATCTTGCTCTTCTCGTAATTGACGTCCTCGACCGTGCCATGGAAGTCGGTGAATGCGCCTTCCTTGACCCGTACGACCTCGCCGACTTCGAACAGCACCTTGGGACGGGGCTTTTCCACCCCTTCCTGCATCTGTTGCAGGATTTTTTCGACGTCCTTTTGCGGAATCGGCATCGGCCTGTTGCCAGTGCCGCCAACGAAACCCGTGACCTTCTGGGTGGATTTCACCAAGTGCCAACTCTCGTCGTTCATCTCCATCTCGACGAGCACGTAACCTGGAAAGAACTTGCGCTCGGAGACGCTTTTCTGACCGCCTTTCATCTCGACCACTTCTTCCACCGGCACCAGAATCTGCCCGAAGGCGGCCTCCATACCAGCGCGGACGATGCGCTCAATCAGCGCACGCCGTACGGATTTTTCAAAGCCAGAGTAGACGTGGACGACGTACCAGCGTTTAGCCATGATTATTTCCAGCCCAGGATGAGGTCGTACACCACCCATTCCAGGCTCTTGTCGGTCAGATAGAGAAAAATCGCCATCACGACGACGAACACGAAAACGATGCCGGTCATCTGGGTCGTTTCCCTGCGGGTGGGCCATACCACCTTTCTGGTTTCGACGATGGCTTCCCGCACGAATTCGCCGAAGCGGCGTCCCGGTTCGGAGAACCACGCCACCGCGCCGCCCGCAGCCAGACCGGCCAGCACGCAGAGCACGCGCACCACCAGCGGCCATCCGTCCAGGACGTAAAAGCCGACCACGCCCGCGACAACCAGGGCGATGGCCAGCGTGAATTTCAGTTTGTCGACCATTGCGGCAACGGCTTCCGGAAAATGGCAGGGGCAGAGGGAATCGAACCCCCAACCTTCGGTTTTGGAGACCGACGCTCTGCCAGTTGAGCTATACCCCTGCGACAGAGACTACGAAGCGCACCCTCGCGGGCGCGCTCCTGAAACGCGAGCAACGAACGAACACCAAGGAGGATCACTCGATGATCTTGGCGACGACGCCGGCGCCCACCGTGCGACCGCCTTCGCGAATGGCGAAGCGCAGGCCTTCTTCCATGGCGATCGGCGCAATCAGTTTGACCGTGATCGACACGTTG
>JAITQD010000007.1 GCA_031289095.1 Azoarcus sp.
GCCAACGCACCGGCTCAGGACCGGGCCGCGCCAGTAGCGCTCGAACGGCGCGGGGCGCGGGCCGTCGAAATCGGCGGGGACGGCGAGTTCGACCGACAGAACCATTTCACTGATCGTGCCCGGCGACATCGAGTCGGAAAGGCCGCTGATGGAGGACTCGTTCGGAATGCCCCAGAGTGGCGAGATGGCGCGGGGGAACAGGATAAAAAATATCACCATGAACGGCAGCCCCTGCACGAGCAGGAGTGCACTCAACCGCAGGCGTTCGCGCGCGCCGGAAGCGGGATCGGCCAGCGATATCTGGCTGCCGAGCGCAAGCAGGGCGGCGGTCATGGCGAAGACGGCGCTCGGCAGCGATTGGCTGTTGAAAAAAAGGCCGAACTGGAGGAAGAAGCACAGCAGGACGACGACGCGGATGTCGCGCATATTGCGGCTTTCGAGCAGTTTGAGGCTGAGAAGGATGGCAAGGAAGGTCAGCCCCGGCGTTTTGCCGAGGAAATACCCAAAGGAGAGCCGCACCCCGATAGCCGCGGCGAGCACGATCGGCGCCAGCAGCCAGCGCGTCGGCGCGGCTTGCCCATGCCAGGTTCGCCAGCCGTGCCAGATGAGCAGTGCGATGCAGAGCGCGTTTACCCAGACAGGCAGATTCAGGCAATGAGGCGCGATGGTCAGCGCCACCACCGCCAGCAGCCAGAAATTCTGATCGCGGCGCAACGCGGTTTCGCCGGAGACGGCATACCCGAAAGAGAGCGACTGGGACAGGTGTGCACTCATGCCCATGTTTTTCCCGCCTCGAAGCCATGCAGGGCGAGCGCGCCGAGGCAGCGGTAGAGATGCGCCTCTCCCCGGCTGGCGGGAAATTCGTGGGCGGGCAGGCGCAAGGCGTATCGTTGCCCGGCGTGTTCGGCGCGCAGCAGCCAGGCCGCGAGGCGTGACAGACGGGCTTCCGTGGAGAGCGGGGCGGGCAGGGCGTGCCAGTCAAGCAAGAGATCGCCACTCTCGACGTCCGAAAACTGCTTGGTCATCATCGTGCCGCTCTGTGCAAAAACTTTCCAGGCCAGGTGACGGGGCGAGTCGGTATCCCGGTAAGTGCGCAGACCAGCGAAGTCCTCGCTACCGGCGCGGGGCGCCCCCCCCTTCGCGCTGGTCTTGCCCGATCCGGGTGGCGGCGGAGGCGGATGGGGCTCTGGCGCGGGAAAAACGAGCGCCGTCATCTCCGGCATGAACACGCCCCAGGCGCGGATAAGGCCGAGCGGCCAGCGCGTTTCGATGATCGTGCGCCCGAGCGGCAGCACACCGCGCCGGAGTGCCGGCAGGGCGAGAGTGATTTCGCTGCTCGTGGCGGGCGGCATATCGAAGAAAGTCTCGCCGCGTTGTCCGGGCGCTTTGCCAGCAAACAAGTGCAGGGCAGGGCGGCGGCGGGTGGGATTGTCGATCAACAGATGAAAAACCGCGCTGCCGCCGCAAAACGTGTTTTCCACCCGGCCCAGCCGGATCGACAGGTGCAGCAGATTGCGGAAAGCGTGGACGATGCTGGCGGCGGCGGCGCCGCCGAGCAGGAAGGAAAAGGCGTAACCCAGGCTCAGACCGTAGTTGATCGAAGCGATCAGCATGACGGCCAACGCCCCGGCGAAAGCCAGGCCGGGAAGCGTGGGCAGGACGTAGATGCGGTGCTGGGCGAATCTGATCGGCGGGGCTTCGGGCGTTCTCGGCCACTGCCACCGGAATGCGGCGCGCAGACGGTCGAGCGTGGTGGCCGGAGACATGTTCGGAAGAATCAGGGAATGGCGACGCTTTGAAGCAGGCGCGCGAGATCGTCTGGCGCCGGAGGGCGTCCGTCGCTCGTCAGATGCAGGCGGTGGCCGGCGACGTGCGGGAAGATGTGCTGCACATCTTCGGGCAGCACATGATCGCGCTTTTCGAGCAAAGCCCAGGCGCGCGCCGCCGCAAGCAATCCCATGGCCGCGCGCGGGCTGAGTCCGGAGACGAATTCCGTGTTCTGCCGGGTGGCGGCGACGAGCGCCTGCACGTAGTCGATGAGTCGATCGGCGACGATCACCGAGCGGGCGGTCTCCTGCAAGGCAAGCAGTTCGGCGACGGTGATCGACGGCCCGATGCGTTCGAGCAACTCGCGCCGATCCTCTCCTTGCAGCAGTTTGCGTTCGGCGGCGCGGTCGGGATAACCGAGGCGGATGCGCAACAAAAAGCGGTCGAGTTGGCTTTCCGGCAAGGGGAAGGTGCCGACCTGGTAGGAAGGGTTCTGGGTGGCGATGACGAAGAAAGGCACGGGCAGCGGCATGGTCTGGCCATCGGCGGTAACTTGCCGTTCCTCCATGGCTTCGAGCAGGGCGCTTTGCGTCTTCGGGGTGGCGCGGTTGACTTCGTCGGCGAGGATCAGTTGCGCGAATACGGGGCCGGGGCGGAAACGGAACGCCCCGCTGTCACGCTCGAAAACCGACACCCCCACGATGTCGGCGGGCAACAGGTCGCTGGTGAACTGGATGCGCTGGAATTGCAGGCCGAGCAGGCGGGCGAGCGTGTGGGCGAGGGTCGTCTTGCCGGTGCCGGGAACATCCTCGATCAGCAAATGGCCGCGTGCGAGCAGGCACGAAATGGCAAGGCGCAATTCGTGCTCCTTGCCGAGGATGACCTCGCCAGCGGTCGTCACGAGGCGTGCAATGGATGATGATGGCATTTGTCGGAATGGCTGGCGGTGGTGGGTAGAGCACGATGATAGACGATAGGGGGTGACGGTCAGCGTGGATCAGGGACGGTTTGGAGGACGATCGCCGCGCGGCTCGCAGTTCAGGTGAGCCTGTCGAAGGGCGTGCCTCGCCGGTGTAGGGGCAGTTCCGAACCGCCCCCTACCCACGGTTGGGAACAAATCAGCGTTTCCCTGGCGCGTTGATCGAGTCAATGCGTATATTGCGCAATCGAAATGACTCTGATAGAGTCGCGAGTGTCATGATGAAATCCACGAACGGAATATTGATATTTCGCCGGAATTGTTTTTTTACTGGTTGAACCTGGCGGATCGAAGGACAAAGATGTTCTTGCAAAAATGTTTTTCGGATGGCCTGTGTACTGCCTTGACAGGGGCGAAGCCTGGGTCAGACTTTTTGCAAGCAAGCAAGCAAGCAAGCAAGCAAGCAAGCAAGCAAGCAAGCAAGCAAGCAAGCAAGCAAGCAAGCAAGCAAGCAAGCCACATGAATACTGTGCGCGGGTGGCTGATGCTGCTGTTTTTGCTTGTGCCGACGTGGGCGTCGGCGCAGTTTCCCTCGCCGGTGGACGAACAGCAGCGCCAGCAAGAGCGCGAGCGCGTCTTGCGTGAGCAGCAGGAACAGCGTCCGGATGTACGTTTGCCGCGATCGGCGGGCGGGCTGGACGAAGAAAAACTCGCTGACGAAACCCCCTGCATCGTCATCCGGGTCATCACCCTGACCGGAGAGTCCGCCGGGCGCTTTCAATGGCTCCTTGCGCATGCCGACCGGCGCCCGGACGGCGTGGCGGACGCGGCGGTGGGGCGCTGTCTGGGCACGCGCGGCGTCAATCTCATCATGCGGCGCCTGCAAAATGCCCTCATTGCGCGCGGCTTTGTCGCGGGCCGCATCCTCGCGGGGCCGCAAAAGCGGCTCACCGAAGGCCTCCTGGAACTCACCGTGCTACCGGGCCGCATCCACGCCATCCGCTTCGCGCCCGGGGCCGGGAATCGCGCCACGGCCTGGAACGCCTTTCCGGCCCGTCCCGGCGAACTGCTCAATTTGCGCGACATCGAACAAGCCCTCGAAAACTTCAAGCGTCTGCCCACGGTGGAAGCCGACATCGAACTGACGCCCGCCGAAGGAGAAGACGCCCGGGCGGGCGAAAGCGACATCATCGTCAAATGGAAACAACGCTTCCCGTTCCGGGTCAGCGTCGGCATCGACGACGCGGGCGCCAAGGCCAGCGGGCGCTACCAGGGCACCCTCACCGTCGCCTACGATAACTGGTGGACGCTCAACGACCTCTTTTACGCCAGCTTCAGCCACGACCTGGGCGACAGTGGCAGAGGCTCGCACGGCACGCGCGGGCACACCGTTCACTACTCCGTGCCGTTTGGCTACTGGCTGTTTTCCGTCACCCACAGCGGCTACGACACCCACCAGACCGTTGCGGGGCAAAGCCAGGACTACGTCTATTCAGGCGAGACCGAAAACGGCGAAATCCGGCTCACGCGCCTTGTGTACCGCGACGCCGTGCGCAAAACTACCGTCTCCCTGCGCGGCTGGGCGCGCCAGTCGCGCAACGACATCGACGGCACCGAAATCGACCTCCAGCGCCGCCGGATGGCGGGCTGGGGCCTCAGCGTTGCGCACCGCGAATTCATCGGCACAAGCACCCTTGACGGCAGTCTCGACTACCGGCGCGGCACGGGCGCGCTGGGTGCGCTGAAAGCCCCGGAAGAAGCCTTCGGCGAAGGCGACTCGCGCCCCCGCATCTTCACTGCCGACGTACAACTGAACGCGCCGTTCAGTCTGGGCGGGCTGAACCTGCGCTACGGCGGGCAATGGCGGGCGCAATGGAACCGCACCCCCCTCGTGCCACAAGACCGTTTCGCCATCGGCAGCCGCTACACCGTGCGCGGCTTCGACGGCGAAAACCTGCTCATGGCCGACCACGGCTGGTTCGTGCGCAACGACCTCGGTCTGGCGCTGGGGCAGACGGGACAAGAAATCTACCTGGGCCTCGACTATGGCCGTGTCGACGGCAGCAACAGTCAATGGCTGATCGGCAAAAAACTCTCCGGCGCGGTGCTGGGGCTGCGCGGCGGATGGGCGGCATGGGGTCTTTATTACGACGCATTCGTGGGTCGGCCCCTTTCCAAACCCACAGGCTTCGAGACCGCCCATACCGTCACCGGATTCAACCTCAACTGGACATTCTAAGCGGCAGACACAAAGCGCCACGCCGTCTTCTCTCAACCGCAGCATCCATCTCCACAAGGGGGACTGGATCATGAACAAGCACTGCTACCGCATCGTTTTCAACCCCAAGCGCGGCATCCTGATGGCGGTCTTCGAACGAGCGCGCGGGCAGGGCAAGGGAAGTGGCGGGGCGCGGACGCGGTCGCGCCTGCGGCTGGCGGGCCTGTTGCCGTTTCTCTTTGCGCCGGTGGTGCAAGCGCAAATCGTCGCCAACCCGAACGCCCCGGCCCATCAGCAGCCGGTCGTGACCAGCGCGCCCAACGGCGTACCGCTGGTGAACATCCAGACCCCGAGTGCGGCGGGCGTCTCGCACAACAGCTACCAACGCTTCGACGTTCAGACGCCGGGGGCCATCCTCAACAACAGCGCGGGCAACACCTCGACGCAACTGGGCGGCTGGGTACAAGGCAACCCGGCGCTGTCCGGTGGCGAAGCGCGCGTCATTCTCAACGAAGTCAACGCCAGCAACCCGAGCCAGCTACGCGGCTTTGTTGAAGTTGCGGGGGGTCGTGCGCAAGTGGTCATTGCCAACCCGGCGGGCGTCACCTGCGATGGCTGCGGCTTCATCAACGCCAGCCGCGCCACCCTCACCACCGGCACGCCCGTTGTCAACGATCGCGGCCAACTCGAAGGCTACCGCGTCCAGCGCGGCACCGTCACCATCACCGGGCAAGGGCTGGACGCGCGCAGCGCCGACTACACTGACATCCTGGCGCGCGCCGTTGACGTACAAGCCGCGCTGCGCGCCCAGAAACTCAAAATCATCACCGGCACCCAGCGCGTCGACCTCGACAGCGCGGGCGACCCCTCGCCCGGCCAAGCCCTCGCAGGCGAAGGCGACGCCCCGGCGGTCGGCATCGACACCGCCGCCCTGGGCGGCATGTACGCCAACCAGATCACCCTCATCGCCACCGAAGCCGGGGCGGGCATCCGCAACGCGGGCCAACTCTACGCGGGCGTGGGCGACGTCCTCATCACCGCGGCAGGCGAACTCCAAAACCAGGCGGGGGGCCGCATCGTTGCCCAGGGCGACACCCGCATCCGCAGTCAGCAACTCACCAACCGGGGCCTGATCGACGGCAAACAAACCCGCATCGACACCCAGCGCCTCACCAACACCGGCACCGGTAAAATCTACGGCGACCACCTCGCCATTGCCGCGCAGACCCTCACCAACAGCGCCGAAGGCGGCCTGGCCGGCACCCTGGCTGCCCGGATGCAGCTTGACCTTGCCGTCACCTGGCTCGACAACACTGGCCACGCCCTGATCTACAGCGGCGGCAACCTGTCGATCGGCG
>JAITQD010000008.1 GCA_031289095.1 Azoarcus sp.
AAGGGGAGGGCCGGGGAGGGGTTTTACCGTTGTGGAAAAATCAGACGCCGTTAAACCCACCCCCAGCCCCTCCCTTGACAGGAAGGGGAGGTGGCTCCTGTCCCTGCCCTAGGCGGCCACGGGGGCCGACCCTACGGGGAGCGAGGGCGGGACGCCCTCGCTCCCAGGGTGTGGTGGAACGGGCACGGCATGCCGTGCCCCTACACGGGGCCGAAGGTGGGTTCAAATTCTTCCTTGTCAGGGCGCTCCGAAGCGGTTTACCCCTCCTCGCGCATCCCCGGTAGGGGCGAAACTCCGCCTACGCCTTCCGCGAAGGGAGAAGAAAACCCTCGCAGCCCTTGGCCTTTTCTCGACGCAAAGAGCATCCGGTTTTTATTGCGAAATGGAATTACAGACTTTCGGCTGGAATCGGCAGCCCGGTGAAGAAGCCTTGGATCAACTGGACGCCCATGCCGACGCACGCCATCGCTTCCTCACTGCTCTCGACGCCTTCGGCAAGCGGCGCCGAACCGGTGGTGAGGACCATCTGCACCAGATCCTTGACCAGTTTCTGCTTGCGCGGACTGGCCTTGTCCAGGGAGTGGATCAATGACATATCGAATTTCACGAAATGCGCGGGCACGTCGGCAAGTTCGAGCAGGCGCGCCTGACCGGAGCCGAAGTCATCGTAGGCGAAAAGAATGTCCAGGCTGTCCAACTGATTGACGAATCTGCGCAACTGCCGGACATCGGTAACAGCCGATTCGTGGATTTCCACGACGATCTGCACATCGGGTATCGACTGGCGCTGCTGCCTGAGGGAAGCGAGAAATATCTCGCTGAACATTTCCGTTGGGTGCGCGTTGATGAACAGCTTGCTGCCCTGAACGTGCTGGGCGAATTTTTTGACGCCGAATTCGCGGAACGCCATGCTCAGTTCCGCTTCACGGTCCATGGCTCTCGCCAAGCTGAACAGCTCGATCGGTGTTTTCGGCAGGCGCGGGTGATTGGAGCGGCCGAGCAGCTCGTAGGCGACGATCTTCCGCGTTTTCGAGTCGACGATCGGCTGGATGGCGCCCGATAACCCATTACCCATGATCAGTTCATCGAACTCGGCTTCGTTCGGCACGAAATATTCCGAGAGGGATTTGGTTTCCTCGATGAACATGGTGCTCATCTGGTCGAACGGCAACACGCTGTGGCGCTCGACCTGAATCTGGCGCAGTTTGAACTCGGCCCCGGCGAAGTGGACGATGTCGTTTTTCTTGAGCAGACAGTAACCTTCGACACGGTGCCGATTGACAAAAGTGCCGTTGGTGCTGTTCTCGTCGATAAGCCGCAACTGGCCGGTGATGTCGGAAACCAGCGTCGCGTGCAGACGGCTCAACCCAAGATCGGCGATCACCAGGTCATTGCTCTTGGCGCGGCCGATCTGACAGGGAAGCTGGGTAATCAGAAATTGCATGCGAGTACCGTCGGAACCGGCGGATTCGAATGCCCATTGGTCTTCCAAAGAACTACTCCATCCTCGTGAGATACCGAATAATAAACGTAAGAAGACGTGAAGACTAGCAGAAAAGTACGCAAGCAAAAATAGGGGAGTACCGGATAGCGGGTAATCGCCTGAATTTTTGCCATCATTTATGGGACACTTGAAACGCGGCTTGGTTCGGACGCCGTCCGGCGTCACATTCCCATTCGCGCCGAACAGTACTCTGTCCGGACGCCGCCGCGCTTGTCGTAGGGGCGCACCTGTGTGTGCGTCCTGGAGACGGCGAAAGGGCGGACACACAGGTCCGCCCCTCACTGGTCATGGAGGGGAGAGATTTGCGGCGTTACCGCGCCGTTCGACGATTACCGATGTCCCCGCATTGCATGATTACAATGCCTGGGCCATGTGCACCTGCTTTGGGCTGATTCCAATGCCAAATCACCCGTGACTGTGTCGGCTTCGCCTTGCCACTTGCACTGTCTGGTTCGTCTCCGGGGCACGAATGATTGGGAAATGGAATAACATGCTGGCCATCGTCCCTGCCGGGGAAGAGGGTATCGCCGGAAAAGGGCGGACACGCGAAGCCTCTGCACACATCGCCCCGAAGATCGGGGTTTCAAACCGGAGTCGGTTTACGATGAACAATTTTGAACGGAAAACAAGGCGGTTGGGGCGTTTGCCGCGGGTTGCCGCGCTGGCGCTGGTGTGCGCGGCGGGCGCGCTGGCGGCGTCGCTCGCTTCGGCTTCGACGGGGGCGGATGCCGATATTCCCGATGTCCTGATGCCTTGGAAAGCCTGGGTGCTGCATGGACAGGACGCCTGGCTGTGCCCGGAGGTGGCGGGGGAACACGAGCGTGATTTTTGCGCCTGGCCGGGGGAATTGACGCTGGAGGCGCGGGCGGACGGCGCGCGTTTCACGCAGACCTGGGAAATTCAGCGGGAGAGCGCCGCGGCCTTGCCCGGCAACCGTGCATACTGGCCGCAACAGGTGACCGCCGGCGAGCAGGCGCTTCCGGTGCTGGAGCGCAAGGGCGCGCCGGTGGTGTGGCTGCCGCCCGGCAGGCATACGGTGAGCGGCGTCATTCCGTGGGCGGAGCGTCCGCAAGCGCTGGCCGTTCCCGAAAACGTCGCGCTGATCGCGCTGTCGATCGGCGGCAAACCCGTGCTGCCGCTGGAACGCTCCGGCAACTCGCTGACGCTGGGGCGCGGCGAGGAAAACGCGCAAACGGCGGCGCGCGAAGAAGACAGCCAGGAATTCCAGGTCTATCGCAAACTCAGCGACGGCATCCCCGCGCGGCTCCTTACCCGCGTGCAGTTCAAGGTGTCGGGCAAGGCGCGTGAATTGAGCGTGCCGGACATCCTGCCGGAACATTTCGTGCCGGTGCGCATCGTTTCGTCCTGGATGGCGCGTATCGACGCGGACGGACGCTTGCAGGTGCAGGCGCTGCCGGGACAGGCGACGGTCGAAATCGAGGCGCGGCACGACCGGGCGCTCGCTACCGTCACGCCCCGGCTGACGCCGGAACGGCCGCAGGAAGTCTGGAGCTACGAAGCCGCGCCCAGCCTGCGCAGCACTTCGGCGGTTGTCGATGGCGATGTTGGCCAGGCGCTGGCGGTCGATCCGCGCCAGGCGGGCGTGCCGTTGGACTGGGTCTTGCTGCCCGCTTTCGCGCTAAACGAGGGCGCGCGGCTCAAGGTCGAGGAGCGTTCGCGCGGGCAGAACGAGCGCGAAAACCAGCGCCTGACGCTGCAACGCGAAATGTGGCTGGATTTTTCCGGCGCGGGTTTTTTCGCGCGTGACCGCATCGAGGGCAGCATGCGCCAGGGCTGGCGCTTCGACGTGGCGCGGCCCTACACGCTGGAGCGCGCCGACAGCCTCATCGCGCGTCCGGCGGACGCCAACTGGGGCAGCAGGCAGCTTGCCTCCAACGTGCTTGGCGGCGCGCAGGGGCTGATGGCGGCGCTGCTGGTCACGCGCCTCGGCGACGAGCGTCTGAGCGGCGTCGAATGGCGGCAGCCCCAAGTCACGCTCAACGCCAGCGTGCGCCTGGCCGAGAGCGCTTTGGGACGCTTCCCGGTCACCGGCTGGCGACAGGCCTTCGACAGCGTCGACACCACCCTGCATCTGCCTTATGGCTACCGGCTGATCGCCGCCACGGGCGTGGATAAGGCCTCGCGCAACGTCTGGGTGGAACGATGGACGATCCTGAACGTTTTCCTGGCCGCCTTGTTCACGCTGCTGGCCTGGCGGCTGCTGGGCGCGGTGGGCGGCCTCGCGGCGGCGTTCTACCTCACGCTGGCGATGCCGGAACCCCTGTCGCCGGCATTCTCTTTCGCCGCAGTGGTGGTCCTGGCGCTGTTGCGCCAGGCGATGCCGGAAGGCCGTCTGCGCAAGGTTTTCCTGGGCGCGGAACGCCTGGCCCTGCTGTGCTTCGTGGGCCTGGCGGTGTTTTTCATCCCGGCGCAAATTCGTTACGCGCTCCATCCGCAGCTCGAAGAAGACGCCACGGCCGAAGTGTTACCGATACACATGGCGGCTACGCAGGCGCGGCAGGAGGATTTGATGGCGGATGTGGCGGAGATGCGGCAGCAGAAAGACGCCGTGGACCAACAAGTCATGGCGCCGCGGCAGGAAACGATGGACCTGAAATCGGCCGCCGCGCAGCCGCTGAGAGCCGCGCCGCCTGCCGCGTCGCCGCGGATGAGGGCCGCGTCCCCGCCGCCGCCCGCGTCTTCGCTCAACCGCTCCATGCGGGAAAATGTCGACATGACTCTGCAAATAACCGGGAACGCGCCAGCCGTCCGCCAGCGTTATGCCCAGTCCACCGTGACGCAGACCGGCGGCGGCGAGCCGTCGTGGGCGCTGGGGCAACAATACGGCTTGCACTGGTCGGGGCCGGTCGCCGCAACGCAGAGCGTACGCCTGGTGATCAGTCCGCCGTGGCTGACGCGCCTCCTGCGCGTGGCGATGCTCGCGCTGCTCGGCGCGCTCGCCTGGAGCCTGTTCCGGAAGTCCTTCCCGGCCGCCAGGCCGCCGTCGGCGAGCGCCGGTTCGCCACCTGCGTCCTCCGTGGCCGCCGCCTTGTCCGGCGCGTGCCTCGCCCTCCTGCTGGCGGCCGGTATCGGCTTTCCCGCGCCTGCCGCCGCCGAGTCCGCCTTCCCGCCCGCCGAATTGCTGGAAGGCTTGAAAGCGCGGCTGACCGAGCCGCCCGACTGCGCGCCGTCGTGCGTCGATGTGCCCGAAGCGCGCATCGAGGCGGAAACCACGGTCTTCCGGGTGCTGTTCACGGCGCACGCCGGCGCGGCCGGGTCGCTGGCCCTGCCCGAAGCCGACGGCCATCTGACCCTGCGCGGCGCGCGCGTCGATGGCGAGGCGCGCCCGGTGCTGCGCTTCGCGGGGAATAACTACGTGGCCTTGGCGCGCGGCGTGCACCACGTCCAGATCGAGTACGCGCCGTCTGACGACAGCGCCTCGCTCAGTTTCCCGATTCCACCGGCGCGGGTCGAATTCGCCGGGACGGGCTGGACCGTCGAGGGGATCAACGAAAACCGGCTGCTGAACGAAACGCTGAATTTTTCCCGCACATCGGTGGCGGATACGTCCGCGCAGCCCGGGAAAACGACCGGGCCGCCGGAGCGCGCGGCGCAGCAGTTTCCGCCTTTCGTGCATGTGCAGCGCGACATCGAGATCGACCTCGACTGGAGCGTCCGCACCCTGGTCAGGCGCGTCGCCCCGGCGGAAGGCGGCTTTACCTTCTCCGTGCCGCTCCTGCCCGGCGAGCATGTCACCACGCCCGAGGTCAAAGTGCAGGATAACCGTGCGCTGGCGGTGTTCACCTCCAGCGCCGAGGCCGCGTCGTGGCAGGCCCGGCTCGACAAGACGCCGGGCCTCGAACTCGCCGCGCCGCTCCTCTCCGAGCGCGCCGAAACCTGGCGCGTCACCGTCGGCCCGTCGTGGCATCTGGAGTGGAATGGCGTGCCGATGACGCTGTCCCGGAACGAATCGGGTCAAGCCGTTTTCGAGTTCCACCCCCTGCCCGGCGAAAAGCTCACCCTCGCCCCGGTTCAACCCGTGATGATCGAAGGCCGCAATCGCGCCATCGACCGCGTGGCGCTGACCGGCGACATCGGACAGCACGCCGCCGATTACACGCTCTATTTCGTCTTGCGCGCGAGCCAGGGCGGAGAGCATCGCCTCACCCTGCCGGAGGACCTGGAAGTGCTCGACGTGCAACGCGAGGGCGCGAGCCTGAACCTGCAAGCGCGCGGCGGACAGCTCAGTCTGCCGGTGTCGCCGGGCAGGCAGGCTTACACCCTCAAGCTGCGCCAGCAGGGCGACATCGGCTGGGCCGTCTCCAGCCCGGCCATCGACCTCGATCTGCCGGCGGCCAATATCGATCTGCGCATGGCGCTGGGCGGACAACGCTGGGTGCTCGCCGCGAGCGGTCCCGCCGTCGGCCCCGCCGTGCTGTACTGGGGAGAACTGGCGGTGGCGCTGATCCTCGCGTTGCTGCTCGCGCGCGGCGGCTGGACGTCGATCCCGCGCTGGCAATGGTTCCTGCTCGTGCTCGGCTTTTCGTCTTTTTCATGGTGGGCGCTGCTGGTCATCGCGCTCTGGCTGATCGCCGTCGATTGGCGCATTCGCGCAAGCTCGTTCACCGCCTGGCCGGCCTGGAAGTTCAACGCCATGCAAATAGGGATCGTCGCGCTGACCGTCTTCATGCTGTTCCATCTCGTCTCGGCGGTCGAGTCCGGTCTGCTCGGCGTCCCCGACATGGGCGTCAGCGGTTACGGCTCCCGCGCCACCCAGTTGAACTGGTTCGCCGACCAAAGTCCGGGGCCTCTGCCGGTCGGCAGCGTCTTCAGCCTGCCCCTCTGGGTATACCGCCTCGCCATGCTGTCCTGGACGCTGTGGCTCGCGTACATCCTCATCCGCTGGCTGGGCCGGGGCCTGACCGCGTGGCTCAAACACGGCTATTGGAAGAAGATCGCCTGGAAACGGGAAGCGAAGGGAGAAACGCCCTGATCCCCAAAGCGCTTGCTCAACTTGAACCGCCTTCCCCCCCTCTCCCGCCCCTTCGGGGCACCCTCCCCCGCAAGGGGGGAGGGAACCATATAGCCCCTCCCCCCTTGCGGGGGAGGGGTTGGGGAGAGGAGGCGGAGTTTGGAAGGAGGAAAGCCTTGCCCTGGCCGAGACTCATTGGGTTTCCATGGCAAACCGGAATCAGAGGAGGAAAAATTTGCGGTATTACCACACCGTTAAATTGTTTTGGGAACTGCTATATGGGAACGAAGGCAGGCTATGGCGTAAATGGCCTTGTTGATGGCGCGGCGTGCCAATCCAGCGTTCCTCCCCTACTCGTCTCCCCTCCCTGACAAGGGAGGGATCAGGGGGTGGGTTAGGCCGAACTTTGGTGCATCGGGCCGAACAATCTGTTTATCTTCATGATGTTACTGGATCGGAGCGGGGCGGTTACTGGGTACGCGGTACGCTGAGTCCGAGCAGCTTGAAGGCTTTTTCCTGAAGCGGGGTGGGTCGGGTAGTGAGAATGATCTTGGCCTTTGGGTTGAGCGCGGTGTGCGTGATGTTGTAAGTCAGGGTAGCCAGATCCTGCATCAAGGTTTGGAAGCTGTGGATCGGCAGCCCGTCGTTGGCGCGCTGGCGGGCATCCTTGCTTTTGGCATGGGCCGAACGCTGCGCCTTGGCCACGGCGGAGGGTCTGATCTGACTGTCTTTGAACTCATCGTCAAAGAGCATGGGCTTTAAGCGCTCGCGCATATGCCATTCAACGTAGTAGGCGAGCATGCACAGAAAGACATGGGCGCGCACCCGGGAGGCCGAATAGTGAAACACCGGGCGCACTTGCAGATCGACGGTCTTGATTGAGCGGAACGCGCGCTCGACCTGTGAGAGGCTCTTGTAGGCGGCGACCACCGCATCGGCGTCGAGCTGGTTCTTGGCGAGATTTGTGCGAACAACGTACAGACCATCGAGCGCCATTTCCGCGTTGATGCGCTCCGGCTTGCGCTGCCAATTGAAGGTGGTGTCGGTGATCGCCAGTTCGAAGTGCTTGGCCATGTGGTAATGATCGACGCAACGTCCCGCCCGCAGAGCAATCGCCTGTGTCCCGCGCAAGGGATTGCGCGGGCGCGTAACGGCCGTGGCAATGACGGCTAACTCGGCCTCCGTCGCGGCCAGCAACTCGGCGCGCTTGCGGGCGCGCTCGTCGGCAAGCCACGGATTGCGGCAGACGAGCAAACGCTCGCCGGGAAAATGTTCGCTCTCAAGTTCAAGCAGGTTGCGCTCATCGAACAGCGAGGGCTGGAAAGGGCCGTGCTCCTGCGCCAACAAGGCGATCTGGGGAGCGCGCAAACTGCTGATCCAGTCCATCGCATGGGGTTTGAGGACGTTCTCGATCCGTGCCGAGGTGATCATGCCGCGATCGCCCACCCACGCGATCCGTTCAATGTCGAAACGCGCCCTGAGTTTGGTCACCTGCGCCGCCACAGTTGTCGGATCGGCTGTATTGCCGGCGAACACCTCGACCGCCACCGGGCAACCGCTGGCCGAACAGATCAGACCGAAAACGATCTGAGGATCATCGCGCTTGCCATCACGCGAATGACCGCGTGCCGCAAGCGAACAGCAGCGGCCCGTCAGCCAGGTCGAGGTCAGGTCGTAGAGAACCAGTGTGCTGCCTGCCAAGTGCTTGCGCGCCAAGCGCTTCTCGATGTCTGGCTGCGCTTCGTGCAACCAGTCGAGGGCCCGGTAAAGGTCATCCGGGTCGACTGAACCGAGACCCAGCACGCGCCCCAGAGAATGCGCCGCCGTCTCGTCGCTCAGCATGCGCTGGGTGGCCAGCTTGGAGCCGGGCGAAACGATGCGGGCCACCACCATGGCCAGCAGCGTCTTACGCAACCGCTGTGGCGCCCGTGCAAACCAGTCCTCAGCGCCACACGCCAGCGCGCAACCGAGGACGGCGGCGACGTGGCCATGGGGCAAGCTGCGTTCGACCGTGAAGACCGCCTCTGCACTGGGTACGGCAACCCCGCCTTTGAGCAACACCTTGAGCCCTTCAATCACATCGGAAGGCCAGCAGGAAATATTGACCAAGGTGCGCTTCTTGACCTTGCCATCCTCGCGATAAGCCTCGCGCACCAAGACAGCCGGTCGTGAGTTGCGGTTGGGTACAGATTCAATGTACATGGCAGAAAGACTGCCACAGACCAACCGTAAAAGCAAGCAATAAATACTATATTACATGGGTACGTATTGACCCGAAAAAATAGCCA
>JAITQD010000010.1 GCA_031289095.1 Azoarcus sp.
CGGCTTGTTGTGTTCCAGATCGCGCAGGCTGGATTCCACTTCATCATCCGATTTGTTTTGCTTGGCAAGTTGGCGGATTCTTTCCTTGATGCCAGCGTGTCGGGCTTCCCATGCCTCCATCGCCGCCTTGTGGTCTTTCAGCGTCAGCCTGGCGGCATCGGCTTGTGCTCTTTCGTAATCGCGGATTGTCTGTGTAAAAAAGCCGTCGCACGTCGATTTGCGCTCGCCACTGTCGGCAATGGTCAGCAGGAATAACCCTGTCGGCCCTTGCAGTTTTTCGGCGCGACGGATGTCGACGTGTGCCTGTCCTGCAAGTGAAAGCGCCGCCAATGCGGATGAGGCCACCAAGGGAATGGGCGCTTTGACGAACCCCGTCACCTCTTCCACTGCCGCACGAATGGACTGGGGCAGGGCATCGAACGGGTAGGGTTCCGGCGATACTTTCGGGTTGATCGGTTGCGGCTCCGGCCATTCGCCGTTTGCGCCAGCGGCCCGGTTTTTGGCGGCTTGGGCGTCCAGAAACGACGCGCCCCGCTCGCTTGATGTCCAGTCACTCATGGCGCACCCCCGCAAGGTTACATGCCGCTTGTATCCGCGCCACCGCCAGCATGAGCCGGTTTCGATTCTCGGGCATGAAGGGTTCGCCCGCCAACAGGGTTGCGCCCGCCGTCATCACGACAAGCATTTCAAAGGCAATGCAGCGCAGGACATCCGAAGCGGGAAAGGGACGGCGTTCTCCGCGTTCGCCGGGGATGCGGTCGGCACTTGTGTTTGGCGGGAAAAGGTCTGTGATTTCCAGCCCAACAGCCCCAGTAATTTCCGCAATGTCGCAGCCTGCAAAGCAGTGAAGCAATATCTTTCCACCGTCCAATTCTCGAATGGACAGGGACGGCCCTTTATCGTCGTGTGCCGGGCATCGGGCAATCCATCGCCCCGCGCCGGTCTGCTTGACTTTTTCCAGCCGGGAAAGAAGAAGGTCAGCGTTTTCCATGATGCCCCCCTCTCTGCCATCCGCGCTTTGGCTTGCGTTCGATCCTGCTTTGCTTGCCAAGGGAAAACCAGCCGATCAGCGGGTCATTGTCGGTATAATCGGGGAATGATTCATTTGCAGCCGCACCGTTTTCACGGTTGCGGCTTTTCTTTTTTTCATTCATCGCCGTATCACCCCTTCCTGCTTTTTGCGATTTGGGCATTCAGCCATGCGTCAATTTCCGCCTCGATCCAGCCGACGGCCTTCGCGCCGATGGAAATAGGCTTGGGAAAAGTCGGATCAAAATCGCCCGGCCTCTTGGGGTTATGTTTCAACCTTGCGTAGATGCTTGAACGGGATAGCCCGGTACGGGCTTCAATTTGTTTGCGCCGTAGGATGGTTAGCGCGGTTTTGAGTTGTGCGGCCATGCTCGCTACTCCGTAGCATTCGCCGGAATATACCGGCATGGCTCGCTAGATTACGCATCGCCGCGTAGCTTACAACCCGTATGCGCAGAGGTTCCGGTCTGCGCAGAGGTTCCGGTCTGCGCAGACGGGAAACTTTTCAGGACTGTTTTTTCTTTTCCGCAGACACCAATTCGGCAAGTACCTTATGCGACAAGGGAACCACATTAAGCAATTTATCCGCAGCCTTTGAAGCCGACAGGGACGGATCAATGTTTTTACGCCAATACGCGAGAGCGTATTCTTTCATCGCGTAGCTTTCGGCATGGCGTCTTTTCGCCAAGATAGAAGCCGGGGAAGGAACTTTGCCGCCTCGACCTGTAATATTTTCCGGAATTAAATATTCTTGTTTTTTTACACTTTCGGTATTTTCCTCTTCGACTTTCGGGCGTGGGAATTCAGGGGGCAGCCTCCAGTTCATGGTATCTGCAAAAGCCACGAAGTCGGAAACCTTAACCATAATTTCTCCCGATAATTTTTTACGTTTGGGTTTCTTCCCTTTAATAGTAGGTAGCTTCCCACTTTGAACATTATTCTTGGCTACTGTTACCCTCCTATCAAACTCCTGGTATTCGTTAATAGATGGCGTATAAAGTTCATTGACGGGGTTCCTAACAGTATACGTTTGAGGGCTTATACCAACAGAGAGCGAACACAACTCATATACAGTCAAAATATCTAACTCGGAAACATGCCTCCAATCAATGCCTTTTTTTGGAGGAAGTGGTTTGTACCAGTCTTTGTGCACAAGAGTTGCACCAGTTAGTAACGTCCAAATTTCTTCTTTCTCACTCGACATAACGCCCCTCGCATTCTCCCTTGATTAGGAAGCCGCGCCAGCCGGGTGAAAGGGAACCCGGTTTTCGCCCTTGGGGATCAACCTTGGGCTAGGCGCAGCAAACCGTTATGCCGCCGACTGGTAAGCCTTTCCGAATGGCCCGATGATGACCTTGCCCCTGCCATCCTGAATCTGGCTATCCACGAAGTCAGCCCACCATTGCAGCATTTCCCGCCGTTGATCGGCATACTGCGCCCGGTTGTAAACGCCCCGGATGCCCTTGGTTTCGTGGGCCAAACATTTCTCGATCCAGTCCGAATTGAAGCCCGCTTCATGCAGGTGCGTTGAGGCTGTCCGCCGGAAGTCGTGAATGACAAAATCCCGCACGTCGATTGCCAGTGCCCGCACCGCGACATTCAAGGTGCTTTTCGCAATGGGTTGTTTCAGGTCGCCACGGCTTGGGAATACCCATTCAGAACCACTTGCCAGCCCCTTCAATTCCTCGAACATCGCCACCGCTTGCCGGGATAGTGAAACAAGGTGCGGCTTGTCTTTCTTCATGCGCTCGCCGGGGATCGCCCATTCCGCTTTCTCAAGGTCAAGCTCTTCCCACTTGGCTTCGATCAGTTCCGATTTCCGCACCATGCACAGAATCAGCAGGTGCAGCGCCAGCTTGTGCGCCCGCTTCATGCTGGATTGGTAGATTGCCCGCAGCAACTTCCCGACTTCCTCGGGCGATAGGGCCACATCCCGGCTTCTGGCGCTGGCGATGAATTTCGCCTCGATTGCCGCCGCCGGGTTGAATTGGGTTTTCTCCCGCGCAATGGCATAGGCGAACAGCCGTTTCAGCACATTGCGGGTTTGCAGCGCCATTTGATCGGCCCCGCGATTCTTGATTTTGTCGGTAATCGCCAGAATGTCGGTCACGGTCACATCGGCAACTTGCTTGCTGCCAATCGCCGGAATGATGTCCTTTTCCAGCGCCCGCAAGACATTGCGGGGGTTGCTGTTCGTTGGTTCCACGATTTCGGCATACCAGCGCCGGGCGAAGGCTTCCATTGTGTCAGCTTCCCTTGCTGCCTCTTCCTTGATCTTGGCTTTCTCGCGGGTTTTCAAACACCATTCACGGATGAAGGCTTGCGCCAGTTCCTTGACGGCGGGGGCGGTATCGCCGGGGATTGTGTCGCCACGCTTCAAGGCCATCGGGGATAGGCCACGCTCGGCCAGTGCCTTGCAATCGTCCCGCCATGTCCGGGCTTCGGCCAGGGAGTAGGCCGGATAGTCGCCCAGTGTGATTTTCTCTTGCTTGGCTCCACGCCCGCCGACGCGGTAGCGCATCCGCCAAACCTTCGCGCCGCCGGGCATGATTTCCACGAACAGCCCGCCTTCGTCGGCTTCCTGATAAGCCTTGTCAGCAGGTTTCAGGTTCCGCAGCTTGGTATCAGATAGCGCCATCATTCACCCCCTCCGCCGTCGCGTGTGCCCATGAAAACCGGCCTCATCATGGGCACACATTTCGTCATGGGCACACCGTCTGAAAGCCTTATATGGTGCTACATTCAAGCGATTTACCCGCTTTGTGTGCCCATGAAAAAGTGATTTCTCCACCCCCTAAAATAGGGGCCTAGGGCACACCATCGCTTTATCATGGGCACACCACATTTCATCATGGGCACAAATATGGGCACAATTCTATGCAGATTTGTGCAGAACATGCAAGCCATCGCCGGAACAAAAAACCCGCATTTAAGCGGGTTATCAATGTGTTATGCGGTAAGTTGCGGAACAAGTCGGAAGGCTTGTTATTTTCCGATACAGAACCGGCTGAATATCGCCCCCAGCAGGTCATCCGCCGACACTTCGCCGGTGATTTCCGCGAGGGCGTTTTGCGCCAGACGCAGGTTTTCGGCGAACAGTTCCAGGGCCGGGGAGGCGGTTTCGAGTTCGCTGCGGGCTGCGTTCAGGTGCGACGCGCCCGTTTCGATGGCTTGCACGTGGCGGGCGCGGGCGATGAAAACGTCCTCGTCATCGCGCCAGCCGGCGATTTCCAGCAAGGCGGCTTCCAGCCGTTCCAGCCCCTGCCCGGTTTTGGCGGAAAGGGAAATGACGGCGGCGGCTGCGCCGTTTGCGTCTTGCGTCTGTTTTTGCGGCGCTTCGCCGGTGAGGTCGATTTTGTTGCGGACGATGAGGCGCGGCAGCCGTTCGGGCAATTTTGCCAGAATGGCCCGATCCTCGGCGGCCAGCCCGCTGCGGGCGTCGAGGAGCAGCAGGGCGAGGTCGGCTTCGCGGATGGCTTTCCAGGTGCGTTCGATGCCGATTTTTTCGATTTCGTCTTCGGTTTCCCGCAGGCCGGCGGTGTCGATGATGTGCAGCGGTATGCCGTGGATCTGGATCGAGGATTTGAGCGCGTCGCGGGTGGTGCCGGGGTGGGGGGTGACGATGGCGAGGTCGTCGCCGGCCAGACGGTTCATGAGCGAGGATTTGCCCACGTTGGGCTGGCCGATGAGCACGATGTGCAGCCCGGTCTGGAGCAGTTTGCCTTGCCGCGCGCGGGCGCGCACTGCGCCCAGGCGTTCGTCGAGACGCGCGACGCGGTTGAAGGCGTCGGCCTGCCGGAGAAAGTCGATTTCTTCTTCGGGAAAGTCGAGCGTGGCTTCGACGAGCAGGCGCAGATCGGTGAGTTCGTCGACCAGCGCATGAATGGCGCGGGAGAATTCGCCTTGCAGCGAGCGCACGGCGCTTTTTGCGGCGGCGGCAGTGGAGGCGTCGATCAGGTCGGCGACGGCTTCGGCTTGGGCGAGGTCGAGCTTGCCGTTCATGAAGGCGCGGCGGGTGAATTCGCCCGGTTCGGCCAACCGCGCGCCGAGTTCCAGACAGCGGGCAAGCAGCAGGTTCATGACAATCGGGCCGCCGTGCCCGTGGAGTTCCAGCACGTCTTCGCCGGTGAAAGAGGCGGGGGCGGGAAAGTGGAGCACAAGGCCGCTGTCGAGGGCGCTGCCGTCGGCGGCCTTGAAATCGGCCAGGATGGCGTGTCGGGCTGGGGGTGTTTTGCCGGTAAGGGCGAAGGCAAAGGCCGCCAGTTCCTTGCCCGAGACGCGGACAATGCCGACGCCGCCACGGCCCGGAGGGGTGGCGATGGCGACAATGGTGTCGGAAAGCGGAACGCCGGGCGGCGTCGATGAAAAAGGCATGGCGCGCCGCTCAGTGCTTCATGCGATCACCGGGCTTTTCGATTCCCTTGGCAATCACGGCAATTGACTCAGGCTTTCCCAAGTAACGGGTAATCCGTATACCCTTCCGCTCCGCCGCCGTAAAACAGTTCAAACCGCGGTGCGTTCAACGGCGCATTCTGCTTCAGGCGCGCGACCAGATCGGGGTTGGCGATGAAAGGCACGCCGAAACCGGCGGCATCGGCGTAGGCGGCAAGCACCTGGTTCGCCGTGTCGAGGGTCAGCCCCTGGTTGGCGATGAAGACGCCGCCGAACTGTTGCTTCAGTTGCGGGCCAAGCAGGCCCGGCCCTTGGCCTTCGCGCGCGAAGATGAAGGCGATCTTGCGCTTGCCCAGTTCCTGGGCGACGTAGCCGAAGGTCGCCGCCGGATCGCTGTCGCTCATGCTGTGCGAATCGCAGCGCGGCGCGAGGTGCACGCCGACCCGGCCTGCACCCAGAACGCCGATGGCGGCGTCGGTGACTTCGAGCAGCAGACGGGCGCGGTTTTCGATTGGGCCGCCGTAGGCGTCGGTGCGCTTGTTGACGCCGTCCTGTAAAAACTGGTCGATCAGATAACCGTTGGCGGCGTGAATTTCTACGCCATCGAAACCGGCGGTTTTGGCGTTGGTTGCGCCCTGGCGGAACGCTTCGACGATGCCGGGAATTTCCGCCGTTTCCAGCGCGCGTGGGGTCACGAACGGTTTCTTGGGGCGCAACAGGCTGACGTGGCCAGCGGCGGCGATGGCGCTGGGCGCGACGGGCGGCTCGCCGTCGAGATAAACCGGGTCGGAGATGCGCCCGACGTGCCAGAGTTGCGCAAAGATGCGTCCGCCCGCCTGGTGCACGGCGTCCGTTACCTGTTTCCAGCCCGCGACCTGAGCTGCGCTCCAGATGCCCGGCACATTGGGATAACCGACGCCCTGGGGGGTGACGGGCACGCCTTCGGTGATGATGAGTCCGGCGCTCGCGCGTTGTACGTAGTATTCCGCCATCATTGGTACGGGCGCGCCGCCCACACCCGCGCGGCAGCGGGTGAGCGGTGACATGATGATGCGGTTGGGCAGGGTGAGGTCGCCGAGTTGCAGGGGATCGAAGAGGGTCGTTGGCATGAGTCGCTCCTTGTGAGGTTTCTCGGTAATGGTTTTACGCGCCCGGTTCGGCGTGCAAGCTCAGGCGATGAGGTCAGGGGGCGGGCATGTGTCCGCTGTGGCCCGTTCGGCCTGTTTTCCCAGTTTGCGCGCGGTGACGCGCACGAATTTCCGGTATTTATGCCGTACAACTACGATGGCGGTGTCGGTCAGAATGGCTGTGTGTCGCGCTGCTTCTGCCGCTCGCCGCAGGGCGGGGTATGAGTTTCGCATGCTGTCATCACGAGCGGCGGAGATGTCGTCATAGGTTTGCGGTCGCCAGGCGGGCGGGTGCATATGCGTGGAAACAAGCCGGTGTTGCCAGGCCGTTGCCGACCAGCTCTGGCGCACGAACCGCGTCGGGTTTTCTCCAAATTCCAGGAAAAGCGGCTGTTCGCTCAGGGTGTCGTATTTTATCCAGGCATCGGCGCATTCCCGGTAGTGGTGTTCAAAATTGCGCAGTCCTGCGGCGAATTGCCGCCGAACGATTTCTTCCGGGATGTCGATGCCGCCCTGCCGCGTCCGTTCCGCGACGCGGGCGACGGAGGCGTCTGCGCTGGTCAGGGCCAGGAAATACAGGTGAACCCGGTAGCCCGCTTTTTGCCATTGCCAGATGAGGTGCAGGTAGCTCAGGCCGGCCAGTGTGGTTTCAAACGCGAAGGATTCGCCGCGGTGGGCGCAGGCGTGGATTTCTCCCAGCATCAGGCGGGCCGCTTTGGTGGCGGCCCGCTCCGGCGCAAAGGGCGACAGTCCGGCGGCGATCAGGTCGGCGTTGATGAAGCGCGGGCAGTCGCCTTCGCCGGGCAGGAAGGTGCGCGCAAACGTGGTTTTCCCCGCGCCGTGCGGGCCTGCGATGATGATGATTTTCCTGGACGTTCCGTTTGCGGGTGCGGCGCTACGGGCGTCGGTGGCGACGTCCGCTGCGGTCAGGTCATTCATTTTTTCAGGGATGGGTGATCGGGTTGGGCAGGACGAGGCGCCCAGGGTGGGCATGAGCCGCTCCTTGTGGGGTTTCTCTGGCAATGGTTTCACGCGCCCGATCCGGCGGCAAGTGTGCGTGGAACGCGCGCAACAATGCCCTGAGCAGGTGCGGGGGATCGCTGTTCGAGCAGTAGGCCGCATTCAAGGTGGCCGGTGTAGGGAAACTGGTCGAATGCAGCCGCCGCCGTGATGCGATGGCTGCCGGCGAGCGCGCTGGCGTTGGCCAGCAGGGTGGCGGGATTGCACGAGACGTAGAGCACGTTGGCGAAACCGCGCGCCAGTTCGAGCGTCGCTGCGTCCAGCCCGGCCCTGGGCGGATCGACGAACAGCGTCGTGAAGCGGTAGGCGTCGAGGTCGATGTCCTTCAGGCGGCGGAAGGTGCGAACCCGGGCGAGCGCCGCGCCGACTTCGTCGCTCGCCATCCGCGCCAGCGTGACGTTGCTGGCGCCGTTCGCTTCCAGGTTGCAGTGCGCGGCGGCTACCGATGGTTTGCTCAGTTCAGTGGCGAAAACCTTGTCGAACAGCGGCGCGAGCGCCACGGTGAAATTGCCGTTGCCGCAGTAGAGTTCGAGCAGGTCGCCGCCGAGTCCCGCAGCGCGGGCGCGCGTCCAGCCGAGCATGGCGCGGTTGACCTCGCCGTTGGGCTGGCTGAAGCCGCCTTCGATTTGGCGGTAACGCAGCCGCCGCCCGTCGACCCGGATTTCTTCTTCCAGCCAGTCGCGCCCGATGACGATTTTTTGCCCCCGGCTGCGGCCAATCATCTGTACGCCGAGATCGGCGGCGAGCGCGCGCGCGGCGGCTTCCCAGGCGTCGTCGAGCGGGCGATGGTAGATGAGGCTCACCAGCATTTCGCCCTTCAGGGTGGCGAGGAATTCAACCTGGAAAAGACGGTGGCGCAAGGTCTCGTCCGTCAGCCGCGCGCGCAGCAGGGGCATCAGGGTGCGGATGGCGCGAACGGCGGGAGGGAAATCCGTGATTGGTATGGCGCGGCGCGGGTCTGCGGGGCCGAACATGGCGTAGTCGATGCTCGTGTCTGTGTGCCAGATGCGGAATTCGGCGCGCAGCCGGTAGCCGAGTGGCGGCGAGGCGAACAACTGCAACTCGGGCAGGGCGAGCGCAGCAGCGGCGAAGTCGCGCCGTACACGTTCGGCCTTGGCGGCGAACAATGTGAAGTAGCGTTCGGGGTCGATGCGGGAAAGGGGCATGGCGGTACTCTGCGGGTTGCGCGGGAAAATTTTCCCGCATGGCGGACGGCCCGGCGCTGCGCCGCTCTCACGGCTTCGTTTCGTCCCCTGGCTGCCTGACCCGCAGCAGGTAAGCCACGCCCAGTTCCTTTACCCGCGTGTCTGGATCGAGAAACGGCCATTTGAGCCGGGAAATGCGGTAGTTGGGACTGTACGCCAGCACGTCGACCCGGAGTTCCCTGGACTCGATCGCCTCTCGCCCCTCGGCGGAAACAAAAAGCACCGCGGGCGTGGTGCGCTTGTCGAGCGCGTCGAGTGTGAGCGTGGGCGTGCGGCGCTGGGTGGTGATATCGAAGCTCGCGGCCCGGGTGTCGCCGTCGAGGACATAAATATCCCCTGGTGGGACGCGCAAGGTCAGCGCCGTTGCGCCGAGCACGGCGCCGGCCTGGTATTCGAGCAGGCGGGGATAGACGTTGAAATTGAGCAGCAGCCAGAGCGCCGTCGCCACGCCGACCGAGGCCGTCACCAGCCGGGCACCGCCCGTCCAGTGCGGAATGGCCCACAGGCCGGCGGCGAGCGCTGCCGCCGCACCGATGCCAACCCCCCATTCGTGGAGCGGAAACATCCAGCCGTTGAGTGTGAACGCGGCGGCCGCCAGCAGCCCGAACACCGCGATCTGCACCCGCCACAACCAGCGGCGGCTGGCTGGATGCCTGAGCCGCGCCGGCAGCCAGCCCGCAAGCTGGATGGCGAAGAAAGGCAGCAGGACATAGATGTAGTGCGGCAGTCTGAAGTGCGACTGCGTGATGACGATGTACGCCACCGCGATTGTCCCGGCAGTCACGGCGTCGCCGCGCGCGCGCGGCCAGTAGCGGTCGCTGGTGAGGCGGCGCACGCTGGAGACGAGCGACCACAGTGTGAGCAGCGACCAGGGCAGGAAGACCCACAGGAACGAGTGGTAGTAGAACAACGGGTCGTCGTTTCCCGCCGCGCCGGTACGCTCCGCAGCCAGGCGCTCGGCGCTTTGCACCCACAGGACGAACTTCACGCCATCCATGCCATGCTGGTGGAAGTAGGCATAGAGCACCGGCGAGATGAACAGCAGCACGACAGGTGGCAACAGCAGCCAGTTCAGATCGAAAAGCCGCTTCCAGTCGAGACAATAGACGAGATAGATAAATACGGCGACCAGCGGTGTCGCCAGGCCGATTGCGCCCTTGGTGGCGAAACCGAGCGCCAGCCCGAGTCCCGCCATGATGAGATGTTGCGGGCGCGTGCGTTCGTTGCGGTCGTTGGCGAAGACGATGAGTTGCCAGGTGGCGAAGATGACCGCGCCGGTGAGTATCGCGTCCAGGCGCACGTCGTTGTTGATGAGCATGAAGGCGAAAGCGCTCGCCAGGATCGCGCCCGCCAGTCGCCCAACCGTTGCGTTGTGCAGTAGCGCGCCCAACCGGGTGGTCGAGTACACGGCCAGGATCGAAAACAGCAGCGAGGGTAGCCGGTAGGCGACGGCGTCGACTCCGAAGACTTCAAAGGAAAGCGCCGCCAGCCAGAACAACAAATGCGGTTCGCCGGGATAAGCCTTGCCCTGAGCCACGAGTTGTGTCCAGTCGCCGGTTTCGTGGATGCGGAGCGCGATGCCGGCGTAATTCGTGGCGGCGTTGTCCATCAAGGGCGTCACTGCGCCGCCGAGGTAGGCGAGCATCAGCATCAGATAACAGGCCAGCGTGGCGCGGGAGTCGAAAAGCCGCACGTTCACACTCCGTAATAGGCGCGATACCAGGCGACGAACTGTCTGACCCCATCGCGTACGCTGGTGGCGGGTTTGAAATCTGTCCAGGCGGTGAGTTCGGCGGTGTCGGCATGGGTGGCCGGCGCGTCGCCGTCCTGGATCGGCAGAAAATTTTTGTGAGCCTGACGGCCAAGCTCGGCCTCGATTGCCGAGATGAAATCCAGCAGTTCCACGGGCGAGTGGTTGCCGATGTTGAACACCCGGTACGGCGCGTCACTGCGCGCCGGGTCGGGATGGCCGGCATCGAAACCGGGGTCGGGGCCGGGCGCGCGGTCGAGGGTGCGAAGCACACCTTCGACGATGTCGTCGATGTAAGTGAAATCGCGTTTCATCCTGCCGTGGCCGAAGACGTCGATAGGCCGCCCTTCGAGAATCGCCTTCACGAAAAGGAACAGCGCCATGTCGGGGCGTCCCCATGGCCCATAGACGGTGAAAAACCGCAGGCCCGTGGTCGGCAAACCGTATAGGTGGCTGTAGGCGTGGGCCATCAGTTCGTTGGCTTTTTTGGTGGCGGCGTAAAGGCTCACCGGGTGATCGACGTTGTCGTGTTCGGAAAACGGCAGCCGGGTGTTGCCGCCATAGACGCTGGAGCTGGAGGCATAGACGAGATGCCTCACCCCGCCATGGCGGCAGCCTTCCAGGATGTTTACGAAGCCCACGAGGTTACTGTCGGCGTAAGCATGCGGGTTTTGCAGCGAATAGCGCACGCCGGCCTGTGCCGCGAGGTGTACGACGCGGTCGAATTTCTCCTCCGTGAAGAGGCGCTCGACCCCGGTGCGTCCGGCCACATCCAGCTTCACGAAGCGAAATCGCGGCGATGGGCGCAGCCTTTCCAGCCGGCTTTCCTTGAGACGGGGGTCGTAGTAATCGTTGAGATTGTCGATGCCCACCACTTCATCGCCGCGCGCGAGTAGCCGTTCGGTGGTGTGCATGCCGATGAAACCAGCCGCGCCGGTCACGAGAACTTTCATGGAAACTGCGGAACAGGACGGGTTGATGGGGGCGTCGATTATCTCACGAGCGCCCGTGCCGGGTCGCCTGCGTGACATTCCGGCCGCAAAACTGCACGCTGCCCGGATTGAATGCGATCTGGGCATTTCCTTGTCAGCGGTTTGGGGCTTGCTTATCATGACCATGGTCAGTGACCCCTCCGATCGGATGCGATGCGCTGAATGACTCCGCGCCTGCTGCTTTTGCCTTACAGCCTGTTGTGGCTGCCAGCCTTGCCTGCCGTGTGCATGCGGCTGTTTTGGCGTGCGCGCAGACAGCCGGCCTACCTGTGTCACTGGCGCGAACGCTTCGGCGGCTACCGGGTGCGCGCGCCGGGGCAGGCCATCTGGGTGCATGCGGTTTCGGTCGGCGAGACGCGCGCCGCCGAGCCGCTGATCCGCGCGCTGCTCGAACGCTGGCCCGAACATACCGTGGTGCTCACGCACATGACGCCGACCGGGCGCGAAACCTCGAAATCCCTGTTCGACGGGGAATCGCGGGTGCTGCGGGTCTATCTGCCCTACGACATTGGCCTGTTTGCCGCACGCTTCCTGCGCCAC
>JAITQD010000023.1 GCA_031289095.1 Azoarcus sp.
CGTGGCGCAGGATGTCGGCAATTGTGCCGCCCGCGCCGCGTGGCGCGGGCTGAGGCGGCGCGGCGGGCACCACCCAGATCACCAGCGCCATCGCCCCGGCTGCCAGCGCGGCGGTCAGCCAGAAAATGCCCGCCATGCCGATGGCGGCGTAGAGCAAGGGCGCGGCCACCATGGAGAGCGCGAAGACCAGCCCGATGCTGGAGCCGATCATCGCCATGGCTTTGGTGCGATGTTGTTCTCGCGTAAGGTCGGCGGCCAGCGCCGTCACCGCCGCCGAAATTGCGCCCGCGCCCTGGATGATGCGCCCGACGATGATCATGTGAATGTCGGTGGCCAGCGCCGCGATGACGCTGCCGAGCGCGAACAGCGCCAGCCCGAACAGGATTACCGGTTTGCGACCATAGCGATCCGAGGCTGCGCCGAAGGCGATTTGCAGGAACGCCTGCGTCGCGCCGTAGGCGCCGATCGCCAGCCCGACGAGAATCGCGTTGTCGCCCCCCGGAATTGAGTTCGCGTGAACGGCGAACACCGGCAGGATCAGGAAGAGTCCGAGCATGCGCAAGGCGAAGATGGCCGCGAGACTGACCCCGGCCCGCCGCTCGGCAGAACTCATTGCGTTGTTTTTTTCTGGAAGCGACACAGCCGGCGACATGCTGACAAAGGGGTGCGATTCTAGCATTGGCTGGCGACGGCGGCGGCCCGCATCGCTGCCTGCACGGCGCACACCAGAGACGGGTGCAACACGCCGAGTTTGGGCGTTTGCCCATGCGCTGCGACCGGTGGCACTGAAAACCACTCGGTCGTATAAGGCAGATCAACGGCTTGTTTCAGATCGAACTTGGTGTCGTAACTGAGTCCGGCGGCTTCCCAGGCTGCTGGATTCGTACCGCGCAAAATCGAGAATTCGCCGGAATGCAGCATCGTGACGCGCTGGCTGGTGCCGTATGCGACCCGGACTTCAAAATGTGGCGAGTCATCGTCATAGACAGCGAGAACCAATGCAGGCCGTGGTTTGGGACGCGGGTGCATGTTGTCCGGGAAGTGGCACCAGACGATTTCCCCTGCGGCGGGCTCGTCCCACCACAGGTTCACACAGATTCCTCTTCGAGCAGACTGGAGCGCACGGAACGCTTGGATCCCTGCGGCACGCGCTCCTTGATCTGGCGGATTTGGGCCGCCGTCAGTGGGCCGTCGTCGGCTTCATACTGGGGCAGCATCTTGACGGCCAGTTCGTGCAAGGCGCGATGAATGACCTGCGTTTCATCCACGCCAAGATACTCGGCCAAACGTTTGGCGGTTTGGCGCGAGACGCCCGTAGCGCTGTCTATCGCGCGATAGCGGAAGGCAATCTGGTTGACGATGCTGCGGGCGGGCATGATGGATTTCCGTTTTTTGGATATATTAAAGATATCCAGACAACGCTGGTTTGTCAAGCGCCAGTGACCTGCCCCCTTACTCGATGTTCTGCACCTGCTCCCGTATCTGTTCGATTTGCACCTTCAGTTCCATGGCGATGCCGGTGATGTCGGTGGCGGGCGACTTTGAGGCAAGCGTGTTGGCTTCGCGGTTGAGTTCCTGCATCAGGAAATCGAGCCGTTTGCCCGCCACGGCGTCTGCGGTGAGGATGCGCTCGATTTCGTCAAGATGAGTCGACAGGCGCGACAGTTCTTCGGCAACGTCGATACGAGAAGCATAAAGCACGACCTCCTGCACGATGCGTTCCTCGTCGGCGGTGGTGAGTACTTCGTGCAGCCGCTTGGTGAGGCGGGCGCGATATTCCTCCACGATGGCCGGCATTCTGGGTGCGGCAACGGCGATCAGTTCGCGCATCCGGGTAACCCGCTCGCGGATCATTCCAGCCAGCTTTTCCCCTTCGCGCCGACGGGTTTCGATCAGCTCGTCGAGCGCGGCGCGGGCGAGTTCGGCGATGGGCGTCAGCAACTGCTCGGCGCTCGGGCCTTCGTCGGCAAGCATCCCCGGCCAGCGCAGCAGGTCGGCCACCCCCAGCGGGCAGGCATCGGGAAACTGCATCAGTATCTTGCCCTCGGCGGCAGACAACCGGGCGAGCAGGGCTGCGTTGAGTGTCAGCGTGCGCGGCGCGGCGTCGAGCGTTTTCAGGTTGAGACGGCATTCAACCTTGCCGCGCACCAGCCGGGCGCCGATCAGTTCGCGCAACACCGGCTCGGCGGCGCGCAGGTCGTCGGCAATGCGAAAGCCCAGATCGAGATAGCGCGAATTGACGCTGCGCAGTTCGAGGTGAAGACTGACGCCCTCAAGTTCGCGGCTTTGCGCGGCAAAACCGGTCATGCTGTAAGTCATGAAAAGCCTCTATGATTTTCCGTCAATCGGCATGATCGGCTAAACTGGCAACTTTTCTCCGCACGCCCGCTCAAAGGGCAATCCTAGCGCCCCATGCCGTCCCAAGCAAATTGCGCACTGCCAGCCGGTTTCCAGCTCGATCGGTACCGGATCGAGCGCCAACTCTCGCTTGGCGGTTTTTCCATTGTCTACCTCGCCTACGACACCGACGGCACGCCGGTGGCCATCAAGGAGTACCTGCCCAACTCGCTCGCCCTGCGCAAAACGGGCGAAATCGAGCCGCAGGTGCCGGAAGACAACATGCCCGCCTTCCGCTACGGCATGAAGTGCTTTTTTGAAGAAGGCCGCGCCCTCGCCCGCCTGCTGCATCCAAACGTGGTCAGAGTGCTCAACTTCTTCCGCGCCAACAGCACCGTCTACATGGTGATGCAGTTCGAGCGGGGCCGCACTTTGCACGACTACATCCAGCGCCATCGCGGTCAGGTCTCGGAACGCTTCATCCGCAACGTGTTCATCCGCATGCTCAACGGCCTGCGCGAGGTGCACGCCCACAAGCTGCTGCACCTCGACATCAAGCCCTCGAACATCTACCTGCGCGCCGACGGCAACCCGGTATTGCTCGACTTCGGCGCGGCGCGACAGACGCTGGCGCAGGAACAGCCGATGCTCAAGCCAATGTACACCCCCGGCTTCGCTTCGCCCGAGCATTACACCGACCGCGAGCGCCTGGGGCCGTGGAGCGACATCTACAGCGTGGGCGCGAGCATGCACGCCTGCATCGCGGGCTCCGCCCCACCACGCTCGGACGAACGCATGAAAAAAGACATGTTCGAGCCATCGGCCAAGGCCCATATCGGCAAATATTCCTCCCAGTTGCTCGAACTGGTCGACTGGTGTCTTTTGCTCGACCCGCTGCAACGTCCGCAAAGCGTCTACACCCTGCAAAAAGAGCTTGGACAGAAGCCGCCGCCCGCGCCCGTCTCATCAAGCCGGTTGAGCAACATCCTCTCCAAGCTCAGGTCATCGGTCGGCAAAAGCGGAGGCAAAGCGCCGTGAAGTTCACCATCTTTCAGGAAAGCCGCATCGGTAAACGCAAGACCAACCAGGATCGCATCGCCCATTGCTATTCGCGCGATTCGCTCCTGATGGTGCTGGCCGATGGCATGGGCGGGCACCTGCACGGCGAGATTGCTTCCCACGTCACCGTGCAATGCCTGACCAACGTTTTCCAGCGCGAAGCTCAACCCAAGCTCTCCGACCCGGCCCTGTTCCTGTCACGCGAACTGTCGCTGGCCCATCACGCCATCATTGACTACGCGCTCGAAAAGGGACTGCGCGAAGCGCCGCGCACCACGGTGGTCGCCTGTATCGTCCAGGACGGCCACGCCCATTGGGCGCATGCGGGCGACTCGCGCCTGTACCTGTTGCGCGACGAGCGCATCCACATCCAGACGCACGACCATTCACGCGTGCAATTGATGATGGATCAGGGCCTGCTCGACGTGCGCAGCGCCGCGACTCATCCAAACCGCAACCGGGTGTATTCCTGCCTGGGCGGCACCCATTTACCCCAGCTCGAATTCTCGCGCCGCACGCCGCTGCAAACCGGCGACGTCCTGGCGCTGTGCACCGATGGCGTCTGGGGGCCGGTCGGCAACGACGGCATCCTGCGCGGCTTGTACAAGGAAAGCCCGATGATCTCCGTCCCCCGCGTGCTCTCGCAGGCCGAAGCTCTCGCAGGCCCGACTTGCGACAACCTGTCGCTGATCGCCATGGTCTGGCGCGAAGGTGACAGCGAAGGCGAATACTCCGACGTCGTATCGACGCAGACCATGGCCTTGAGCGATTTCACCACCCGGATGGATTCGGTCAGGCAGACGCGGCCCGCGTCGGGCGAAGCGCTCCTGTCCGACGACGAAATCGAACGCGCCATCCAGGAAATCAACGACGCCATTCAGAAATTCAGCAAATAACCCAACCCGCCCCCATCATTTCATGACCGCAACCGCAAACTTCCAGCGCCCCAGCCGGCGTCTTCCCGACGAACTGCGCCCTGTCCGCATCACCCGCAGCTACACCCGCCATGCCGAAGGCTCTGCGCTGGTCGAATTTGGCGACACCAAGGTGCTCGTCACCGCCAGCGTCGAAGACAACGTGCCCGGCTTTCTCAAGGGCCGGGGCGAAGGCTGGCTCACCGCCGAATACGGCATGCTGCCCCGGGCCACGCACACCCGGAGCGCGCGTGAAGCCGCCAGGGGCAAGCAAAGCGGGCGCACCCAGGAAATCCAGCGCCTGATCGGGCGCAGCCTGCGCGCCGTGGTCGATCTCGCCGCGCTCGGCGAACGCCAGATCATCGTCGACTGCGACGTACTCCAGGCCGACGGCGGCACCCGCACCGCCGCCATCACCGGCGCCTGCGTCGCGGTGCACGATGCGCTCTCCCGCCTGGTGCGCGCGGGCAAACTCAACGCCCACCCTCAACGCGAACTGATCGCAGCCGTCTCGGTGGGCATCTACCGGGGCACACCGGTGCTCGATCTCGACTACGGCGAAGATTCCGCCTGCGACACCGACATGAACGTGGTCATGACCGCCAGCGGCGGTCTGGTCGAAGTCCAGGGCACTGCCGAAGGCCAGCCGTTCTCGCGCGCCGAACTCGGCGCGCTGCTCGATCTGGCAGGAACCGGCATCGAACGCCTCATCGCCTGCCAACGCGCTGCGCTCGCCGAAGTTTGAAAACATGAGCAAAAAACTCGTCCTGGCGAGCAACAACGCCAAAAAAGCCGCCGAAATGCAAACCCTGCTCGCGCCGCTGGGGCTGGAAATCGTTCCCCAGGCCCAACTAGGCGTCGGCGAAGCCGAAGAACCGCATTTCACCTTCGTTGAAAACGCACTCGTCAAGGCGCGCCACGCCGCTGCCGCCACCGGTTTGCCCGCCATCGCCGACGACTCCGGCCTGTGCGTCGCCGCGCTGGGCGGCGCGCCCGGCGTGCATTCGGCGCGCTTCGCTGGCGAACCCAAATCCGACGAACGCAACAACCAATATCTTCTCGAACGGCTGGCCGCCGTGCCCGAAAGCGCGCGGGGCGCCTGGTATTACTGCTGCCTGGTGCTCGTCCGCCATGCCGACGACCCCTGCCCGCTGATCGCCGACGGCCAATGGCATGGCCTCGTCCTCACCGCCCCGCGCGGCGAGGGCGGCTTCGGCTACGACCCGCTTTTCTGGCTACCGGAATTACAACAAAGCGCCGCCGAACTCGACGCCGCACACAAAAACACCCTCAGTCATCGCGGCACAGCGATGCGACAACTGCTCGGGCTGTTGCGGGACAGGCCGCTGTAATCCCGCTGTAATTCTCTTGCGTGCGCACATCCTGACGCCATTGCCGGAAGAAACTCAGCGTCCGAAACTGTAATCCCCATTCGACGCCACCCGCACCGTCAGCGCCTCGCCATTTGCCGTGAACAGGTCGTACCCCGTCTTCAGGTTTGTCCAGAATGCAAAGGCCTCGTGATTCCCGTGACGCGCCATGTTTTCCGGCGTCATGCGGAACGGAAAAATGTAAACGGGAATTTCCTTCTGGCCGCTGGCCCTGGCGTAGACGGCGTACAGGTAGATTTCCTTGATCTTGTCGTCGGTCATCGGCAGGCAACCGATGGTCACGCATTTGCCATGGATGAAAATATCGCCGCCCAGATCGGCGGCGCGGCTCCTGATCCGGTCGGCGGCGTTCGGGTAGCTCACGCCGAGCGAAAGATGGTAATGGCTCGCAGGGTTGAAGCGGTCGATGTGGTAGAAGCCTTCCGGCACCTGGCGGTCGCCCTGCCTGCGCTTCGGGCCGGGCGCGCCCGAAGCGGCGCAGACGGGATATTGCGCGAGCTTCTCGTAACGGGCCGATGACGGATGCTTGGCATGGACTTCCAGCGTGTCGCCCTTGTAGGCGACGAAGATCACATTGAGGGCGTCGGGCTTGAGCCCACGCGCCGCGAGTACGCGGGCGACAACATCGCCTTTCTCGCGCAGAGCGTCCCTTACGCGCACGTACTGTTTCTGTTGAGCGAGAAAGTCCTGGGTTGCGGCCATGGATGGCGACGATACCGAAAACGCAAGCAAAGCGACCATCGCCGCAAAAAGATTCGCCCCCCGTATTCTGAATATCTGCATGTGTTCCCCCTGATGGCCAATTACCTTGCGGACTGGAAGGTACAAGTTTCCGTTTTACGGGAAAAATGACACAAAAAACGGCCTGCCGTATGAAAACACGTAAGCCGTTGATTTTCTGGTGCTGCTGGCCGGATTCGAACTGGCGACCTACTGATTACGAATCAGTTGCTCTACCAACTGAGCTACAGCAGCGAAGGGGCAGCACTATAACCGAGTACGCTTTTCCAGGCAATGCGGCAAGTCGCAGGCGCGTTCGCGCGATGCGGCAACCTTTCCGCCCGTGGCTCACATTGCTTCTCCCGCGCCCGCGTTCTCTTTTATAGTCATGAGTTCGCCTGTCGCGCCGAGCCTGTCATGGATGAAATCCGCATTCGCGGTGCCCGTACTCACAATCTGAAAAACATCGACCTCGATCTGCCGCGCAACCGGCTGACGGTCATCACCGGCCTGTCTGGCTCGGGCAAGTCGTCGCTGGCCTTCGACACGCTCTACGCCGAAGGCCAGCGACGCTACGTCGAATCGCTCTCGGCCTACGCACGCCAGTTTCTGCAACTGATGGAAAAACCCGACGTCGACCTGATCGAGGGCTTGTCGCCAGCGATCTCCATCGAGCAGAAAGCCACCAGCCACAACCCGCGCTCCACGGTGGGCACCGTGACCGAAATCCACGATTACCTGCGCCTGCTGTTCGCGCGCGCCGGTACGCCGCACTGCCCGCGCCACCCCGAACATGCGCTCGACGCGCAAAGCGTGTCGCAAATGGTCGACCAAGTGCTGGCGCTGCCCGCCGACAGCCGGGTGATGATCCTCGCGCCAGCGGCGAGCGGCAAAAAGGGCGAGCAGCAGGAACTTTTCGCCGACCTCGCCGCGCAAGGCTTTGTGCGGGTGCGGGTCGATGGCGTTATCCATGAACTCGACGCCCTGCCGGTGCTGGACAAGAATCGCCGCCACGACGTCGAGGTGGTTGTCGACCGTCTGCGGGTGCGGCCCGACTTGCGCGGCCGATTGGCCGAATCGTTCGAGACCGCGCTCGCGCAGGGCGACGGGCGCGCCCTGGCGGTGGAGATGGATCGGGATGACGCAGACGGCGGCGAGCATACGTTTTCGGCCCGCTTCGCTTGCCCGGTGTGCGATTTTGCGCTGCCCGAACTCGCGCCGCGCCTGTTTTCGTTCAATAACCCCGCCGGGGCCTGCCCGCGTTGCGATGGCCTTGGGCAGATCGAATTTTTCGACCCGGCGCGGGTCGCCGCTCATCCAGAGCTGTCGTTGGCTGCCGGGGCGATCCGGAGCTGGGATCGGCGCAACCAGTTTTATTTCCAGATGATCGCCGACCTTGCCGCGCATTACGGTTTCGACCCCGAAGCGCCATTCGAGAGCTTGCCGCCCGAGGTGCGCGAGGTGGTGCTGCATGGTTCGGGGACGGAGAACATCGACTTTCGCTATCTCTCCGACAAGGGCGTTTTGATCCACAAGAAGCATCCGTTTGAAGGCATTATCCCCAACCTCGAACGGCGCTTCCGCGACACCAGTTCGATGGCGGTGCGGGAAGAACTGCTCAAATACCGCGCCAATTGTGTCTGCCCGGATTGCGAGGGCGCGCGGCTCGCGCCCGCTGCCCGGCACGTCCTGGTCGACGGCTTGTCGCTGGCCGACGTGGCGCGATTGCCGCTGGCGCGCTGCTTCGCGTTTTTCTCCGCCTTGCGGCTCGGCGGACAACGCGCCCTCATCGCGGAAAAAATCGTCACGGAAATCGCCGCACGCCTGAGCTTTCTCGCCAACGTCGGTCTCGGCTACCTGAGCCTCGACCGCGCCGCCGATACCCTTTCCGGCGGCGAGGCGCAGCGCATCCGCCTTGCCAGCCAGATCGGCTCCGGCCTCACCGGCGTCATGTACGTGCTCGACGAGCCTTCCATCGGGCTGCACCAGCGCGACAATGGCCGCCTGCTCGAAACGCTGGGGCAGTTGCGCGACCTTGGCAACACGGTGATTGTGGTCGAGCACGACGAGGACGCTATCCGCAAGGCAGACTACCTTGTCGACATGGGCCCCGGCGCGGGCGAGAACGGCGGCGAGGTGATCGCCTGCGGCCCGCCGGCGGCGGTCGTCGCCAATCCTGCTTCCGTGACCGGGGCCTGGCTTTCGGGCCGCCGCCGGATCGCGCTACCCCGCCGTGCGCCACCCGATCCAGAGCGCATGATCCGCATTGTCGGCGCGCGCGGCAACAACCTGAAAAACCTCGGGGCCGAGATTCCGCTGGGCCTTTTTACTTGCATCACCGGGGTGTCGGGTTCGGGCAAATCCACGCTCATCAACGATACGCTCGGCACCGCCGCCGCCTGTCAGTTCAACGGCGCGAACGCGGAGGCCGCGCCGCACGAGGCTATTTTCGGGCTGGAAGCGCTCGATCGCGTCATCGACGTCGATCAGTCGCCGATTGGCCGCACGCCACGTTCCAACCCCGCCACCTACACCGGCCTGATGACGCCGATCCGCGAACTGTTCGCTGGCGCGCCGGAGTCCTGCGCACGCGGCTACGGGCCGGGACGTTTTTCGTTCAACGTCAAGGGCGGACGCTGCGAAGCCTGCCAGGGCGACGGCATGATCCGGGTGGAGATGCACTTTTTGCCCGACATGTACGTACCCTGCGACAGTTGCAACGGGCGGCGCTACAACCGCGAAACGCTGGAGATTCGCTACAAGGGCCGCAGCATTTTTGAAGTGCTGGAGATGACCGTCGACCAGGCGCTCGACTTTTTCGGCGCGGTGCCCACCCTTGCGCGCAAGCTCAAAACCCTGGTCGACGTCGGCCTCGGTTACATCCGCCTCGGGCAGAGCGCCACCACGCTCTCCGGCGGCGAGGCGCAACGGGTCAAGCTCGCGCTTGAACTCTCCAAGCGCGACACGGGTCGAACGCTCTACATCCTTGACGAACCCACCACCGGCCTGCATTTCCAGGACATCGAATTGCTGCTCCACGTTTTGCATCGCCTGCGCGACAACGGCAACACCATTGTCGTCATCGAGCACAATCTCGACGTTATCAAAACGGCGGACTGGGTTGTCGATCTCGGGCCGGAAGGCGGCAACGGCGGCGGCACGCTGGTGTGCGCCGGTACGCCGGAGGCGGTTGCCGCCCACGCGACGAGCCATACGGGACGCTACCTTGCCCCGGCCTTGGCGCGAGCGCGCGGCGATGCGGCATGAATGCTCCAGGCATCGCCACGGTCACGAGCCGCCTACAATCGCTGAATCATACCTCCCAGAGTCAATATGAGCGCACAAGACGCCCCGGCCCCGTCATCCTCACCCGCGCCCGTTTCCGCGACATCGCCGCCGACAGAAGCCGGTAACGGACGCGCGCGCCAGCGGGCGATGCTCATTCTGTCGCTGGTCTTCTTCTGCATGGCAGCGGCTTACGGCGCTTATTGGTTCTCCGTCCTGCGCTGGCGGGAATCGACCGATGACGCCTACGTCGCCGGGCACATCGTCCAGATCACGCCGCAGGTCGGCGGCACGGTCAAGGCCATCTTTGTCGACGATACCGATACCGTGGCGGCGGGCGATACGCTGGTCGAACTGGACGACGCCGACAGCCGGGTGGCGCTGGATCAGGCGGAAGCGGCGCTGGCGCAGGCGGTGCGCGAGGTGCGCGTGCTCAACGTCAGGAACGACGCGCTGCGCGCCGAGGTGGGGGTGCGGCAGTCGGAAGTCGACCGCCTGACCCAGGACGTGGCGCGGCGCACGGAAATCGCCCAGCGCGGCTTTGTGTCCAGGGAAGATTTTGCGCACACTCAGGAGTCGTTGCGGATGGCGCAATCGGCATTGATCGCGGCGCGGGAACAACTGGCGGCGAACCGCGCCCTGACCTTGGGCACCGAAATCAAAAGTCACCCCGGCGTACTTCAGGCGGCATCGAAAGTTGAGGAAGCCTGGCTGGCGTGGTCGCGTTCGCGCATCGTCGCGCCGCTCGCCGGGCAGGTGGCCAAGCGTAGCGCGCAGGTCGGGCAGCGGGTGGCAGCGGGTACGCCGCTCATGGCGGTGGTGCCCCTGCATCGGCTTTGGGTGGAAGCCAATTTCAAGGAAGTGCAGCTCGGCAGGATGCGCGTCGGCCAGTCCGTGACCCTGACTGCCGATTTCCATGGTTCGAGCGTCGAATACCAGGGCCGCGTCGTGGGCCTCGACGCGGGCACCGGCAGCGCTTTTGCGCTGCTGCCAGCGCAGAACGCCACCGGCAACTGGATCAAGGTGGTGCAACGGGTGCCGGTGCGGGTGGAACTGACGCCGGAGCAACTGGAAAAACATCCCCTGCGTATCGGCCTGTCGATGCAGGTCACGGTGGACATTCACGACAACGGCGGCGAGGCCATCGCCACGACAGGCGGTGCGCCCAGAAACCCGCCGCAAACGAGCGATGCTTCGTCGGACGACGCGCTGAGCAAAGCACGCGCCCGCATCGCGGCGATCATCCTCGAACACGGCGCGCCGGCAGCGGAAAATAAACGATGAGCGTGTCCGCCCGGCCCGCCTCCGTGCCGCCGCTCGAAGGCGGTGCGCGGGTGCTGGCGACGGTTTCACTGGCACTGGCGACGCTGATGAACGTACTCGACACGACCATCGCCAACGTCTCCATTCCCACGATTGCGGGCGACATGGGTGTTTCTGCGAGCCAGGGCACCTGGGTCATCACCTCGTTTGCAGTCGCCAACGCTATTTCGGTGCCGCTCACGGGATGGCTCGCGCAGCGTTTCGGGCAGGTGCGGGTGTTTGTGTGCTCGACGCTGCTCTTTGTCCTTGCCTCGTGGCTGTGCGGGCTGTCGCGCAGTCTTGATGCGCTGATCGCTTTTCGCGTCGTACAGGGGTTGGTGGCCGGGCCGATGATCCCGCTTTCGCAATCCCTGCTCCTGCAATGCTACCCCGCCGCCAAAAGCGGCATGGCGCTGGCCGTGTGGTCAATGACCACGACCGTGGCGCCGGTGATCGGCCCCATTCTTGGTGGCTGGATTTCGGACAACATCGCCTGGGGCTGGATTTTCTACATCAACATCCCGACCGGGCTGCTGGCGGCGGGCATGAGCTGGATGCTGCTCCGGCACCGCGAGCTGCCCACCGCCCGCTTGCCGATTGATGCCGTGGGTCTGGCCCTGCTGGTCATCTGGGTCGGCGCCATGCAATTGATGCTCGACCGCGGCAAGGAACTGGACTGGTTCGGCTCCACCGAAATCGTCACCCTGGCAATCGTCGCCGTGGTGGGATTCTGCTTTTTCCTCGCCTGGGAACTGACCGAAAAGCACCCCATCGTCAATCTGAATCTCTTCCGGCGGCGCAGTTTTTCGTTCGGGACGCTTTCCCTCGCGCTCGGCTATGGCGTTTTCTTTGCCAATATCGTCGTACAGCCTCTGTGGATGCAGCAATACATGGGCTACACCGCCACCTGGGCGGGCTTCGCCATGGCCCCCGCCGGCGTCATGGCGATTCTGTTCATGCCTTTCGTGGGCAAATCACTGGGGCGGGTCGACCCCCGCGTTTTCGCGGCGCTCTCGTTCTTTATCCTGGCGCTCGCCTGCTTCATGCGCGCCGGGTTCAACACCGACATGACGTTCTTCAACATGGTGACGCCCCAGATTATTCAGGGCATCGCCATGGCGGGGTTTTTCGTGCCCCTGTCGGCTATCGTGCTCTCCGGCCTCGACCCCTCGCAGGTGCCAGCGGCAGCCGGACTGTCCAATTTTGTGCGCATTACCGCCGGGGCGTTTGGTTCCTCGCTGTCGGTCACGCTGTGGGAAAACCGCGCCGCGCTGCATCACGCGCAACTGACCGAGGCCATTGCGCATTCCCGCCCGGCGGCGCGCATGGCGCTCGACGAATTGCAGCGCCAGGGCATGGGGCAGGAACAGGCGCTGACGGCGATCAACCGCATCATCGACACGCAATCTGCGACGCTTTCCATTGTGGAATTCTTCTGGGCGTCGGGAGGGGTGTTTCTGGTGTTGATTTTGCTACTCGGGTTCGCGCGTCCGGGACGAACTCACCGCTGACGTGCAGCAAGCAGGGGCAGTTCGGAACCGCCCCTGCCCACGGCTGGAAATAAATCAGCGTTTCCTTAAAGTCCGTGGGGGCAACCCGCTTCAGATATACTCCTGCGTTTCGCGCCCACTGACCGTATCCTATGGACATTACCCTCCTTTTCAAGGCTCTCGTACTCGGCATCGTCGAGGGGCTGACCGAGTTTTTGCCGGTTTCCTCGACCGGGCATCTCATCATCGTCGGCGATCTGCTCGACTTCAACGACGACACCGGCAAGGTCTTCGAGATCGTCATCCAGTTGGCCGCCATTCTCGCGGTCTGCTGGGCCTACCGGTTCAAGCTCGCCGAACTGACGGTCGGCGTGCTGAACAGACCGCGCAACCGGCTCGCCCTGCGTTTCGTGCTCATGCTCATCGTCGCCTTCCTGCCCGCAGCGGTGTTGGGGCTGCTGTTTCACTCCACAATCAAAAACGTGCTGTTCAATCCCCTGGTGGTCGCCGGGGCGCTGATCGTCGGCGGCATCGTTATCCTCATCGTGGAACGTCCCCGCCAACGCCACTCGCCAGAGACGGGCATCGACAATATCAGCACGGGCACCGCGCTCAAGATTGGCTTTGCGCAGGCGGTGGCGATGGTTCCCGGCGTGTCGCGCTCGGGGGCAACAATCATCGGCGGTGTGATTTTCGGCCTGTCGCGCACCGCAGCCACCGAGTTCTCGTTTTTCCTCGCCATTCCAACCATGCTCGCCGCCACCATCCTCGACGTCTATAAAAACTGGCATGCGTTCCAGGCGAGCGACCTCCCCGTTTTCGCGGTCGGCTGTATCGCCGCCTTCATCTCGGCGATGTGGACGGTGCGCTTCCTGTTGCGCTTCATCTCCACCCACACTTTTGTTTCTTTCGCTTATTACCGGATCATCTTCGGGTTGATCGTGTTCGCCACTTGGTATTTCAATAGCATAGACTGGAGCGTGTCGCACTAAGCGCACGATGATTCTGTTCCTCCACGGTTTCCGTTCTTCTCCGGCCTCGTGGAAAGCCCGCGCCCTGCGCGACTGCCTCGCCGGGCGCGGGCTGGAAGACGCCTTCTGGTGCGAGCAGTTGCCGGCCTCCCCACAGGAGGCAATCGCCCTGATCGAAGACCGGATCGCCGCCTGCCCCACCCTTCCGACACTCGTCGGCAGCTCGCTCGGCGGCTTTTACGCCACCTGGCTCGCCGAGCGCCATGGCTGCAAGGCGGTGCTGGTCAACCCGGCGGTGCTGGCCCCGCCGTTGCTGGCGCAGTACGTCGGCACGCACAAAAACCTCCATACCGGTGCGCGCTTTGAACTCACCCCGGCGCACGTCAATGACTTGCGCACACTCGAAGTGGCGGCGATCAGCCATCCCGAACGCTATTGGCTGTTGGCGGAAACCGGCGACGAAGTGCTCGATTACCGTGTCGCCGTCGCCCGTTATGCCGGCGCGCGCCAGACCATTCTGGAAGGCGGCGGCCACGGTTTCACACGCTGGAAGAATTACCTGGCGGAAATCGCTGCGTTCGCGGGGCTACCCTGACAGGCGCATCGACAACAATATCCCGTACCACGTGCAAACCGTCCATTCGTCCCGCCCCTGAATCCATTACACTGGTGCGTTTCCATCCCCAAGTGTCACCGATGTTCGTATTGTTCGAGGAAGACGGTTCCTTCAAGGCTGGCAGCGTTCTCGCCGATAACGACAGTTCGCTCCAGATCGAGAACACCCACGGCAAGCGGGTGAAGGTCAAGCGCGCCAACGTGCTGCTCGAATTCCGCGAGCCGGCGCCCACCGACCTGCTCGCACGCGCCGACACCAGCGCCGCCGGACTCGATACCGATTTTCTGTGGGAAGTGTGCGGCGAAGACGAATTTACCTTCACCGAATTCGCCGCCGATTACTACGGTCACGCGCCCGACGCGACCGAGGCTGCCGCCATGCTGTTCTCGCTGCACGCCGCCCCGATGTGGTTCCATCGCAAGGGCAAAGGGCGCTACCGCAAGGCCCCGGAAGACATCCTGCGCGCGGCGAAGTCGGGCATCGAAAAAAAGCGCCAGCAAGCCGAAGCAATTGAGCGGATGCGCGGCGAACTCGTGGCGGAACGCCTGCCTGCCGAATTCGACGGCATGGCGGCGCAACTGCTCTACCGCCCCGACCGCAACCGCATCGAGACGAAGGCGCTGGAAGCGGCCTGCGTCGACACGGGCCTGTCGGCGGCAAAGCTGCTCCTGAAGTGCGGCGCGCTGTCGTCGAGCTACGACTTTCACTACAACCGGTTTCTGTTCGAGCAGTTCCCCGAAGGCACGGATTTTCCGCCCAGTGCGCCGCCCATGTTCCCTGCCAGCCTGCCGCGCGCCGAGGTCGCCGCCTTTTCCATCGACGACGCCGCCACCACCGAAATCGACGACGCTTTTTCCGTCACGCCAAAACCCGAAGGCGGCTGGCGGATCGGCATCCACATCGCCGCACCGGCGCTCGGCTTCGCGCGCGGCTCGGAACTCGACGCCATCGCGCGCCGCCGTCTTTCCACCGTTTACATGCCGGGCAACAAGATCACCATGCTGCCCGAGGACGCCGTTGCCGCCTTCACCCTCGCCGCAGGCAGCGCACGCCCCGCCGTGTCGCTTTATCTCGATGTGCGCGCCGATCTGACCATCGTCGGACACGAAAGCCGCATCGAACTCGTGCCGGTGGTCGCCAACCTGCGCCATCACGACATCGAGCCGGTGTTCAACGAGACAACGCTCGCCGAAGGCGGCCCCGATTTTCCGTGGAAGAAAGAACTCACCCTGCTGTGGGATCTCGCCACCGTGCTCGAAGCAGGGCGCGGCAAGCCTTCGGCGCACGCGAACCAGGTCGATTACAACTTCACCGTCGACTGGACACAGGGCACGCCCGACGGCCCCGGCATCATCGCCATCGGCCATCGCCTGCGCGGCTCGCCGATGGACAAACTCGTGGCCGAACTGATGATCCTCGCCAACGCCACCTGGGGGCGTCTGCTCGACCAGGCCGGTATACCCGGCCTCTACCGCGTGCAAAACGGCGGCAAGGTGCGGATGGCGGCAGCCGCCGCGCCGCACGAAGGCCTGGGCGTCGATTGCTATGCCTGGTCGAGTTCGCCGTTGCGCCGCTATGTCGATCTGGTCAACCAGTGGCAGATCGTCGCCGTGCTCGGCGGCAGCGAGCCCGCCTTCGCGCCAAAATCAACCGGTCTGATGGCGGCGATGCGCGACTTTGAACTGACCTACGCAGAATACAGCGAATTCCAGCGCCGCATGGAACGTTACTGGTGTGTACGCTGGCTGCGGCAAAACGAGGTGCGCGACGCAGAGGCCATCGTTTTGCGTGACAATCTCGTTCGTCTCACCCACATCCCGTTCATTTTCAAGGTGCGCTCACTCCCCCCCCAACTACCGGGATCGCGGATCGGCCTGGCCATCACGGGCAGCGACCTCATCGACGTCGAAGTAGAGGCCCGCTACCTCACCACGCTCGCCGAACCCGACCAGGAAATCAGGGAAGAAGGGGAGTACTGATCTGAGCCCACCCGACACGGAATCGCCCGCCATCCTCCCGCTTGCGTAGAATTCGTCCCTATGGCAACCAAGCAATTCATTCTCTTGTCCGGGGTGCTGAACAGCGCCCTGCGAGACCGCCGCCTGCTCATCGGCATCGTCGTGTCACTGGTGCTGCACGCCGTGGTGCTGACGCTCCGCTTCGCCCTGCCCGACATGGTGGCGGCGCGCACGCCCGCGCTCGACGTCATCCTGGTCAATGCCCACCATGCCGCCGCGCCGAAAGACGCGCAGGCGCTGGCGCAGGCCAACTTGGACGGCGGCGGCAACAGCGAAGAGGATGTGCGAGCCGCCTCGCCGCTGCCGCCACAGGACACCACGCGCGACGGCAACGACCTGATCGACGCGCGCAAGGGGCAGACCGCGCCGCAACAGCAGAATCAACAGGAAGTCCTCACCCAGCAGCGCGGCAACGTCGCCGTCGCCAAGGTGGAAGACAAGCCGGTTGAAGCCAAGCCGCGCCCCGCGAACGGCAGCGACGCCACAGACAGCACGGCCATGGCGCGCCAGCTCGAAGGCGAAATCGCCGCGAAGACGGAGGCGTACAACAAGCGTCCGCGCAAGAAATCGTTCGGCGCGCGAACAGCGGAATTCCGCTTCGCGCAATACATCGAAACCTGGCGGCGCAAGGCGGAACGGATCGGCGAACTGAACTACCCGCCCGCGGCGCGCGGCAAGCTCTACGGCAGCCTGCTGATGACGGTCGCCATCAGGAAGGATGGCAGCATCGAGAGCATCGTCATCAATCGCCGCTCCCAGTACGAAGTGCTCAACGAAGCCGCAATGCGCATCGTCCGCATGGGTGAACCCTATGCGGAGTTTCCGCCCAACATCGCCCGCGACACCGATATTATCGAAATCAGCCGCACCTGGACGTTCACCAACGACAAGCTCACCACAAACCGTCCGCGTGAATAGAATCCGCAATCCGCGCACGACACACACCCTGCTTCCCAAGCCTGTCATGGACCGTTACGCCGTCATCGGCCATCCGATCAAACACAGCAAGTCGCCGCTCATCCACACCGCCTTTGCCCGCCAAACGCGCCAGGATTTGCGCTACGAAGCGCTGCTCGCGCCGCTCGACGGCTTTTCCGCCACCGTGGAGAGCTTCCGCACCACTGGCGGGCGCGGCGTCAACGTCACGGCGCCATTCAAACTCGCGGCCTGCGTCACGGCAACCCGCCTCACCGCACGCGCCGAAGCCGCTGGCGCAGTCAACACCCTGACCTTCAACGGCGACATCATCGTCGGCGACAACACCGATGGCGTCGGGCTGGTGCGCGACCTCACCGTCAATCTGTTCTGTCCGCTCGCCGGACGCCGTGTGCTGCTGCTGGGCGCGGGCGGTGCGGCGCGGGGCGTCGTCCTTCCCCTGCTCCAGGGCAAACCCACAAGCCTGACCGTCATCAACCGCACCGTGTCGCGGGCGCACGAATTGCGCACATCCTTCGCACGCCATGCCGGTCAGATCAGCTTCACTGCGGGCGGTTACGACGACCTCGACGGCTGGGATTTCGACATCGTCATCAACGCCACTTCCGCCAGCCTGGAAAACGAAGCCCCGCCCCTGCCAGACGGCTTTTTCGCGCCCAACGCCTTCGCCTACGACATGATGTACGGCGCTGGCGACACCCCCTTCCTGGCAACAGCGCGTGCGCAGGGAGTCACCCGGCTCGCCGACGGCCTCGGCATGCTGGTCGAACAGGCTGCGGAGAGCTTCGCCCTCTGGCGCGGCGTACGCCCGAACAGCGCCCCGGTACTCTCCTGGCTGCGCCGCAAGCTGACTTCCTCCCCTTGAAAAAGTTTCTCCTGCGCTGGCTCTGGCGCGGCCTGTGGCTAACCCTGGCGCTCACCCTCGGCGTGCAGTTGTGGTTCTTCTTCCACGTCGCCTGGTGGCGGGCGCACGCCCCCGGCGACACCCGCTTCATGCGCCTGGCGCGGGCCGAATTACAAATCAAATCTCCGCAGGCGAAGCTGGCGCACACCTGGACGCCTTACGAGCAAATTTCCATTCACCTCAAACGCGCCGTGGTCGCCGCCGAGGACAGTCACTTTCTGGAACACAGCGGTTTCGACTGGGACGGCATCCAGCTCGCGCTGGAAAAAAACCTCACCCGCGGCAAGGCGCGCGCGGGCGGTTCGACCATCACGCAGCAACTGGCGAAAAACCTGTTCCTGACGCCGAGCCGCAGTTACCTGCGCAAGGGCCAGGAAGCGATCATCACCCTGATGATCGAGGCGCTGTGGGACAAACGCCGCATTCTTGAGGTGTACCTCAACGTTGCGCAGTGGGGCGAAGGCGCTTTTGGCGCGGAGGCGGCGGCGCGTCGCTATTACGGCGTCTCCGCCGCCCGTCTCGGCCCAGCCGAAAGCGCCCGCCTCGCCGTCATGCTGCCCAGCCCGCGCCGCTATGGGCGTTATTTTGGCCCGGCGCAAAAAGCGCGCGCCCAACGCATCCTCTCGTACATGGGGAGCACGCGCGTCCCCTGACGCCTGTTTTGCCGTACGCCGCGCCGCTTCGGCCATTTCGCCGCAACGCGGCAAGAAGTAGAATCCGTGCCACACGCTTCGCGCCCCGATGTGGCACCGCTCGCCGCGCGCCTTGCTCCTTCAACCCCCCACTCACCTGCCGCCGCGATGATCCCGGAAGAAAACCCGCACACCGGGGAACGTCCCCAAACCGCCGAAGGCGGAGGCATGCACCCCGACGAACTCCAGCAGCACCTGCGCGAAGTGCAGGATCTGCTGGCGCGATCGCGCGTTTACGTGACGGAGGACGAAGCGCCCGAAGAAGTCCCCGCGCTCGTCCTGCCCGCACCAGAACACGCGGGCGCGCTGCGGGCGCGGCTCGACGCCCTCCACCCCGCCGACATCGCCTACATCCTCGAAGCCCTACCGCTGCAAGAGCGGCGCTACGTGTGGGATCTGGTCAAGGCCGAGCGCGACGGCGAAATCCTGCTCGAAGTCTCCGACGCCGTACGCGAATCCCTGATCGAGACGATGGCGCCGCACGAGTTGAAAGCGGCCGCCGAAACCCTGGACGCCGACGAACTCGCCGACCTCGCGCCCGATCTGCCGCCAGAAGTCATCCAGGACGTTTTCCAGTCGCTCTCCAACGACGAGCGCGAGCAGTTGCGCGCCGCCATGTCCTACCCCGAAGAATCAGTCGGGGCGCTGATGGATTTCGACCTGGTGACGGTGCGCGAGGACATCACGCTCGAAGTCGTGCTGCGCTACCTGCGCCGCTTCGACGAACTGCCGGATCACACCGACAAACTGTTCGTGATCGACCGCGATGAGCACCTGGTGGGCATCCTCACCCTGGAATCGCTGCTCATCACCGACCCGGAACGCCCGGTCTCCGAAGTCATGCGGTGCGAACCCAAAATCAGCTTCACGCCCGACGACGACGCGGGCGACGCGGCGCAGGCGTTCGAGCGCTACGACCTCGTTTCCGCACCGGTGGTGGATCGCAACCACAGGGTCATCGGACGCCTTACCGTGGCCGACGTGGTCGATTTCATCCGTGAAGAATCCGAGGCCGAAATCCTCAGCCACGCCGGTCTGCGCGAAGAAGAAGACGTGTTCGCCTCGGTGTGGGACTCGGTGAAGAACCGCTGGGCCTGGCTGGCGATCAACCTGGTCACGGCGTTCGTGGCCTCGCGGGTGATCGGCGCATTTGAAGGCTCAATCGAAAAGCTGGTGGCGCTGGCAGCGCTGATGCCCATCGTCGCCGGCATCGGCGGCAACTCGGGCAACCAAACCATCACCATGATCGTGCGCGCCATCGCCACCGGACAAATCGAAGAAAGCGCCTTGAAGCGGCTGATGAAAAAAGAAGCCGGCGTCGCCCTCTTTAACGGCCTGGTCTGGGGCGGGCTGCTCGGGGTACTTTCCTGGTGGCTCTATCACAGCGTTTCGCTGGGTCTGGTCATGACGGCGGCGATGATGCTCAACCTGCTGCTTGCCGCCTGCGCCGGCGTTCTCATCCCGATACTGCGCCAGCGTTTCGGGGGCGATCCTGCCGTGGGCAGTTCGGTGATGATCACGGCGCTCACCGATTCGGGCGGTTTCTTCATTTTTCTCGGGCTGGCGACGTTATTCCTGCTATAGGTTTCGACAATCGCACACACGTCATGACACTTTCCGTTTCCAGAGCCGCGCTCGCGCTTCTCACCATTGTCGTGCTGGCGGCCCCGCCCGCCGAAGCCGCAAAACCGGTGGGAAAAGCACCGGCCAAAGCGGTCGACGACAAGGCCAGGGCGCTTGAACTCGAAGCCGAAATCGCCCGCCGCACCCAGGCGTACCGCCAGCGACTGAGCCGCCGGCAAATCGCTGGCGACGACACCGAAAGCCGCTTCGAGCCTTACCTGGCGGCCTTCCGGCGCAAGATTGCGTGCAGCGCCTCACAGCACTATCCCAAGACAGCGCGCGGCAAAGTCTATGGCGAGATGATCGTCACCGTTTCCATCCTCGCCGACGGTTCGCTCGAAAACGCCCGGATCGAGCGCGGTTCCGGCCACAAACTGCTCGACGACGGCGCGCTGAACATCGCCCGCCAGGCCGCGCCGTTTGCACCTTTTCCGCCCGAAATCCGCCGCGACACCGAGGCGCTCGACATCACCCGCACCTGGACATTCACCTACACGGAAAGCGCTGCGGAAAGCGCCGACGACCCCTGCGCCTGAGCGCACCGGCCACTGTCGCTGGCGCGTCACCGTCATGGCGAAGCCCCCGGTAAGCGTAGTAGACTCGTACCGCCCTGCCCCCCGGCAGACGCGCCCAGCAACCCGACGGCAACCCAACCATGCCCTACCACATCCACGAAGGCCGCTTCGATGCCGACTGTCTCGAAGACCGCAGCGTCAACATCCTCACCCTGGCGGTGCCGGACGGCGAGCCGCTCAACCTCGTCGTCAGCCGCGATACATTGCGACCGGGCGAAGACCTCAAAAGCTGCCTGAACCGCCAAATCAAAGAACTGTCCCGGAGCGTGCAGGCCTTCGAGGAACTGGGACGCGAAGGCGGCTGGCTCGGGCCGGGCGACGACGCGAGCTACCCGGCCATCGTTCTCTACACCCGCTTCAAACAGGGCGGCAAACTGTTTTTCCAGGCGCAATGCCTGGCGCAACTGCCGCAAGACAAACTACTCGTGCTCACCCTCACCAGCCCGTCGGCCTTCGACGATGCGCTACGCGCGCGCTGGAAGAAAATCATTCTCCAATTCGTCCCGGCGCTCAACCGGCCCGTCGCGGACTGACCCCGCAATGAGCCAGGCCGCCGCCCGTCTCAACGACCCCATCGCGCACACCCCGCTGCTCGGCAGCATCCTGAAGATGGCGGGCCAACTGGCGGCGGGCCTGGCGGTGGGCGCACTCGCGGGCGCCGCCGCCGCCGCCATCGTCGGCACGGGCGGCGTGGGCGCAATCGTGGTCGGGGCGGTCATCTCCTCGCTTCTGATGGCCGCAGGCGGCAACAGCCTGGTCGAGGCCATCTCCGGGGCCATAGACGACGCCGTGGATGCCTTCTTTCCCGCAGAAATCACCGGCATCGTCAGCACCACCGGCTCGCCCGACGTGAGCATCAACGACCTTCCTGCCGCCATTGCGGCGCAGGAGATCGCCAACAACATCGTCTGTTGCAGCAAGTACCGGCACTACCCGATGCCCCTGCAATACGTCGCCGAAGGCTCGGATTCCGTCTTCATCAACGACTCACCCGCGCACCGGGTGGGCGATCGCACCACCTGCGACGCCAAGACGCACAGCGGCTCATCCAACGTCTTCATCGGCGGCGACACCCTGACGGTGCGTCCGATCACCCCTGAGACCCCCGCCTGGCTCCAGTGGGCGGGCGTCGCCATCGGCATCGCCACCGCCCTGTGCACGCGCAACTGGAAAAGCATTCCCGGCAAACTCGCCTGTCTGGGCGTCAGCATGGGCATAGGCTTCGCCGCCGATGCCGCCGTCGGCGCGGTCATCGGCCACCCCGTGCATGCAGGCAGCGGCGCAAAAATTCTCGACGGCGCGGACGACACCGACTTCGCCCTGCCCGCGCACCTGCCGCTCGAATGGACGCGGTGCTACAACAGCCTCGACCTCCACGCGGGCCTGCTCGGCCAGGGCTGGCGCACGCCCGTCTGCCTGCAACTCAAACTGCATCAGCCGGGCGAGTACCCGAACCTTTTCATCGACCTCCAGGGGCGCGAGATCCCTTTCGAGGCACTCGCCCCCGGCCAGAGCCAGAACAACACCGCCGAAGACTACCGCCTCAACTGCACCGTGGGCGGACACTACATTGTCGAGACCGGCGACGGCGAGCACTTCTACGACTTTGGCCCCGCCCGTCAGGACGGCGCTCACACCCTCGACCTGCTCGGCCTCGAAGACCGCAACGGCAACGCGCTCACCCTGTTGCGCGACGCCGCCGGACGGCTTACCGACATCGGCGACAGCGCCGGACGCCACTACCGCTGCCATTACGACACCGCCCACCCCGAACGGCTGGCCGGTATCGAACTCGCCCCGGACGATTCCCACGAAGCCGCCGAACCCGATTGGCTCGTGCGCTACGCCTACGACGGCCAGGGCCGTCTCATCGCCGTCACCGACCGCGGCAGCGTCGTCACCCGCCGCTTCACCTGGTGCGACGACGGCGCGGGCGTCAATCTGATGGCAAGCCACAGTTTGCCCGACGGTCTCACCGCCCATTACCGCTGGGAGGCCTTTGCCGACCATCCGCGCGTGACCGAACATTGGGACGACGCGGGCAACCGTTGGCGCATCGACTACACCGTGACCGGTTTTACCCGCGCCACCGACCATCTTGGCCGCACGCAGCAATGGCAATGGGACAAACGCTATGCGCTGCTCGCCCACACCAACGCCGCAGGCGAGACCTGGACGTTTGCCCGCGACGCCGACGGGCGGCTCGTGAGCGCCACCCAGCCCAACGGCGGACAATGGCGCTTCCAGTACGACGCGCGGGGCAATCTGGCCGAGCAGACCGACCCCGCCGGGGCGCTCACCCGCATCGACTGGCGCACCGATTGGGCGCTCCCCAAGGTCGAGACGGACGCGCTGGGCGAGCGCACCGAATACTGTTACGACGAACTTGGCAATCTCATCGAACGCCATGACCGCGCCGGGGCCACGGTCTGGACGCTCGACCGCTACGGTCAGCCCCTGTTGCGCACCGACGCCAAGGGCGCGACCGCGCGCTGGGGCTGGAACGACGCGGGCCAGATCGTCGCCGCCACCGATTGCTCGGGTCACGTCACCCGCGCGGAGTACGACCGCGACGGTCATCTTGTTGCGCTCATCGACCCGCTGGGCGAGCGCACCGATTACTGCCACGACCGGCAAGGCCGTCTCATCGAGGCGCATCTGCCCGACGACACGACGCGCCAATGGCGCTGGAACGCCGCAGGCCGCCTCACCCGGCTCATCGACGGCCAGGGCGGCGAGACCCTCTGGCAATGGGAACGGGGCCGTCCCGCACGACGCATCGACGCGGCGGGGCGCATTGTCGATTATTTGTACGACGCGGGGGAGCTTGCCGCCGTCGTCAATGAGAATGAGGAGGCCTACCGCTTCGGGCGCGATGCGGTGGGCCGCATCGTTGCGCAGACCGGTCTCGACGGACGGCGCACGGCATTCACGCTCGACGCACTGGGGTTGCCCATCGAGGTGCGCGAGGCCGCCGGGACGCCTGCGGAAATCCGCACGACACTCGAACGCGATCTCTTGGGACGCCTCGCCAAGAAGACGACTCGGGAGAGTATTACCGCCTACACGCGCGATGCGCGGGGGCAACTGACCCACATCGCACGCACGACGCGAGGCGGCGAGCCTATCGACGAGATCGGTTTTGCTTACGACGGTCTGGGCAATCTCATTACGGAAACGCAGACGGTTCACCGTCGGCTGCTCTTTCCGCCCAGCACCACGCAGCAGACGATCACCCACCAGTACGACGCGCTCGGCAACCGCACTGCGACGACCTTGCCCGACGGGCGCACGCTTCAGTTTCTGCATTACGGCAGCGGTCATTTGCA
>JAITQD010000034.1 GCA_031289095.1 Azoarcus sp.
TTCTTCATTAAATTTCATCGCATCCCGTCAATGAGAGAACACCCGGATATGAATACCACTACTGCGAAAAAGACAGGCAAGCGTGTCGCGGCTCCGGCCCTGAGTCAATACAGCGCCGAGGAGCTTTCCGTGCTTTATCGCCAGCGCAAGCTTTCTCCCGTGGAAACGGTACGGGCGATTCTCGAACACATCGAAGTCCATGATCCTGTCCTCAACGTTTTCGCCTTTCTGGACGCCGATGCGGCGCTTGACGCCGCGCGCCAATCCGAACAGCGTTGGCAAACCGGAACGCAGTTGAGTGAACTCGACGGCATCCCCGTGACCGTCAAGGATTTGCTCCTCGCCAAAGGCTGGCCCACCCTGCGCGGCAGCCGGGTGGTCGATCCGGATCAGGACTGGAACGAGGATTCGCCCGCGGTCGCGCGTCTGCGGGAACATGGCGCCATTCTGCTGGGCAAGACGACAACCGCCGAATTCGGATGGAAAGCGTTCGGCGACAGTCCGCTCACCGGCATCACGCGCAATCCCTGGCGCTCGACGCGCACGCCGGGAGGAAGCAGCGGCGGCGCGGCGGCAGCGGCGGCCATCGGTTTCGGGCCGCTGCACGTGGCCTCCGATGGCGGCGGCTCGACCCGGCTGCCGGCCGCTTATAGCGGCGTTTTTGGATTCAAGCCTTCATTTGGGCGCGTGGCGGGCTACCCCGCCGCGCATGCGGGCACGCTTTTCCACGTCTCGCCGATTACGCGCACGGTACGCGACACCGCATTGCTGCTGAACGCCATCGCCCGCCCCGACGCGCGCGATTTTCACGCGCTCCCTTATGACGATCGAGACTGGCGTCTCGGTATCGAACAAGGCGTCGCGGGTTTGCGTATCGCTTTCAGTCCCGATCTGGGTTATGCCAAGGTCGTCCCGGAAATCGGCAAACTCGTCGCCAAGGCCGTAAAGAGTTTTGGCGAATTGGGAGCGGCCATCGAACAGATCACGCCCGCCATCGAAGATCCTTTGCTCGATATTTACCGCGTCCTGTCCAGCGCCGCCGTCGCGCGGCTTTTCGAGACACTGCCACAGGATCGCCTCTCGCTGGCCGAACCCGGTTTTCAGGAAGTCGCCGAGCAAGGACGGCAAATCGGCACCGTGCGTTACCTTGCCGCTGTGCAGGCCCGCGAAGCCTTTGCGCGCACCTTGCATCTTTTTTTCGATAAATGGGATCTTCTATTGACGCCGACGACAGCCATGGCCGCTCCCCTGGTCGAACAAGGAATCCAGAATCCGCGCTCGGGAACTTCTCCATTTACCTATCCGTTCAACCTGTCGCAACAGCCCGCCGCCTCGATCCCCGTCGGATTCACCGCGGATGGATTGCCGGTCGGTTTGCAGATCGTCGGGCCGCGCCATCGGGACGATCTGGTTTTGCGCGCCGCGCGCGCCTATGAACGCCGGCTGCCGTTTGCCGTCACCGACACGGTGCGCTGATTTCTGGAACCATGACTATTCAACGCTTTCTTTTATTTTCAACGGAGGATCATTCCATGTCTACCAGTCTCTTCTCTGCCAGTTTCCTCTCTACGTTTTTACGTACGTTATATCGCTGCGGGATTGGCGTCATTGCCGGTTTCGCCTTCGCGGCTTTCCTGAACACTCCCGTCAGAGCCGCCGAACCCGTTGTCATCGGAGAAGGCTTATCGGTCGGTTGGGCGCAATTTTTCATTGCCGATGCCGAAAAGCTTTGGCAAAAATAGGGTCTGGAAGCCGAATCCGTAATTTTCCCGAGCGGACGCCTGGTGTTGGACGCGCTTGTCGGCGGCCGCGTCACTTTCGGTACGGCAGCCGAAACGCCGGTCGTATTTTCCAACCTCAACGGTTTGCCGGTGCGTATCATCGCCACGCTGCAAAACGGCGGCGGCCAACCTCACGAACCCTTCGTATTGGTCGCCAACCAGAGCATCCAGACGCCGAAAGACATCAAGGGAAAACGCATCGGCTACTCGCAAGGCACGAACGCGCATTATTATCTTGCCAAGCTGCTGGATTCCACTCAGCTGAAATTTTCCGATATTCAGGCGACCAGTCTGACACCTTCGGATTTCGTCACCGCCGCAGTCAATGGCACGCTCGATGGCTTCATTTGGGGAGAGCCGTTTGCTTCGCAAGCGATAGGATTCAGCAAAGGAAAACTGCACGCCGTTGAATCCCCCGGTCTTTACAAAGGTATCTCGGCGGTCATTACCTTGCAGTCCACCATCGATCAGAAGCCCGAACTTCTGCGCCAGGCGATACAGGCATTGATCGCGGCGGATGCGGAAATCAAGGCAAATCCCGACAAGTCCATTCAAACCGTCGCTACCCGTGTCAACTTCGATCTGGCGCTGGCCAAGGATTACTGGCCCAAATTGAACCTGGGCATCGGCCTGGACAAGGCCGCGGTCGTCCGCGAACTGGAAAGCCAGGCGAAATGGGCAATCGAAAACAAACTGGTGCGAGCCGACGCCAATATCCCCGACTTCAATCAGGTCGTCGTCGAAGGTTTCATTCCCGCCAAACACCGATAATGACAACAGCATCTTTATTGATCGCCGCCACGCCGGATGATCTCGAAATTACAGAGACCGGCTTCCAAAATAATGCGTTACGGATAGAGCATTCACAGACACTGCAACAACGCCCACTGATCGAATGCCGGAATCTGGCGCAGACCTACCTCACCCGTCTGGGAACGCGAATCGCGGCCATCACGGACATCACGCTTTCCATCAATACCGGTGAATTCGTTTGTCTTCTGGGGCCCAGCGGCTGCGGAAAAACAACCCTACTCAACATGGTGGCGGGGTTTTTGAGGCCGACGGCGGGAGAACTGCGCCTGAACGGTAACGACATCCTTCGTCCCGATCCAAATCGCGGCGTCGTTTTCCAGGATTATTCGCTCTTTCCCTGGCTGACCGTGAAAAGCAATATCGCATTCGGTCTGCGCATGGCGGGTGTTACAACCGAGAAGCGCAAAGCAAGGGTCGAGGCGCTACTCGATCTCGTGGGTTTGCCGCATATCGGCTCGCAGTATCCGTTCGAGCTTTCCGGCGGCATGAAACAGCGCGTGGCGATTGCCCGCGCCCTGGCGACGGATCCCGCCGTGCTCCTGATGGACGAGCCCTTCGCCGCCTTGGATGCTATGACGCGCGAAAGCCTGCAACGGCAATTGCTTGACATTCAGGCGCGTACCCAAAAGACGGTTTTGTTCGTCACGCACAATATTGGCGAGGCGATCTTTCTCGCCTCACGCATCATCGTGCTGTCCTCAAGGCCGGGACGTATCGTCGAGGACATCCGCTTACAGGCGGATTTCCACCCAAGAAAGCGGACATCGCCGGAATTCAATCGGCTTTATGAACGCCTGGCCGCAGCCATCGGTGTGGAGGGAACGGAATGAGCGTCGCCGCGTCTTTTGCGCAGGCATTGCGCAAACAGTTATCGAAGCATGCCTTTCTGCTTGGCGCGCTGGGTTTGTTGAGCTTCGCCGTTCTTTGGGAAGGCATCAGCCGCAGCGGCTGGATCAACCCCATCATGTTGCCGGCGCCTTCCGTGGTTGCCCGTTCGGCCACAGAACTGATTGCCAACGGCGAATTGATCCGGCATGTCCTCAACAGTTTGTGGCGAGCTTTTCTCGGCTTCGTCATCGGCTCCGTTCTGGGACTTCTGATGGGCATCGCCATGGCGCGTTTGCCCAAACTGCACAGTCTTTTGAACCCGCTGGTGCAAATCTTTCGCGCCATTCCGTCGCTTGCTTTTGTGCCGCTGGCGATTTTCTGGTTCGGGATTGGAGAAATTTCCAAGATCGTGCTCATCGCATTCGGCGTTTTCTTTCCGGTCTGGGTCAACACCTACCTCGGCACGCGCGACACGAACCCGTTGCTCAGCCGCGCCGCCGAGAGCCTGGGCGCGCACGGTTGGCGCATGCTGGTATTCCTCGTCCTGCCAGCCGCGCTTCCGTTCATCATCGCCGGTGTGCGGATCGCTCTCGGAAACGCGCTGGTGTTGCTCGTGGCCTCGGAACTCACCGGCGCACAATTCGGCGTGGGCTATTTGATCCAGTTGTCACAACAGATTTTCCGCGTGGATCACATGTTCGTCGGGCTGATCACACTGGGACTCCTGGGTTTTCTGTTCGATTACACATTCGTGTGCGGTCTGCGAAAATTCCTGCCCTGGTACGGTGCAGAGAACAATCATGCCACTGGAACACACTGATTCAACAGTTCAAACCGGAATGGATTTTACGTGAAAGCCACCATGGACACCCTCTTCGATTTGCGCCTTGGAACCCTTGGCGCCCGTTACCGCGCGGGTAATGCCGCGCCTCGCCGGCTCATTGCCCAACTGCGCGAAAAAACGCTCAAGCTCAACGACGAATACCACGCCTTCATCCACCTCCTGACCCCGGACGAGCTGGAACCCTATCTCGCCGCGCTGGATGATCGCAATCCAGATGATCTGCCGCTCTACGGTATTCCTTTCGCCATCAAGGACTGCATCGACCTCGCGGGTATTCCCACCACTGCCGCCTGTCCAGCCTTTGCTTACACACCGGAGATTTCCGCCACCGTTGTACGCCAACTCGTTGAACTGGGCGCGGTGCCGATGGGCAAAACCAATCTTGATCAATTCTGCACCGGCGTAAACGGCACACGCTCCCCCTATGGCGAATGCAAAAACAGCGCGCATCCCGATTATCCGGCGGGCGGTTCGAGTTCCGGTTCTGCGCTGGCGGTCGCCCTGGGCTTGAGCAGCTTCGCGTTGGGTACCGATATAGGAGGCAGCGGCAGAGTACCCGCCGCGTTGAACAATCTGGTGGGGCTGAAAACAAGCAAAGGAATAATTTCGGCGGCTGGCGTTGTTCCTATCTGCCGCTCGCTGCAATGCATCACCTATTTTACGAGCACCGCCGCCGAAGCGAGCCGCTTGCTGGCGCTGACCGCTTGTACCGTACCCGATCCGGCGGACGCCTACAGCCGCGCCAATCCGCTATGGAACGATGGCAAGGCTTTTGGAGCCCTTCCCTTGCCTTTCCGCTTTGCTCTTCCCAAAACACTGGAATTCATGGGTTGCGCCGAAAGCGCCGCAATCTTTGCGCGAACAGTGGAACATCTGCAAGCGATCGGCGGAATCCCCATCCCAATCGACTTTACCTCTTTTCTGGAAGCCACGCGCCTGCTCTTCAAAGGTCCGTGGGTGGCGGAACGGTATGGCGACATTGGCCCGTTTGCGGAAAAAAAACCGGAGGCAATGCTTCCGGTCATCCGCGATGTGCTGGCCAACGCCCCCGGAATCACGGGCGTCGACACCTTCCATGCCCAGCATCGCCTGCAAGAATTGAAAGCGGAATGTGACCGCCTCATGGCGGATGTCGACTGCGTCCTCACTCCCACGTATCCACGCCCGGTGACGCTCACGGAACTCCATGCCGAAGCGGTTCGCCGCAATTCGGATCTGGGTTATTACTCCAGTTTCATGAACCTGCTCGATTACGCCGCTGTCGCCGTTCCCGCCGGTTTTTTGCAAAACGGCTTATCCTCCGGCGTCACCCTCTTCAGCCTGGCATTTACCGACCAAAACCTGCTCTCACTCGCGCATGCTCTGCAAAGAAAAACCCGACTGCCCCTTGCCGGCGGCAACGCACTGAATGACTCGCACGTTGCAAACTGAATCCCGTTATCCTTCAATACCGTGTGAATGACGTAGGCGCTTCCGGCACAACTTGTTCCAGCTCGCAGAAGCCATGGCGACAATCGTCATGTGTCTCGCCGCTGCGCGCGCACGATCTTTTCCGCTTCGTCCGCCCAGAATTACATCGCAATCTTCGGTGTGTGCAATCACCACCACCTCGACGCCCAACAGGCTCACCGTGGAAAAGACGTCCAATCATTCCCACTCAATTGTTAATGAGCGAAAAAATACAGGCAATGACGGGCAATGACTGGAAGTCTGTAAATTGATGCCATGAAAAGTACCATGTTGAGAAAATTGCCCGGTTTTCATGCTGCGTTCAACTCTTGTGACAGCTCTGGATGCTTGATGATAAGTCGAAGTAGGCACAACACTCCGCCGGGCGGTGTAAACCGCCCTTGTTCCCAGTCGCGCAGCGTCGCCACAGGGGTTGCGATACGCTCGGCGAAGACAGCCTGCGTCAGGCCGGACTTCTCTCTCGCTTGGCGCACAAGGATTTGATCGGGCGTGGTGACGCGCCCAATCCCTGCCTTTGCCTCGGCAAGCGCCTGACGCAGGTCAGGCAAAGATTCACCAGCATCGGCCTCGATAGCCGTTGCCACCTTTTCAATGTCGATTTTCTTGATACCCATGTCACACCACCTTTCTGATTTCGGCGGGAAGCATGTTGGCGCGTTCGGCTTTGGCATACGCCGCGACCAGCAGCACCACTTCCTGCTCCGTCAGGTTGAAATAAATCACTCGCGCACCGCTTGACTTGCCAGACCCTGCACGGCTCCAGCGAACCTTGCGTGCTCCATCTGCACCGGGAATAACGTCCCCGGCCAGCGGGTTCGCAGCAATCCAGTCGATGAAGGCCAGTCGCTCGTCTTCTGACCACAGCTTCTCGGCCTGCTTCTGGAATGTCGGGGTTTCGATCACGGTGCGCATGAGGTGAATTATACGGGTATCCCGTAGTTTGTCAAGCCCCACCACAAACAAAAAAGAACCCCGCACCCAATGACCGAAGTCAGCGACCAAAGGTCAGCGTTTCCTGCCTGCCGTTGATCGAGTAGTTGTACCGGAAAGAGATAGACCCGGCGGTGGTGATTGCCACATAGAGGCCGTCGCGGTCATTGACCTTGTACAGCTTCTCTTTCGGCTTGAGGTTGCGCAACTTGGTATCGGTAAGCATGGTCTCCGTCCTTTTTGGGTTCGAAATACCATGATTCAAATAGTCGCTCTTTTCGCCTGTTTCGCCTTGTGTATCAACGGTCTTGGTGGTTTTGATACCATGCGCCGCCCATAAATGGCAACATGGTATTGAGCGCCAGTCATGGCATCAGGTTGAATAATACCATCTACCATGCCATTAAAAAATATTGCTTGGGGGTGCTACGATGTGCCAGACGTTGCCAGACTAAAACGTGAAAAAGCCCGCAATGACGCGGGCTTGAGGGTGGTTTCGTGCTGCTCTGTGCCAGCGAGTGCCTAACGCCCAATCATTCCCACTCGATCGTCGCTGGCGGCTTGCTCGACACGTCGTAAGTCACGCGATTGATACCGCGTACTTCGTTGATGATGCGGCTCGATACCCGCTTGAGCAGCGCATACGGCAGTTCCGCCCAGTCCGCCGTCATGAAATCGCTGGTTTGCACCGCGCGGAGCGCCACGACGTAATCGTAGGTGCGACCGTCCCCCATCACGCCAACGCTCTTTACCGGCAGGAAGACGGCGAACGCCTGGCTAGTGAGGTCGTACCAGTTTCTGCCGCTGTGGGGTTCGATGGTGGAACGCAGTTCGTCGATGAAAATCGCGTCGGCGGCGCGCAGCAGGTCGGCGTATTCCATTTTGACTTCGCCCAGGATGCGCACGCCCAGGCCGGGGCCGGGAAACGGGTGGCGGTAAACCATTTCGTGCGGCAGGCCAAGGGCGAGGCCCAGTTCGCGCACTTCGTCCTTGAACAGTTCCCGCAGCGGTTCGAGCAGTTTCAGGCCCAAGGTCTCGGGCAGACCGCCGACGTTGTGGTGGCTCTTGATCGTGGCGGCCTTGCGCGCCTTGGAACCGCCGGATTCCACCACATCGGGGTAGATCGTGCCTTGCGCCAGCCAACGGGCATTGGCGAGTTTTTCCGCCTCGCACTGGAAGACTTCGACAAATTCGCGCCCGATGATCTTGCGCTTCTGCTCGGGGTCGGCAACACCGGCCAGTTTCGTCATGAATTGCGTCGAGGCATCGACATGCACCACTCGCGCATGCAGCTTGCCAGCGAACATGTCCATCACCATCCGCCCTTCGTCGAGCCGCAGCAGGCCGTGATCGACGAAGACGCAGGTGAGCCGGTCGCCAATGGCGCGGTGAATCAACGCCGCCGCCACCGAGGAATCAACTCCGCCAGAGAGACCAAGCACCACTTCCTCGTCGCCGACCTGGGCGCGGATGCGAGCCACGGCTTCGTCGATGTAATTGCCCATCACCCAGTCGCCAGCGCAGCCGCAAACATCGCGCACGAAGCGGGTGAGCATCGCCGCACCCTGTACCGTGTGGGTGACTTCGGGGTGAAACTGCACCGCAAAATAGCGTCGCGCCGCATCGAACATGCCGGCAATCGGGCAACTCGTGGTCGAGGCCATCAGCACGAATCCGGGCGGCAACTTCGTCACCTTGTCGCCATGGCTCATCCACACCTTGAGCATGCCGTGCCCCTCGGCGCTGGTGAAATCGGCAATGCCATCGAGCAGCGGGCCGTGGCCGTGCGCACGCACTTCGGCATAACCGAACTCGCGCCTCTCGCTCCAGCTCACTTCGCCGCCAAACTGTACCGCCATCGTCTGCATGCCGTAACAGATGCCAAGCACCGGCACGCCCATCTCCCATACCGCTTGCGGCGCGCACAACTGGTGATCTTCGTAGGTGCTGGCATGGCTGCCCGAGAGGATGACGCCTTGCGGCGCAAAGTCGCGGATGAAGGCGTCGGACACGTCATTGGGATGGATTTCGCAGTAGACGTGCGCCTCACGCACGCGGCGAGCGATCAGTTGCGTGACCTGGGAACCAAAGTCGAGGATGAGGATTTTCTGATGAGCCATGAGCACGGGCGTCCAGCCGGGAAAATGAAAGGGCGGCCTGGGCCGCCCGGAGGGTACAGAGGAAAACGATCAACCCACCTGGTAGTTCGGCGCTTCCTTGGTAATCTGTACGTCATGAACGTGCGATTCACGCATCCCCGCCGAACTGATTTCGACGAAGCGCGCCCGCGCGTGCATCGCAGCGATGTTCTCGCAGCCGAGATACCCCATCGAGGCGCGCAGACCGCCGATCAACTGGTGGATCACCGCCGCCACCGGCCCCTTGTAGGGCACGCGGCCTTCGATGCCTTCGGGCACCAGCTTGTCGATGTTCGACGAGCTGTCCTGGAAGTAACGGTCGGCAGCGCCTTTTTCCATCGCGCCGAGCGACCCCATGCCGCGATACGCCTTGTAGGAACGGCCCTGGAACAGCACCGTCTCGCCCGGCGCTTCCTCGGTACCGGCAAACAGGCCGCCCAGCATCACGCAATCAGCCCCGGCGGCGATCGCCTTGGCGATGTCACCCGAAAAGCGCACGCCGCCATCAGCGATCATCGGCACTCCGCTTCCCGACAGCGCGTTGGCAACAAGGTCGATGGCGGTGATCTGCGGCACGCCGACGCCGGCAACGATACGGGTGGTGCAGATCGACCCCGGCCCGATGCCGACCTTGACCCCATCGGCCCCGACATCGACCAGCGCTCGCGCCGCTTCGCCCATGGCAATATTGCCGCCCACCACCTCGATTTTCGGGAAGCGCTTCTTGACCCAGTGCACACGGTCGATCACGCTCTGCGAGTGACCATGCGCAGTATCGACCACGATCATGTCGACCCCGGCTTCGGCCAGCCGTTCGGCGCGCTCCTCGGTGCCCGCGCCGACACCAAGCGCCGCCGCAACTCGCAGCCGCCCCAGTTCGTCCTTGGCCGCGAGCGGGTGTTCGGTGGCCTTCATCATGTCCTTGACCGTAATGAGACCGGAAAGCTCGCCTGCGTCGTTCAACACCAGCACCCGCTCCAGCCGGTGCCGGCGCAGCAGTTCGCGGGCCTCTTCGAGACTCGCGCCCTCGCGCACCGTTACCAGGCGTTCCTGCGGGGTCATGATCTCGCGCACGGACTGATCCAGGCGCGTCTCGAAACGGGTGTCGCGGTTGGTGACGATGCCGACAACCTTGCCCCCCTCGACCACGGGCACGCCAGAAAAATGATGCCGGTGCTGCAACGCGATCACCTCGCCCACTGTCATCGTCGGCGCAATGGTGACCGGATCCTTGAGCATGCCGGATTCGTGGCGCTTGACCTTGCGCACCTCGGCGGCCTGTTCAGCCGGGGAAAGATTCTTGTGCACCACGCCGATGCCGCCTTCCTGAGCGAGGGCGATGGCAAGCCGCGCCTCGGTAACGGTGTCCATCGCGGCGGACACCAGAGGGATGTTGAGGCGGATGTTGCGGGACACCTGGGTGCTCAACCCCACGTCGCGTGGCAACACCGTCGAATGGGCGGGGACGAGAAGGACATCGTCGAACGTCAGCGCCTTCTGGATCACTCGCATGACTTTTTTCCTTTTGGCTAAACTTCCATTATACAAAGCTCTCTTGGGGCCGCGTAAGCTATGCAGCAGGAGAAACGCACATGAAGAAGAAACATCCTGTCTGTTTTGCCCTGCTCGCACTGGTTCTCGCCCTGCCCGCGCAGGCCGAAATCTACAAGTGGACGGACAAGAATGGGCAGACGCATTTTTCGGACATCCCTCCCAACCAGCCAGGCATCAAGGCGATCGGTTCCTCCACCCGCCCGCAACCCGCACCGGGCAGCGAAGCGCCCGCAACGAACGCCGCCGCCACGAGCGCCATTACCACCAATGCGCCGGCCAAAAGCCTTGCCGAACGCGACCTGGAATTCCGCCAGCGCCGCGCCGCCGCCGCCGAGGCCAGCGTCAAGACCAGCGAGGATGCCGCCCGCGCCGACCGCCGCGCCCAGGATTGCCAGCGCGCCCGCACCCAACACGACGCGCTCATGAGCGGCCAGCGCGTGTCCCGCCTCAACGCCGATGGCGGGCGTACATTCCTTAACGATGACGAACGGAAAGCAGAAATCGCCCGTTCCCAGGAAATGATCGACGCATCCTGCACCGAAAAGTAAAACGACGCGCCCGGGCCGCGCGCCGTCGCTCGCGGGCGGGAAAGCACAGCCCGCGCTGTTTTACGCCTCGTGCGCCGGGCCGCCGCCTTTTTTCATCACCTTGCCAGCCTCGGCGCGTTTTTTGCGCACCGCCTTCGGGTCCGCGACGAGAGGACGATAGATTTCGACCCGGTCGCAGTCGCGCAGCACAGTATCTGCCCGGACGGGCTTGGCGTAGATGCCAAGCTTGTTGCGGTTGCCGAGGTCGATTTCCGGGTACTTGAGCAACAGGCCGGACGCCTCGACCGCCTCGTGCGCGGTAGCGCCTTCCGGCAGGGACAGCGTCACGATGTCCTGCTGATGCGCCAGGGCATAGACAACTTCGACCTCGATGAATTCGCTCATGGGCGCGAAACTCCGTAAACCTGACCGGCGCGTTTGACGAACGCCTCGACGAAAGTGTTGGCGATGTGGTTGAACACCGGCCCGAGAACTTTTTCCAGAAGCCGGTTCGAAAACGCGTAATGAATATCGAATTCCACCTTGCACGCAACCTCGCCCAACGGGGTGAAGCGCCAGCTGCCATCGAAGTGGGAAAACGGGCCGTCCGTGAGGCGAATCAGCATTTCGGTGGGATACCGCTTGCGGTTCTCGGTGCTGAAATGAGCCTTGATGCCGTGATAGTTGATGTGCAGCGTTGCGGCGGTAATTTCGTCGTTGCGGACAACCAGGTCGGCGCCGCCGCACCAGGGCAGAAACAGTGAATAGTCCTCGCAACGGTCAACCAGACCGAACATCTGCGCGGGGGTGTATTCGATCAGCACCTTCTTGTGAACGTCGGCCATCGGCGCACCAAGCAAACTGATAAGATGCGCGATTCTAACGCAAAGCCAGGGAACGCTGATTTATTCCCAACCGTTCGGGCTCAGGGCGAACGGTATTATTCCAGCGTTTCGCCGTCGCAGGCCTTCTCATGAGCATCGTCGAAAACCGCAAGGCCCACCACGATTTCTTCATCGAAGAAAGGTACGAGGTCGGGCTCGTGCTCGAAGGCTGGGAAGTCAAGGCCATCCGCGCCGGACGAGCCAACGTCAAGGAAGCTTATGTGATCGTGCACGGCGAGGAGCTTTTCATCCTCGGCATGCACATCACGCCACTGGCGAGCGCCTCGACCCACGTCAAGGCCGACCCCACCCGCACCCGCAAGCTCCTGCTGCACGGCAAGGAAATCGCCCGCCTGATCGGCAAGGTCGAACGCGCCGGTTTCACCCTGGTGCCGCTCGACCTGCATTTCTGCAAGGGGCGCGTCAAGGCTCAGATCGGACTCGCCAAGGGCAAAAAGCTCTACGACAAGCGCGAGGACGAGAAAAAACGCGATTGGGATCGGGAAAAAGCAAGGTTGATGAGGCGGCAGGCGTAGTCTCCGCGCTCCGCGCGCAATCGCCCTGCTGAACCGTGGCAAGAGAAGCCGTCGAAAGGCGCGCTACAATTTCAGACTTCCATCCATACACGCTGCTTTTAGAGGTTCGTCACATGGCAGGTCACTCGAAATGGGCCAATATCCAGCACCGCAAGGGTCGTCAGGACGCCCGGCGGGGCAAGATATTCACCAAGCTGATCAAGGAAATCACCGTCGCCGCCAAGATGGGCGGCAGCGACATTGGCGCCAACCCGCGCCTGCGGCTGGCGGTCGACAAGGCCAAGGGCGAATCCGTCCCCAAAGACACCATCGAAAACGCAATCAAGCGCGGCGCCGGCCAGCTCGAAGGCGTGGTCTACGAAGAAGCGCGCTATGAAGGCTACGGTATCGCTGGTGCGGCGGTGATGGTCGATTGCCTCACCGACAACAAGACACGCACCGTGGCCGACGTGCGCCACGCCTTCAGCAAATACGGCGGCAACATGGGCACCGATGGCTGTGTGGCCTTCCAGTTCAAGCATTGTGGACAGTTGCTGTTCGCCCCCGGCGCCAACGAGGACGCGCTGATAGAAGCGGCGCTCGAAGCTGGCGCGGAAGACGTGCTTACCAACGACGACGGCTCGATCGAGGTCGTCACCGGGCCGTGGGAATTCACCGCCGTGCGTGAGGCGCTGGAAGCCACCGGCTTAAAAGCCGAATTCGGCGAAGTCACCATGAAGCCACAAAACGAAACCGGGCTTTCTGGCGACGAAGCCGTGCGCATGCAAAAACTGCTCGACGCGCTCGAAGCGATCGACGACGTGCAGGAGGTCTACACCTCCGCCGTGCTCGACGAATAAACCATGGAAAGCGCCAGCGTAGCAGCTCCGCCGCCCAGCGCCACCCGCATCCTCGGGCTCGATCCCGGTCTGCGAGTAACCGGCTTCGGGATCGTCGACATGACAAATGGCCGTCTGAGCTACGTCGCCAGCGGCTGCATCCGCACGGGTGACGGACTGGATCGCGGCCTTCCCGACCGCCTCCGCACGATCCTCAACGGCGTGCGCGAAATCATCGCCACCTATCGACCCGCCATCGCTGCGGTTGAAAAGGTTTTCGTCAACGTCAACCCGCAGTCGACGCTACTGCTCGGGCAGGCGCGCGGCGCCGTCATCTGCGGCGCGGTATCGTGCGAACTGCCGGTGGCCGAATACACGGCCTTGCAAGTCAAGCAGGCGGTGGTCGGCCACGGCAAGGCAGCCAAGGAACAAGTGCAACACATGGTGACGAGGTTGCTGGCGCTCTCCTCCGCACCGCAGGCGGACGCCGCCGATGCGCTCGCCTGCGCAATATGCCATGCCCATGGCAGTTCGGGGCTTGGAACGATTACCGGGCCATTCGCCAGACGCCGGGGCGGGCGCATGCTGGGAAGCTGAAACCTATATCCCGATCAAATAAAAACAGGTACAGCATCCGCCCCTTGCGGGACAGGGCGACATCGTTTATAGTGCGCGCTCTCTCGGAGGGGGTATAGCTCAGTTGGTAGAGCAGCTGACTCTTAATCAGTAGGTCGTAGGTTCGATCCCTACTGCCCCTACCACGAAACACCAGTAACAGCGCGGGTTCTACGGAACCCGCGCTGTTTTTTGGCATCTCGGTTTCAAGGAATTACGGAAACGTTTCCGTAACCCCTGTCACCTTGCAGGCGGCGCATGAGCATACAGCGCCAGCCCGATCCGACCCAGCCTCCGGGGTTCAACCTTCCAACCGCATCCGCGCCGATCTCGCGTGCGCTTGCAGTCCTTCGCCGTCGGCGAGGATGGCGGCGGTGCGCGCGAGCTGCCGCGCACCGGCTTCCGAGATGTGCACGATGCTGCTGCGTTTCTGGAAATCGTAGGTGCCGAGCGGCGACGAGAAGCGGGCGCTGCGCATCGTCGGCAAAACGTGATTGGGGCCGGCGCAGTAGTCGCCGAGCGCCTCAACCGCCCAATGGCCGACGAAGATCGCCCCGGCATGGCGGATTTTGTCGATCCAGTCCTCTGCGCGATCGAGTGAGAGTTCAAGATGTTCGGGCGCGATGCGGTTGGCAAGCTCGCAAGCTTGTTCCAGGCTGTCGACGTGGATCAGCGCACCACGACCGGCGAGCGACCTGGCGATGGTTTCGCGCCGCGGCATTTCGGGCAGCAGGCGATTGATGGCCGCATGCACGGCGTCGATGAAGGCGGCATCGGTGCAAAGCAGGATGGATTGCGCCAGTTCGTCGTGTTCGGCCTGCGCGAACAGATCCATCGCCACCCATTCGGCATTTCCGCTGCCGTCGGAAATCACCAGCACCTCGGAGGGGCCGGCCACCATGTCGATGCCCACCGTGCCGAACACCCGCCGCTTGGCTTCGGCGACGAATGCGTTGCCGGGGCCGACGACTTTGTCGACCTGGGGAATGGTCTGGGTGCCGTAGGCGAGCGCCGCCACCGCCTGCGCGCCGCCGATGGTGAAGACACGATCCACCCCGGTGATCGCCGCCGCCGCCAGCACCAGCGGATTTTTTTCGCCGCGCGGCGTTGGCACCGTCATGATGAGTTCGCCGACGCCCGCCACCCGGGCCGGGATCGCGTTCATCAGCACTGAACTGGGATAGGCCGCCCTCCCGCCCGGCACGTAGAGGCCAACGCGATCGAGCGGGGTGACTTTCTGCCCGAGAACCGTGCCGTTGGCCTCTGTGTAAGTCCAGGATTCGCCGCGCTGACGCTCATGGTAGAGGCGCACCCGGTCGGCGGCGATCTCCAATGCCACACGCTGTTCGCCGGAGAGCGACGTCAGCGCCGCCTGCAATGCGCTTTTGGGCAGTTCCAGCGCGGTCATTGAGGCGGCCTCCAACCCATCGAAACGACGGGTGTATTCGAGCACTGCGGCGTCGCCCGTCGCGCGCACCGCGCGCAGGATTTCGGTAACGGCGGCGTCGATGCGTTCGTCGGCGGCTGCCTCAAAGGCGAGCAGCGCGTCGAGTCGGGCGAGGAAATCGGGAGCGCGGGCGTCAAGGCGGCGAATGGGAGTCTGGCTCATGGTCGGCATCCGGTAACGGGACGAAACAAAATCAGGCGCGAACCGCGCTGGCGAAAGCGTCAAGCAGGGGCTGGACGAGTTCGCGCTTGAGCTTGAGCGCAGCCTGATTGACGATCAGCCGCGAGCTGATTGGCATGATCTCCTCGACTTCTTCGAGGCCGTTGGCGCGCAGGGTGCCGCCCGAGGAGACGAGATCGACAATGGCGTCGGCCAGTCCCACGAGCGGCGCGAGTTCCATCGAGCCGTACAACTTGATGAGATCGACGTGCATGCCCTTGCCAGCGAAATGTATTTTGGCCGAGTCGATGTACTTGGTCGCCACGCGGATGCGCCCGCCGGGCCGCACCGCCGCCGCGTAGTCGAAGCCCTTTTTGACCGCCACGCACAGACGGCAGCGCGCGATGTCGAGATCGAGCGGCTGGTACAGCCCCGCGCCGCCGTGTTCGAGCAGTACGTCCTTGCCAGCGATGCCGAGATCGGCTGCGCCGTACTGGACGTAGGTGGGCGTGTCGGTGGCGCGCACGATCACCAGCCGCACGTCGGGCCGGTTGGTGGCGATGATGAGCTTGCGCGAACGCTCGGGATCGTCGGCGGGCACGACGCCAGCCGCCGCGAGCAATGGCAGGGTTTCTTCAAAAATGCGGCCCTTGGAAAGGGCAAGAGTGATGCCGGGCACGGATCAAACCTCGAATCGGGGGGGGTATTGTACCCGCAAGCCAGTGGCGAGACGGCGCGCGCCCCACCAATGAGCGCCTGCACTTTGCCGTGTCCATTGCATGTTGACGTGCAGCGTGGACAATACTCGCCTGATCCATGCGCACATAAATGAGCCACTTCATGTCTACATCCTTCGACGCCGCCGTCCTCATCGGGCGCTTCCAGCCTTTCCACAACGGTCACGCCGCCTTGTTGCGCGCGGCGCTGGCGCAAGCCGGGCGGGCCATCGTCGTACCCGGTTCCGCGTTCCGGGCGCGAAACGCCAGAAACCCTTTCACCTGGGAAGAACGCACCGCAATGATCCGGGCAAGTCTCGACGAAGCCGACGCACGCCGGGTAGCGTTCGTCCCCGTCCGCGATTATTACGACGACCGGCGCTGGGCCGCAGCGGTAAAAGCCGGCGTGCGGGCCGCACTGGAAAAACCGGACATTGACGCACCGCGCATCGCGCTCGTCGGGTTTCACAAGGATGCGTCCAGCGATTACCTGAGCCTGTTCCCAGACTGGTCTTTCGTCGCCCTCGACCGTCAGGGAGCATTCGACGCCACCGAGGTTCGCCAGCTTTATTTCGGCGCAACCAGCGCGCAGGCTTCGTTACAGGATTTCGTGCCGCCAGCCGTCGCCCGCTATCTGAAAAGCTGGGCAGCGCTGCCCGCCTTCGCCGCCATGCGGGACGAACACCAGGCAATCGCAGCGTACAAAAAGAAATGGGGCACCGGCCCCTTCGTCACGCTGGACGCGGTGGTGACGGCGGCGGAGCACCTGCTGCTGGTGCGACGCGGCAGTGCGCCGGGCAAAGATTTGTGGGCCTTGCCCGGCGGCTTTCTCGAAGGCCGCGAACGCTTGCGCGACGGCGCAGTTCGGGAACTGAAGGAAGAAACGGGACTGGATGTGTCCGACGCCGCCGGGCTTGCCGCCTTGCGCGAAGTCGCCGTCTTCGACCATCCCGACCGCAGCCAACGCGGGCGCATCATCACGCACGCACATTGGTTTGATCTGCCGCTCGCCACCCTGCCCGCGGTCGCGGGCGCGGACGACGCCGCCGAGGCGCGCTGGTTTCCCCTCGCCGCGCTCCCCGCAATGGAGGCGGAATTGTTTGAAGACCACTTCTCGATCATTACCCGCTTTCTCAACACTGCGCCGTAGCGACGCGCCGCCACTATTGCCCGCTTCTTTCAAATCAAATCTCTGTATTGGTTTCACCTCGCCGACCCACTGATGTCATGCGGCAGAAGCAGGCATTTCCATTTGCTTGCGTAAACGAACCCACCGGGAAAGGTTTCGCCTTTCCCGGCTGTTTTTTCGGACGACGCCCATGCGCCGCCTCACTCCCGCACTGGCGCGGCCTTATCGGAATCGGCGGCTTCCGCTTTCTTGACCACTGTATCCCGGTAGTTTCTCAGGATTCGACTCCAGTCTGCAAACGTCTCATCGAGGTTCTTGCGGCTCATTCCGTGTTCGAGTTCGACATCCATGTCGAGGGCAAGATCACCGTCCTGGTCTATATAGCCTTTTGCCCAGCGCTTCCTCGCGTTGAAGGCATTGACCGTTTCCAACGGAAACGGTTTGTTTTTCAGCTTCCATCCAGAGTAGAAAGTAATACTTCCGCATTTTCCCTTGTCACAACCACGAAAGACGACAACATAACGCACGCCTTCTATACGCCCGGTAATCAAGGGAGACCCGTCCTTTCCCTGGCTCAATTCCGCAGATCCGAACCCCTTGGTGATTTCCAGTATGACCGCAGGATCGGCGCTGACCAGGCTATCGGACGCAGCCCACGCAGGCTGTGCACTTCCCAACACCAACAAAGACAAGACAGGCAACAAAACATTTGCACGCATGAATGCTTCTCCTTCTTCCAGTAAACCCTCATTTGACGGGCGTCCCATCTTACCTTTAAACGCCCCTACAAAAGCGCAACGACTCGGCGTCATTGCGCAGGCCAACACAAAACGGCAACAGGCTTGTGTGCCTGTTGCCGTGCATGATGCTGGGACGCGACTGTGAAATCAGGCCCGGATCAAATAATCGAACGCCGACAGGCTGGCTTTCGCGCCCTCACCCATGGCAACAATGATTTGTTTGTAGGGCACCGTGGTGCAATCGCCAGCAGCGAAGATGCCTGGCGCGGAGGTCTGACAACGCACGTCGATGACGATTTCGCCGGGCTTGGTACGCGCCACCGTTTCTTTGACGAAATCGGTGTTGGGCAACAAACCGATCTGCACAAAGATACCTTCGAGGTCGATGCGGTGCGATTCGCCCGTGGCGCGATCCGTGTAGACGATGCCGTCAACTTTGTCGCTGCCGGTGACTTCGGTGGTCTGCGCCTGCCGGATGACTTTGACGTTGGGCAGGCTGGCGAGTTTGCTCTGCAAGACGGCGTCGGCGCGCAGCTGGTCGCCGAATTCCAGCAGGGTGACGTGCGCCACCACGCCGGCGAGGTCGATGGCCGCTTCTACGCCGGAGTTGCCGCCGCCGACCACCGCTACGCGCTTGCCCTTGAAGAGGGGGCCGTCGCAGTGCGGGCAGTAGGCTACGCCTTTGGCGCGGAATTCTTTTTCACCGGGCACGTTCATTTCGCGCCAGCGCGCGCCGGTGGCGAGTATCACGGCTTTCGCCCGAAGGATGCCCCCGTTTTCCAGGCGTACTTCGGCCAGTTTGCCCGCTCCAGCGGGCTGGATGCTGGCGACTTTCTGGAAACCCATTACGTCGACGCCGTAATGGCGCACGTGTTCTTCGAGCGCTGCGGCGAGCTTCGGCCCTTCGGTTTCTTTGATGGAGATGAAATTTTCGATGGCCAACGTGTCGAGCACCTGACCGCCAAAACGTTCGGCAACGATGCCGGTGCGGATGCCCTTGCGTGCGGCGTAGATGGCCGCCGCTGAACCCGCCGGGCCCGCGCCGATGACGAGTACGTCGAACGGTTCTTTGGCCGAGAGCTTCTTCGCATCGCGCGCTGCTGTACCGCTGTCGACCCTGGCGAGGATTTCCGGCAGTTCCATGCGGCCCTGGTCGAACGGCTGACCGTTGAGGAAGACGGTCGGCACCGCCATGATCTGGCGCTGTTCCACTTCGTCCTGAAACAGTGCGCCGTCAATCATGACATGGCTCACGCCCGGATTGAGCACCGCCATCAGGTTGAGCGCCTGCACGACGTCCGGGCAGTTGTGGCAGGAAAGCGAAACGTAGGTCTCGAAACGGAATTCGCCTTCGAGGGCGCGAATCTGTTCGATGATTTCGGGCTCTGCCTTGGGCGGGTGGCCACCGGTCTGCAACAGGGCGAGGATCAACGAGGTGAACTCGTGTCCGAGCGGCAGGCCGGCGAAATGGATGCGCGGCGCTTCGCCCGCCTGGGCGATGCCGAAGGATGGGCGGTGCGCAAACTGGCCGTCCTCGCGCACGCGCACCTTGTCGGAGAGCGCGGCGATGTCATGGATCAGTTCGCGTAATTCGCGGGATTTTTCGCCATCGTCGAGCGAAGCCACCAACTCGATGGGTTGGGCGATTTTCCCCAGGTAGGCTTGCAGTTGTGCCTTGATGTTGTCGTCGAGCATGGGAAATCCTTGCGAGAAGTGAGGAAATGACGAAACCAGGGACGAAACGGGGAATTCCCGGCGTCATGAAAGCCGCATGATCCGGCAGCGCGGACAAAAAAACAGCCGACATAGACGCCGGCTGTAAAACGTCCGTCCGGGCGGCGAGGTGAATACGCCCGGACGGTCAAATGACAGCAGCGGGATCAGATTTTGCCAACGAGGTCGATGGAGGGCGCCAGCGTTTTGTCGCCTTCTTTCCACTTGGCCGGGCAAACTTCGTTCGGATGGGCGGCGACGTATTGCGCGGCTTTCACCTTGCGCAGCAATTCCTGGGCGTTGCGCCCGATGTTGCCGGCATTGATTTCGATGATCTGGATTTTGCCGCTCGGGTCGACCACGAAGGTGCCGCGCTCATCGACGCCGGCTTCTTCGATGTAGACGCCAAAGTTCTTGCTGATGACGTGGGTGGGGTCGCCCACCAGCGGGTATTCGATCTTTTTGATCGTATCGGAAGCGTCGTGCCACGCTTTGTGGGTGAAGTGGGTGTCGGTGGACACACCGTAGATTTCCACACCCAGCTTCTTGAATTCGGCGTAGTTGTCGGCCAGGTCGCCCAGTTCGGTCGGGCAGACGAAGGTAAAGTCGGCGGGGTAGAAGAAGAACACCGCCCATTTGCCCTTGAGGGTGGCTTCCGAAACTTCAAAGAACTTGCCGTTCTGGTACGCCTGGGCCTTGAACGGGAGAACCTGGGTGTTGATGAGGGAATTGCTCATGGGTGTGGTTCCTTGCGTTTGATTGACAGCGGGTTATGCGAATCGTCATGACGCTGCGTGTTGCAACGTTGGACGAATCATAACCTTCAACCCAAACGTGATGCCAATTGTCAATCAAAATACATTGAATTGATAAAAACTATCACAGCAACAATACCAATAATATTGATGGATAAGCTTGGATTTCGCACGAAACGCCCACCGGCTTCAATGGGCGACCTGCAAAGCGCCACGATCTTCCGCTTCCGTGTGTTTGAGCGGCGAGGCGCCCACCTTGGTGACGATCGGCTCGACCCAGTTGCCCGTGACCGTATAGTCATAGGAAAACAGTTTTTCGATCGGGTCGCCCAACACTTTCTGCGCCAGGTAGGCGACCGCTCCCGCCGCCGGGTTGACTACCGCCGCGCCGATGGCGACTGATTCGGACAGGGTCGGGCGCACGGTTACACGCAAGTCCTGGGTTTCGGCGGCGATGTCTGCCTGACCGCGCATCAGCACCCGCGCCGCCGGGCCGGCGATTTCGATGCTGTCGGTGCGCATCACGCCGTTGGAAACCGCAACGTTGCCAGTGATGCTGTCGAACACGAAACCGTCGGAAAACACGTCACGGAAGTCGAGCGTCGCCCGGCGCGGCAACGCTTGCAGGCTGAGGATGCCGAGTAGCCGCCCGACGCCGGGTTCGATGCGCTCAAAGCGGCCATCCTTGGCATTGAGGTCGAGATAGCCGGAAAGCGTCGGGTAGTCGATGCCGGTGGGCGTACCGTCCCAAGCCAGTTGCCCGACGAGCTTCGCCTGTCCGCCGCGAACCATTTTGGCATAACCCATGACACCCGCGAACTCGCCGACGTTGCTGGTGGAAAGGGTGAAATCGAGCTTGCTGTGCCGCCTGCCCGGCAGCCAAATGCCGCTGCCGGTCAGTTGCGTCTCGGGGCGCTGGATGACGAAGTTGTCGAGCAGCCAGCCTCCGTGCCGGTTGGATGCCTGCACTTCCAGCCGCCCCAGTTCGTGCCCGGCGACGACGAATTGCTCCGCCTGAATGTCGAGTCCCGGCAACTGCCTGGGTGGGGCAGCCCCGCTTTCGCTGTTGCCTTCATCGTTCGCCAGTTCCAGACGGCGCAGACGCGCCGACAGCATCCCCTCGCCAGCCCGGCGCCAATCAATCTTGCCCTGCGCCTCGACGCTCTCCAAGTTGGCTTTCCAGCCGCCGGCATCGGCCTGAGCGCGCAGTTTCAAATTCCTGAACGTGCGGCCACTCGCACGCAAACGCTTGACGTCGAGCACGACGCTTGCCAGCGGCAACACCGCACCTTCGCCCTCGCTGGCAGCCTTGCTTCCTTCGTCCAGTGACCATTGCCAGGCATCGACGTCCAGCATATCGAGCGAAGCTGCAACATCCACCCCAGTCTTGGCCAGCATCGCCGGCTGATTCAATCCCACACCGCCGCGCACTTCACCACCAGCGTCGCGTTCGAGCAGCACATCGAACCAGCCACCCATCTTTACCGTGAGCTGCTGCGGCTTGTCCACCGCGAAAACCGCTTCGACTTGCAAGGGCAGCACATCGTCGGTTTCTTTGGCGAAAGGCGCAGGCAACCGCGAGTACAGCCCCCTGAGACCGGATTGCACGGCGATGCGGTTGCCACCGCGCCCGAAAGCGAATTCTGCCCGCCAGTCCGTGACGCCGCCGAGCCAACCCAACAAGGGCCAGTTCAATGCCTTTCGCGCCGCCGTCGCCTCAAACTGCCCGCGCGCGCTTAGTTCGAGTTCGGTTGCGCCCGTTTTCCCTTCCAGGGTGAACGGCGCGCCGAACAGGCGACCGCGAATGGCGGGAATGTTCACACTCTCGCCGGTAAAACGCGCACCGCCCTCGGCGGATTCCAGTGTCATCCCGCTGTCTCCCAGATGAATGCGGTTGCCAGCGAAACGGTAGTCGCCGCTGACCTCGGTCGCAACGAGGTCGTGCAACGGAATCATTAGATTGAGGTCGAGCCGTCCATCGCCCTCGGCCCGTAACGGCCCAGGAAAACCGTGCAGGCGCGCCGCCAGCGGACTTTCGGCGATGAAACGCAGGAAATTGGCGCTCGGCCCCTGCGCCACGCCCTCCAGCACCAGAACCCCGGCTTGGAGATCGGAAATCTCGACACGTACAGGATCTACCCGGGTCTCGAAAATACGGCCACGCCGGGCCTCGATTGTCAGACCCGGCCCATCGAAGCTCAGACCGCCCGCGAGATCTTCGACCACCGGCCAGCCGGCGGCGTAGTCGAGTTTGCCATCGGCCACCTTGAATGCCACCGAAAACTTGCCCTCCCCGTTGCGGAACGGAAAATCGCGCAACGGCCCCTTGAGTTGCAAACGCACGTCGCTCAGGCGGCCCTGCCGGATGGAACCTTTCACCCAGTCGTAAGCATGCTGCCCGGCGACACGCGGGATGTAGCGCCACACCGCGCCGCCATCGGCCCGGGTCAGCTCGCCGGTGAGGTCGATCTCACCGGGGCCGACCTGCGCGGGCCAGTACCGGCCAGACACTGACCCCGCCGCATCGTCATTGGCGAAATCGACACCATTGAGCGTCACCTCCAAGCTCCCGGACTTTCGGCTCCAGCCGCCCTTGGCATCAAGGTTGGCAAAGGCGAGCAGGGAATTCTCGAACACCCTGGGCAGGTCGACATGGGCGTCTCGACCGGAAAGCGTGAAACGTCCGCTTTCCCTGTCGCCTTCGACCGACCCCGATATTCCGTCCATACCGGGAGCAAGGTCGTACGCGACAAGGCCGAGGTTTTCAAAGTCCGCCTTCAGCGACCAAATGCGCAGTTCGTTGGCCCCGCCTTCCCAGTCGAACGCCAGTTCCCGCATACGCCCCCTGGGATCAAAACCGGCCAGGTAGGCACGCACTTCCTCGCCGAGCGGCAGGAAGCTGGCCAGACCGGCGAGGGCGGTCAGATCAAGCGGCGAAGCCGTGAAAGCGCCACCGGCCATGGCCCCATCCGCGCCATACCGCAGGCGGAGGTCGAAATCCATCGGGTAGAGCGCCTTGCCGTCCGCCGTGTCCAGCCACAGGCTGCGCGCACCGAAACCAAGGCCACCGGGGCTGCGGCTCACCAGCAGACGCCCGCCGAGACGACTGAGCCGCAATACCGGCAGGTCGGGCGCCAGGGTGGCTTCGACACCGTCCAGACTCACGTCCGCACTCGCACTGCGCACGCCTTTGCCGTCACTATCGAGCCACAGATGCACCCCGCCGTGCCCGTTGCAGGGAAACGGATAATCCACCCACGCCGACCAGCCGCCGAGATCGGCGCGTTCCAGCCCGACATAGAGACGCCCGGCAATATCCGCTGGCGCGGCAGGATCGTAATGGTTCACCTCGCCGTTCACCTCGAACGCCGTCGCCAGCGCGACCGGCGGACGCGCCTCAAGCGCGAAGCGGTGCCGGGCGATGCCTCGCTCGAAAGTAAACCGTGCATCTTCCAGCCGCAGCATCGGTGCGGCGCGCAATTCGTCATTCCAGGTCAGTGTGGCGCCGCTCACCACGACGTGCGTCTGTCCGAACAGCCACGCGAGGGGATCGCCCCCCTGCTCGTCGCGCGGCTCGATGCGGATACCGGCCACGGTGAAAACGCCGTCCTTGCCGCGCCCCAATTCGATTTCCGGGCCGACGATTTCCAGGCGGTGAAAATACGGCGCCCAGTGCAGCAACGACATCCAGGCCATCGTGGCCTCGACCCGTTCCAGCCGCAACACCGCGCGCTCACCGGTGTGCATCGTCACCCCGCCCAGACTCAGGCGCGGGCGCAGACCCGGCCAGTCCACGGACAGCCTGCCGATGCTCACCGGCACGCCGCTTGCCTTGGAGAGTTCGGCGGCAACCCATTCCGGATGTACGCCGATCCAGGGAAGAACCCAGAACCGCGCGGCGGCGAACAGCCCCCCGCACAAGAGCGCGACGATCAGGGAGAGGTATCCCAATCCACGCGCCCAGCGCCACCTTGCGGGCCGTTTCAGGGCGAATTTCTGCTCGGGAGGTGAAAAATCGGCATCCATACCATTATCTACACAAAAACACACGACCGCCCGAGGCATCGCCGCCAACGCGCCCATGCGGCCCTGCCCGGCGAGGCGGCTACAATGGCGAACCGCATCGTCTCCGAACCAAGGCCCGGAAACGCATCAACGAGAATACGTTCATTCTACCAACGCCGGAAGCTCCGCCGATGTTGTCCGATCCCGCCACACCAGAAATAATCGTCCAGGCCGCGCGCCAGTCGCGCTTCCTGCAACGCATGCTCGCCAGCCGGCCATGGCTCGCCGAATGCTTGCCCCAAGCATTGATGCACAGGCTTGACGGCGACGCCATGCGTGCTTTCATCGCCTGCCAGGGCGCCGGCGAAGCCAGCCTGCGCCCCACCCTGCGTCACCTGCGCACCTGGACGCTGTGCCACCTGATTGTGCGCGACCTCGCCGGCATAGCCGACCTGGCCGAAGTCACCGAAACCATGACCGTGCTCGCCGAAGTCGCCGTCGGTCACGCCCACGACACGCTGCGCGCGGCGCTGGCAGCGCGCTACGGCGCGCCGCGCTCGCCGGAGGGTGAGGAGCAGGAATTGCTCATCGTCGGCATGGGCAAGCTCGGTGGGCGCGAGCTCAACGTCAGTTCCGACATCGACCTGATCTTTCTCTACCCCGAAGAGGGCGACACCACCGGCCCGAAAGTCATCAGCAACTTTGAATTCTTCGAGCGCCTGGGCAAACAGATCATCGCAGCACTGGCCGAAGCCACCGAGCACGGACAGGTCTTCCGCGTCGACATGCGACTGCGCCCCAACGGCGATTCGGGGCCGCTCGTGGCGAGCTTCGATATGCTGGAAAACTATTTCGTCACCCAGGGCCGGGAATGGGAACGCTACGCCTGGATCAAGGCGCGCACCATCGTCGGCGCGCGGGTGGAAGAACTGCGCGCCATCGTGCGCCCCTTCGTCTTCCGCAAGTACCTCGACTTTGGCGCGATTGGCGCCATGCGCGACCTCCATGCCCAAATTCGACGCGAAGTGGCGCGCCGAGACCGCGCCAACAACATCAAGCTCGGCCCAGGCGGCATCCGCGAAATCGAATTCATCGCCCAGGTCTTCCAGCTCATTCGCGGTGGCCGCGATCAGGCATTGCAGGTGCGCCCCACCCTTCGAGTGCTCGCCCGCCTCGCCGAACGCGGCATTCTCAAGAGCGAAGCCGTTGCGGAGCTGGACGCGGCCTACGTCTTTCTGCGCCGGCTCGAACACCGCCTGCAATACCTTGACGACGCCCAAACCCACGACCTGCCGGCGAACGAAGCCGACCAAGCTCTGATCGCGGCGACGATGGGCTTTGCCGGTTACGCCGCGTTGCTCGACACGCTCAACCGCCACCGCACCCTCGTCAGCCGCCATTTCGAGACCGTGTTCGGCGAGCCGGAAGACGAAGACGACGAACAACAACCCCTCGCCGCCTTGTGGCAGAACGCGGGCGACGCCGAAGACACCGCAGCCGGACTGACCCGCCTCGGCTACCACGCCCCGGACGAAGCCGCCGCGCGGCTGGCCACCATGCGCACGGGCGCGCGCTACCGTCAGTTGCCCGACAACATCCGTGGCCGCTTCGACACCCTGATGCCCCGGCTCATCGCCACCGCAGCCACCGTGCAGAACGCCGACGACACGCTGGCGCGTTGTCTCGACCTCCTCGACGGCATCGCCCGGCGCGGCGCCTACCTTGCCCTGCTGCAACAGTACCCGCAAGCCCTGCGCCGGGTGGTCGATCTCGTCGCCGCCTCACGCTGGGCGGCGCAATATCTGGGCCAGCACCCGCTTCTGCTCGACGAACTGCTCGATGGCCGCGCCCTGGAAACCGTCCCCGACTGGCCGCGTTTCAAAAGCGAACTGGCCGCCGAACTCGACGCCATCGAACCGGATATGGAACGGCAGATGGATCTGATGCGCGAGCGCCACCACGCCCAGGTCTTCCGCCTGCTCATCCAGGACATCGCCGGTCTCCTGACGGTGGAAAAGCTCGCCGACCACCTCTCGATGCTGGCCGACATCATGGTCGACCTCGCCATTACCCCATGCTGGCGCAAGATACGGAACCGGCACCGCGAAACCCCCAGATTCGCCGTTGTCGGCTACGGCAAACTCGGCGGCAAGGAACTGGGCTACGCCTCCGACCTCGACCTCATCTACCTCTACGACGACGACGCCCCCGAGGCCGGCGAACTGTACATCCGCCTGGCGCAACGCGTCAGTTCGTGGCTGTCGAGCCGCACCGCCGCTGGCATCTTGTTCGAAACCGACCTGCGCCTGCGCCCCAACGGCGACTCCGGCCTCGTCGCCTGCTCGCTCGCCGCCTTCCGCCAATACCAGTGCGACTCGGCCTGGGTCTGGGAACACCAGGCGCTTACCCGCGCCCGCCACATCGCGGGCGATCCGGCGCTGGGCGCGGCCTTCGAGCGTATCCGCGACGAAGTGCTGCGCCTGCCGCGCGACCGCGCGTCCTTGCGCACCGAAGTCATTGCCATGCGCGACAAGATGCGCGCCAGCCTTGCGGGCAAAAGTTCGTTGTTTGACCTCAAGCACGACCCGGGCGGTCTCGTCGACGTCGAATTCCTGACTCAGTATTTCGTACTCGGGTATGCGCATGCGCATCCCGAACTGACGCGCAACCTCGGCAACATCGCGCTGCTGGGCATTGCCGCCGATCTTGGCCTGATTCCCGCCGATCTCGCCGCTGCCTGCGCCGACAGCTATCGCCACCTGCGCCAGTTGCAACACCGCCAGCGCCTCAACGACCACCCCTCGCGCATCCCGCACGACGAAGCCGCCGTCTGGCGCGAGCCGGTGCTGACGCTGTGGCGGCGGGTGTTCGAGGAACAGGAGAACCACGCATGAGCATTCTTTTCCATGCAGTACGGCGTGGATGGGTAAACTCCCCTACCGGCTCGACGCCGAACGACCCATCGCGGAGGAAGACATGGCGCGCACCCTGAGTTTTTCCCTCTCTGGCAACGAATTCGCCACCACACCCACCAAGGTGGATCGAGGCAAGCTCTACGGCTGGAGCGAGACCATCGCCGTCGACGACGAAGGCAACCCCTGCCGGGCTGTGTCGATGGATGACACCGGCACCCTGATGATCCCCGCCGACGGTCTGGGTCTGGGCATTCTGGACGATGGGCTATGGGTGGATCGCGCCCAGCTCAAGACCACCCTGCTGGACGGCTCGGATGCCCCGCTGGTCAAATCCAGCTACGGCGAGCCGGTGCCGCTCGACACGGAAGCCAGCCCGGAAGACCTGCTGTCCTGCGGCATCGCCAGCGTCTACCAACTGGATGCCGCCCCGGATCTCCTCGCCCTGATAGGCGACAAAATCTATCGTTTCACTTACAGCTACCGCGACAGTTTTGAAGGCAGCCCCGCCTTCGTCCTGGCCGCGGACGGCAGGCTTTTCATGCTGGTAACATACACGGTCGCCCTGGAAATGCTCTCGCTCGCCGAAGCGGGCGCCATCGTCGAGGACGAGGACGACGCGGAAGAAGACAGCGACATCGACTTTTCCATGGGGTTATGACATGCGCGCCATCAATCTCGCCAACGACAAAAAACGCAACGCCGAAGTGGGTTTTGCCGCGCTCACCCGGCGGCGTTCGACACAGACCACACTGCCGAACGGCGGCAAGCCCAAAAACGTCAAGTTTCTGAAATCCACCGCCGATCTGGATCGCCTTCTCGCCACCCATGGCGACCTGCAAGGCGTGGGCGCGGCGATCATCGCCGGCGACCCGGAAGTGGACATGGAAAAAGCCGGGCGTCTCATCCGCCGCACCCGCAAGCTCTACCTTACCCAATCCGGCGACATCGCCTACCGGGTCAACCTCGTGCAGGTCATCCACAACCCGGATGGCAGCGAAAAGGAACGGCGCGACGTCGCCAAGGCATTGACCAACGTCAACGCGGAATTCCCCGTGCAATGCTCGGGCAAGCTCTTTCCCAAAGCGGAAGCGGTGCGCAAGTTCGTCTTTACCCGGAAATACCAAATCCGCCACACCTCGGGCCTCACCTACGACTTTCTCTACGACATGGCAAAGACACTGCATGAAAAAAACAGCCTGATGTTCGTGGGCGGCGGCAAGAAGGGCAATGAACCGATCGTACTCACCACCGGCGGCGAACCCTATCGCGGCTTTCTCGAAGGCCGGATCGACGGTGCGCGCTATTGCCTGATCCTGCATCTGACCAACATGGAACTGAAAGCCCTGCCCACAGACAGCGGAGAGGCCGAATGAAGCTCGAACTGGATAGCCGCCGTCTGGATTACGGCAAAGGTTACGGCGAAGGCCCGGCGGAAGCGGTGGGTGAAGACATCGCGCAACAGGTGCTCGATTACAAAAGGGAAGTGTGCAAGAACTACATTTCCCTCAATCCCGAACAAATCGACGATCGTCTGGGCGGCAGCGACTTTTACGTCACGCGCAAATACGACGGCGAATACGCAGTGCTTTTCTGGAACGGCGAACAACTGTTCGGCATCAACAGCGGCGGCAAGGTGCGCACCGGGCTGCCCTGCATGGAAGCCGCCGCGCAAAGCCTGAAAGCAGCGGGACTGACGGACGCCATCATCCCCGCCGAACTCTACGTGAGCGAGGAAGACGGTCATCGCAGCCGGGTGTTCGAGGTGCTCACGGCGCTCGCCGACCCCGAACAGATCGGGCGGTTGCGGCTCGCGCCTTTTGAGATCGTGCGCTTGGAGCAGGAAGCGTTCAAAGCCAGCCACTACGGCGAGACGCATCGCAAACTTTGCGAAATCTTCCGCGACAACCCGCAAGCCACCCCCGTGCGTTGCGAGCGCGCCAATTCCAGGGCCGGGGTCGCGGATCTGTACGCCAAGTGGATCGAACAAGAAGGCGCAGAAGGGCTGGTGGTGCGTTGCGAATTGCCCTTCGTCTACAAGGTCAAACCGCGTTATTCGCTCGACGTGGCGGTGATCGGCTTCTCCGAAGGCGTCGCGGAAAACAGGGGACAAGTGCGTTCGCTCCTGCTGGCGCTGATGCCCGCCGATGGCGTCTATCAAATCGTCGGCCACACCGGCAACGGCTTTGGCGAAGATCTGAAAAAAGCGCTCTTTGAACGCCTCCTGCCGCTCGAAATTCCGTCGCGCTACATCGAAACCGATTCCAACCACGCGGCCTTCCACATGATCGAGCCGAAGCTGGTCATCGAACTCACCATCAACGATGTGCTGTTCGAGACCAGCAACGGGCCGATCCTGAATCCCCGCCTGGAAATTCGTGACGGCGCGTACATATCGGCGGGCGCAGCGCCGGGGCTGAGTGTCGTCTTCCCAATTTTCTCGCGCCTGCGCGAGGACAAAGCTGTCAATGCGGTGGACGTGCGTCTTGCCCAGATTGGCGAATTTTCCTTTGCCCCCACAATCAACGCCGCACCACAGACGGAGGAAGCCTCAACGTCCGAACTCCTGCGCCGCGAAGTCTATAAAAAGGAAACGGGCGGCAAATTGATGGTGCAAAAATTCCTGGCCTGGAAAACCCACAAGGAAACAAACGGCTATCCGGCCTGCGTGTTCTCCTTCACCGATTTCAGTTCGGGTCGCGCCGATCCCCTGAAAAACGAAGTACGCATCTCGGAGAACGAAGCGCAAATCCTCTCCATTTTCGAGGATTACCTTGCCAAGAACATCAAGAAGGGGTGGGTGCGGGTGTGAAAACCCGGCCCGAATCGTCACGATGCGGTGCGATCAGAAATGCTTTTCGACACCCGCTGCCGCCTGAGCGCGTTCAGCAAAATGCCGATGGTGCTGCCGTTGTGCAGCACGCTGGCGGCGACCGGCGTCAGCAGGCCAAGCGCGGCGGCGGAAAGAATGGCGGTATTGAGCCCGACGGTGAGCCGGTAGTTGGCCGAGACACGTTCGAGGGCGGCGCGCGCCAGCGCCTTTGCGTCGGCAACGCGGTCGACGCCGTCTTCGAGCAGCGCAATATCGGCGGTGAGGCGGGCGACGTCGGCTCCTTTCTGCATGGCGATGCCAACATGCGCACCGGCAAGCGCCGGGCCATCGTTGACGCCGTCGCCAATAAAGGCGATGCGCGCACCGCGATCCTTCAGGGACTGGATGATGGCAGCCTTGTGCTCGGGCAAGAGTTCGGCATGGCATTCGTCAATGCCCAGTTGTGCGGCGAATTCAGCGGCGCGGTCGGCATGGTCACCAGTGAGCATGACGATTTTTTTCACCCCTAGCGTACGCAAACGCGCAATGGTGCCGGCGCTCTCCGCGCGCAGGGTGTCGCGCAGAGCCAGCACACCCAGAAGCCTGCCGCCAAAACCAATGTAGAGCAGTGTCTTGCCGTCGCGGTGCAGGTGATCGAGCGTGACACGATGGGCGGAAACGTCGATGCCCTCGTCGTCCTCGACAAAATGGCGCGAGCCGACGACGACGCGCTGCCCGTCGATGGTGCTGGCGACGCCGTGCGCGACGACGAATTCGACTTCCTTGTGATTGAAGTGCCGCCCGCTCGTGGAGCGCGCCGCTTCGACCACCGCCATTGCCATCGGGTGAAAGTAATGTTCCTCAACCGAGGCGGCCAGGCAGATCAGGTCTTCGGCGCTGTAGGAGGTATCGAAAGCGATGGAGTCGGTGACGATCAGGTTGCCCGATGTGAGCGTACCGGTCTTGTCGAACACAAAGGTGTCGGCTTCGGCCAGCCGTTCGAGGGCGTCGGCCCCCTTGACGAGAATGCCGTTTTTCCCGGCCTGATACATGGCTGCCTTGAACGCGACCGGCGTCGCCAACTTGAGGGCGCAGGCGTAATCGGCCTGCAACACGGCTGCGGCACGACGCCAGTCGGCGGAAACAACGTAAGAAGCGCCCGCGAGCGCCAGAATCAACGGCACCAGCCGGTCGGCGAGGCGCGCGGCCTCCAGTTGCGTCGTGCTTTTCGCGGTCAGGGACTGCTGGACGTAAGCGGCAATGCGCACCACGGCAGTATGCGCGCCAACCTGTTCGGCATAGATACACAGGCGGCCTTCCTCCACATGCGTACCGGAAAGCGCCGCGTCGCCGCGCGCCTTCATCACCGGCCCGCTCTCGCCCGTCATCGTCGCCTCATTGACCAGCGCATTGCCGGAAAGCACCGCGCCATCCACCGGGATGACCGCACCGGCGCCGACGATCACGATATCCCCGACGATCACTTCGTCGGCGGGCACGGCGACCTCGCGCCCGGCGCGCTCAACCCAGACTTCCTTGTCAATCGGGTTCAGGAGGTGCTTCAGGAGTTCGTCTGAGCGGCGGACGATGGATTCTTCCAGGTACTCGCCCAGTTCGAGCATGAACACGGTCGCACCCGCCGACACGGTATCCCGCAGCATGAGTGAAATACCCACCGCCGCCGCTTCGAGCACATGAGAACCGATGCCGTTGTCGCGGAAGTCCCGCGCACCCTTGCGCAGCACGGGCAAGGCGACGCCCGCCGTGGCGGCGAGGCGCAAGGCCGGCGGCAGCAAGGCGTTGCCAAGCAGCACGGCAAAGCTGACACCCAAAGCGCCGAGGCGGGGGCGCTCAGGCGCTTTCCGGAGCGAATTCGCGCCTTCACGGACGGCGCTCGCGCCGGGCTCCGGCGTCAGGGCGAGCAGTTGTTGCCGCAGCCGTTCGACGTCGGTCACGCCGCGCTCGTAGCGGATGACCAAGGCGCAGGCGCGAAGGTTGAGCCGTTGTTCGACCACGCCGGGCAAAGCAGCGATCCGGCGGCAGAGCGCCGCCGGATCGCTCGCGAGGACACCGCGCGGACAGGTGTAACGAAACCGCACCCGCGCCGCAAGCCGATGCACCGCGTGCAAGGTCAAAAAACAGCGCGCTTCGGTGTTCATGCCGGGTCGTCAGTCAGGGCTTTTTCCGCTTCAGCTTCCGCCTTGAGGTCGGCCACCTGTTCGCGCAACTCCGCGAAACCACCCGCGAGGCTGCTGTACAGCGCAATGCCGCCTTTCAGCACCTTGCCGCGCAGTTCCTCGTTGGAGAGGACGTAGACCGCCGCTGCACCCACCGCCGCACCAATCAGGAACTGTTCGGACGGATGTTCCCGCAGCCACGTCCCCAGGTTGCCGAAAAGGCCGGGAGTGGTGTTCGTGCCGTTGACGGCGTTCGCGCGACGGGCAGCCTTGCGGGCTTTTTTCCCCTTGTTTTTCTTGCTCATGAAAATTCCCTCCACATCATTGTTATCAATTGGCTACGACTGCATCGGGCAACATGCGTTGCAGTACGTGAACGCTGGCTAGCGCGCCCACCGCCGCCAGCGCCGCCCGCAAATAGCAACGCCGTTGCAGCGCGTCCGCCGCCACCGTGGCTGCCGCCAGCACCGCGCCGCCTTGCAGGGCCGTACGCACGGCGGCGCGATCCAGCCGGGGACGACCGTCACGCGCGGCGGCGGTCACAATGCCGCTCACCAGCGCCCCACGTACGAAATCGTTAGCGGCGTTGCGTTGCGCGAGCGGCTTGAATGCCTTCTTTTTCCTCATTCCGCCGCCTTCTTCCCGCGCGGCTTGTGCGGCGCGCTTTCCTCGCCCGCCACAGCAGCCTGCTCAGGTTCGGCAGTGGACGCGTCGACAGCATCTGTCTTCGCCTTGCTGGCGGCAAGGCGGTCGCGCCATTGTTCGCTCGACTGCCGGATCACCTCCAACCCGGAAACCGCAGTCTGGCGAATTTTTCGCTCGGCTTTTTCCACGGCTTCATGCACACCCGCGCCGGTTTTCGCCTTGCGCGCAAGCCCCACGACGGAAGCACCGACAGCAATACCCGCCACAAAAGGCAATATGGGAAACATGGTTTTCTCCTTATATGTCAGTTGCTTGCAGATAACCATCCCGCAAGCGGTTCAACAATGCCGTCGCTTCCGGCGAGAACCGGTTCGCCAGCAAGTCGGGCCACGCGCGATCGGGGATCGCCCGATTATCGTATTCCACGATGATGGAACGCGCGAGTTTGTTCAAGTGCACCCGGCGAACGCCGGGAACGGCGTCGAGCGCATCATCGAGGCGCTTGATGCCGGCATGCCCGATCCGGCGCAGATCCTCCACGTCGGCGTTCAGCTTCAGGCGAATCCGCCCCGGAATGTGATGTGCGATGTCCACCAGGGCAATGCAACGCTGCAAAGAATCTTCCGGTTTCATCAGTGCATCATCCTGCTGCGATGGAAATACAGGTGCGCCCCCAAGCAGGCAGCGAAAAAACACCCGGAAAGCGCATGCGCCCGCCTCTTCCCCCTGGCCGCCAGAGCGAACGTGGCTGCAAGACTCAACAACATGCCGTATTTCGCGTAGCGGTTCATGCCCAAACCGCGCTTGTGCTCGCTGCGCATGGCGCGGAGTTCGGCGGCGACGATTTCGTCGGCGACGGCCTCCATCGTCTCGGCGGGAATGGCCGCGGCGTCGTAATGCACGATGAGCGACGAGGCGGCGGGGCTGACGTCGACGCGCACAATGCCGTCGAAGGCGAGAAAGGCGGCGCGCAGCCGCTCGCCGCGCCCCGCGTCGGTCAGCGACTTGTGGCGGATGCGGATGCGCCCAGGAATGGAAGAAGCGATCAACGGCATAAAACGTTCCTCATCAACGACTGCGAAAACGGGAAATTGTAATCGGCGACGCGCTTCGTGCGGCACTCAGCCCGAAGCAACGTACCGGCGACGGTAGTATCATCGCATCGACACTGTTTGTTCCGGAAAAATCCCATGAAACGCCCTGCCCTGCCCGCCTTGCTGCTTCTTGCCGTACTCGCCCTGTCGTCGTGCGCCAGCGACAAACCTGTCGTCGACGTCTACAAAAGCGCGAGTTGCGGCTGCTGCGGCGGCTGGGAAGCGCACCTGCGCGCCGCAGGTTTTACGGTACAAAGTCATGCCGTGGACGACGTATCCGCGATGCGCGAACGGCTCGGCATGCCCGAGGTGCACGCTTCCTGCCACACGGCCAAAGTGGGCCAATACCTGATCGAAGGCCATGTGCCCGCCGCCGACGTGCGCCGCCTGCTGGACGAAAGCCCGGACGCCATTGGCCTGGCCGCACCCGGCATGCCGCTGGGGTCGCCCGGCATGGAATTCGGCACATCGCAGGACTACGACGTTCTGCTGATTTCCCGCAATGGCGAAGCCCGGGTATTTCAGCATCATCCGGCGCTCTGAAGCGCGGACACCGTTTCCCCGTCCGGATTCCAGATAGCAGCCCGCACAGGCTACAAACGCATACACACGCTTACACCACGGACAAGATCGCGCCAATACGATCCGGTATCGTGTCTCCCATGTTCAAGACGGTGCTGACCGACAAAACGTCGCCAGCGTCAAAACTCAGGGAGATCATCATGAAAGTCCGTAAAACATCGCACGCCGCTCTGGTCACTTTGCTCCTCGCCAGCGTCTGCATCAGCGCCCCCGCCTCGGCCCATGGCGGCGTCGTCCGCGACCTGCTGCTCGCTCCCTTGCTCGTGCCGGCGGTCATCGCGCATGCGGCCCGACCGACCATCGTCGTGGCGCCCCCCCCGGTTGTTTACGCCCCTGCGCGCACCGTTTATTACGAAGAACCGCGTTACGAAGAACCGCGTTACGGCAGGCCGTCCTACCGCCGCGACGTCCGCCACGCCCCGCCGCCGCGCCATGGCGGACGTTGGAACGACAGGGGTCGTCATCACAGATAAGCCGTGTCCCACAGGAAATCAGCGGCAGGCGGGCATGCCTGCCGCTGTCGTTTTTACTTGACCGAAGCGCATTTCACCCGCCGCCGCCGCACGCCGTCGGCGAGCAGATCAAGAACGGCAACGCTGTCTTCCCAACCAATGCAGGCATCGGTAATGCTTTTACCATATTCCGGCCTGACCCCCGGAACCAGATCCTGCCGACCTTCCTTGATGTGGGATTCCACCATCGCGCCGACGATGCGCTCCTCGCCCCCGGCGAGCTGGGCAGCGACATCGCGCGCCACGTCGATCTGCAACGAGTGTTGCTTGCGGCTGTTGGCGTGCGAAAAATCGACCATTGCCCTGGGCAGGATACCTGCGCCAGCCAGTTCCCGGCAGGCCGCGTCGACGCTGTCGGCGTCGTAGTTCGGCTCCTTGCCGCCGCGCAGAATGGCATGGCAATCCTCGTTGCCCCGGGTGGCGACGATGGCGGAATGCCCCGCCTTGGTCACGCTGAGGAAATGGTGCGGCGAGCGCGCAGACTTGATTGCATCGACAGCGATACGCACGTTACCGTCGGTGCCGTTCTTGAACCCGACGGGGCAAGACAGCCCGGAAGCCAGTTCGCGGTGCACCTGGCTCTCGGTCGTGCGCGCCCCGATCGCGCCCCAAGCCACGAGATCGGCGATGTATTGCGGCGTAATCATGTCAAGGAATTCGGTGCCCGCCGGCAGACCCATGCCGTTGATTTCCCACAGCAAGCTGCGCGCCAGCCGCAAGCCCTCGTTGATTGCGTAACTGCCGTCGAGATAGGGATCGTTTATCAGTCCTTTCCAACCCACGGTAGTGCGCGGCTTCTCGAAATAGACCCGCATCACCACCAGCAGGTCGTTTTGGAGGCGCCCGGCTTCGGCCTTGAGGCGGCGCGCATAGTCGCGCGCGGCGTCGACGTCGTGGATCGAGCATGGCCCGATGATGACGAGCAGGCGATCATCGGCGCCATACAAAATGCGGTGGATTGCCTGGCGCGCATTGAAAGCCGTCGCCGCCGCCTCGGGCGTGGCGGGGAATTCTCGCAGCACATGCGCGGGGGGGGCCAGTTCTTTTATTTCGGCGATGCGAACGTCGTCGATATGGTTCTTGAGCGTATTGAGCATGGCGGCAGAGACAGACGGCGAAAATGGAAGCGATAGATTCTAGCCCAATCCCCGGCAAACGCCTCTGCATGGTCTGCTCTGCGTTTAGCGGAACCACACGCGGCGGCGTCATCTCAGGCCTCGGGTAGCGGTTGCCCGATTGCCTGGGCAGTGCGCCGACCCTCACTGGCGGAGCAGCTTGCTCGAACTGGCTGCCGATCTGATCAGATTCGGGGCAAAGCCGAAGTTGGTGATATATTCTACCGGGATACCTCGCTCATCTCGGTTCGTTCGCATCGTCGGGCACGGGCGGCGACAATCATCTTGCAAGAGTGTTGTAGTTTTACTAGAATAAAACTCTCTTTCAATAGAGGTGTTTTATGTTGCAAGCCCTGCGCCGATCCGGCGGCTCACTGGTCATGACGATTCCCAAATCGTTCATCGAACAGAACGGTTTGAGCGACGGCTCAAAGGTTGCCCTTCGGTTGTCGGGTAGCACCCTGACGGTGGAAGCGACCCAGCGCCCACGCTACAATCTCACCGATCTGATGGCCGAAATGCCCGAGGGCTACCCCCGGCTGGAGGATTGGGAAAACATGCCTGCCGTCGGCCTGGAGCGCGACTGATGGCCTATTTCCCGAATCGCGGCGACATCGTTCATCTCCAGTTCGACCCCGCCTCCGGTCACGAAATGAAAGGCCCGCATTTCGGCTTCGTGGTCAGCGGCAAGGAATTCAACCGGCAGGGCTTGGCAATGATCTGCCCGGTCTCCCAAGGCGCGACTGCAACGGCGCGCACATACGGCACCGTTGTCACACTGATGGGCAGCGGAACGGACACACAAGGCGCGATCCACTGCCATCAATTGAAATCTCTGGACTGGCGTGCACGTAACGCCCGCTTCAAGGAAACCGTACCGCAAGGCATTGTCGATGAAGTGTTGGCGCGGTTGGAAGCGATTTTGTTCACCTGACTTGGAAAGTCGCGCCCGGCGCGGCTGAATTCTGCGGGGCTGAAACTGGAACGTGTGGGTGGATCTGATAAATAAAGTCATCTTGCTGTATTCTGAATCAGAATAGCATATCGCTCATCCTCAAAGACTTGCTTCCAGCACCCGCTTGCCAGTGCCACCTGACGGATTGCCATCTCGCGCCGAAGCAACATGGCTTGAGGCTTGAACAGATCGAGCAACTTTTCCCATTCTGGTGCGGCACGGCTGGCAGGATCGAGATCGCTGTTATCGCCCATCCTCCCCTGCCGACATGCAAGAAACCGCCAGCTACGCAACTCGGCTTCGACGGGGACAAGGCGATGAAAAACTACACTTGGCCCTCGTCGTCATTGATGTCACGCAAAACTCTGAAAATTTCGCGGTATGCCTTGGGGGGGCGTTGCTGTTCGCGCTCTTTCAGGGCGTTGCGCCGCAGGAGGCGCAAACGCTGTATATCGGCTTGCGGCCAATCGTTGGCGATGCGTTCGACGACTTTTTCATCAGCCAGCAGATCGTCGCGCAGGCGTTCCAGCCGGTGCTGGCGCGCAGCCTCCCCCACCGCCAGACCGCGCAGGGCGTCGAGCCGGGTGCGTATCGGTTCCGGATCGACGCCGCGCATGAGCTTGCCGACATATTGCATCTGACGGCGCAGAGCCTCGTGCTTGCCGGCGAAGCGGCGCGCTTCGGCAATGGCGAGGGCAAGCGCCTCAGGCAAGGGGATTTTCTTCAGTTGCCCGGACGGCAACGCCGCCAGTTCCGCCCCCAGATCCTGGAGCGCCTGCATTTCCCGCTTGCGACTGCTTTTGCTCGGCGGTTCGCCGGGAAGGGGTGGCGGAAAGGAATCGGGATGAAAAACCATGACAGATCGCGGGCAAGGAGCATGAGCGGGGTAAGATTATAGCTTTGCTCACCCGCCCTTCATCCATGATCTCCAACTCCGGTTTTTCCTACACTCAGCCCCAACTGCAAGAGATTGCCGCCGATATTCTCAAGTACGCCCGCAAAAAGGGCGCTTCGGCCTGCGAAACGGACATTTCTGAGAGCTTCGGCCAGTCGGTTTCGGTACGCAAAGGCGCGGTGGAGACCATCGAATACAACCGCGACAAAGGCATCGGCGTCACGGTTTACCTCGGCCAGCAGCGCGGACAGGCGAGTACGTCCGATTTTTCCCGCGCCGCGTTGAAGGCTGCGGTCGACGCGGCTTTGTCGATCGCCCGTTTCACCGCCCCCGATCCCTGCGCCGGGCTTGCCGACAAGACGCTGATGGCGCGCGATTGCCCCGATCTCGACTTGTTCCACCCTTGGGATATGCCGGTGGCCGACGCCATCGCCCTGGCGCGCCGCTGCGAAGAAGCCGCGTTCGCGGTCGATCCGCTGATCCGCAATTCCGAAGGCGCGGGCGTCTCGACGCAACAATCGCATTTTGTTTCCGCCAACAGCCTCGGCTTCGTGGGCGGTTTCGCCAACAGTCGGCATTCCCTGTCGTGCGCAGTCATCGCCGGGGAAGGCGACACCATGCAGCGGGAGTTCTGGTACGACGACCGCCGCGACGCCGCCGACCTGACTGCCGCTGAGGAGGTCGGGCGCATCGCTGGCGAACGGGCGCTGGCTCGCCACGGCGCAAGAAGAATCCGTACCCGCGAGGCCCCGGTCGTTTTCGAGGCGCCGCTTGCAGTGAGTCTCATCGGCAACTTCGTGCAAGCAACGAGCGGCGGCGCGCTTTACCGCCATGCCAGCTTTCTGCTCGATGCGCTCGGCCAGCCGGTGTTCTCGCCAGTGGTCAGCATCGGCGAACGCCCGCACCTTCCAAAAGCGTTCGGCGCAAGCTGGTTCGACGGCGACGGCGTCGCCACCCAGGATCGAGAGGTGGTGATCGACGGCGTGCTGCAAGGCTATTTCCTCTCCGTCTATACCGCGCGCAAGCTCGGACTCCAGACCACAGGCAACGCGGGCGGCTCCCACAACCTGCGGGTCAAGGCCGGCGACGACGATCTCGCCGCCATCCTGAAAAAAATGGACAGGGGGCTGCTTGTCACTGAACTCCTCGGGCACGGCGTCAATTACGTCACCGGCGACTATTCGCGCGGCGCGGCGGGTTTCTGGGTAGAAAAAGGTCGGATCAAGCACCCGGTACAGGAAGTCACGATTGCCGGCAACCTGCGCGACATGTTCCGCAACATCGTTGCGGTGGGCAACGACGCCTTGCCGCGCGGGGCCAAGCATTGCGGCTCGGTGCTGATTGAACGCATGAAAATCGCCGGACGGTGACGGCGACGAAATTCCCGCAAGCTTGCTGTTCCTCCTGCATTGAGGTCATCTTGCAATAATCGTTGCAAATCACCTCGGCAGGAGAACCGAAATGATTACGCGACGGCAATTGCTGGAATGGGAGGTGCGGGAAATCGGGCAATGGCTGGCCTGCTTTTCCGGCCGCGATTTGCACCCGCAGGCGGGCCTTGGCAAGCACATTGGTACTTTGTGGATTCGGGACTATCCGCTGCCCGATAAATACGCGCCTGAAGACCGCTTCGATCTCTTCGTCGATATCACCGGTTTTCCCGAAACTTCGCCGCGCGGCATCTACCTGAAAGAGACCGACGCCAACCATGCCCTGCTGGCAAAGTTGCGGCAGAAATTCAACGTATTCGAAAACGGCGCGGTCTTCCATGAGGCAAAAAGCGCCCCTGGCTATGCATGGATTTGCTTTGGCTACCTGCACGGCTGGCAATACAACATTCGCCACCCGAACCGGAGCGATAACCTCTGGAAGATGTTCATGAATTTCTGGCGTGTACTGGGAGACTGACCCATGGATCGCATCAGGATCACACACGCGGTAGCGGAAAAGTTGCGCGCCCTTCATCTCGCCCCCGGCAAACGGACGGAAGCCCTGAGCTACGCATTTGCCAACGCGCTGGAAACGGAACGTGGCGATCTGGTCGTGGTCATGGCAGACCCGGAAAACGTTTTCCTTCTCGCGCCAAACTGCTATCGCGCCCAGGACGCCGCCCACTTGACGGTACACCCTGACGTACGAGCCGGCGTAATCTGCCGCGGCATCGACGAAAAACGCAAGGCGCTCACCGTCGTCGATATTCACGACCACTGGTTCGCCCGCGATGCCGCCTTCTCCGGCACCGATGACCGCGATGACCTGCGCGCGGCCCGCCTCATGCGCAAGGACTTCGTCCCCCACCTCGAACCGGGCCGGGAAATCCACCTGGTTTCCATCCTGATCGCACGCGAAGGCTGGCGCGCACGCCGGGTGGTATGGGACGACACCGGGCGGCCCGTTTTCCGGGACGTACTGGTCGACATCCCAGGCGACCGCCACGAACGCCACGGTCTGGCCCCGGACACGAAACTCGCCTGGCAACACCGCCAAAGCGCCATGATTTCGCCGGCGCATCGCGCTGCCTTGCGCTCCCTGCGGGTTGCGCTGGCGGGCGGCGGCGGTACCGGTTCGATCATGCTGGAGGCGCTGCTGCGGCTGGGCATCCAGCACATCGACGTCATCGACGGCGACGCCATCGAAGCCAGCAACCTCAACCGCCTGCAAGGCGCCTCGTTCTCTGACGTCTGTCGCAACAAGGCGGAATTCCTGGCGGCCCGGGCCAGGATGATGTTCGACAATGCCGACGTGCGCGCCATCCCCATGATGGCGCATGCCGGCATGGCGGTGCAGGCGCTCCAGGGCGCCGACCTGATCATCGGCTGCGTCGACAACCATGAGACCCGCTGGTTTCTCAACCAGGTTGCCGTGCAGTACGCGATACCCTGGTTCGATTGCGCCACCGCGGTCACCACCGGCGCGGGCGGCTCCCCCGTCTTTCTGAGCACGATGAATGCCGTCATTCCCGGACGGACGGCCTGCGGCCACTGCTCGACCGTCACCTTTTACGAGCGCAAGCGGCCCGCCGCCTTTCTGAGTATGGAAACCCTGGCAGAACAGCGCGCCGCCGGCTACATCCTGGACGAACCCGAAGCCGCTTCCCCCTCCATCTATTTCCTCAACATGCAGACGGTATCCACCCTCATTCGTGAACTCATGAACTGGTTTTGCGGCTGGACACCGCCGGCCATCAACGTCTTCCAGCGTAGTGACGACACCCGGGCCGAACGGCTGGATCTGAACGCCGAAGCCTCTCTCGTCAGGCCGCGCGATACCTGTCCGGTTTGCGGCACCCTGCTCGGGCGCTGTCAGGAAGACGAACTGCCGCACGCAGGACGCAGCCTGCAAGCTTGCCACAAAGGCGAAACCGCCCGGACGGCATCAAAATTCAACCACGAAGAACCTTCCTGACCCGCAAAGGAGAATGTGCCATGGCCACCTTTAACGCCAATAAGTTCACCAAGATTATTCTTGACGGCGAAGAGCGCCGTATTGGCAGCGATACGCGCTATTGCGACATCGTGCCCGAAAATACGTCATCGGTTGAAATTCTCGAGCCGGAAAATGGCAAGACGCGCCTCATTCCGCGCGAGGACTTCCAAAGCAGCGTCACGCCAGGGGCATACCATACGAATCAGACAGCCGTCGAGAAAGGAGCCGTTCCCCGCCATCAGGACGACTGACGTTCCAGTCAGAGGCCAGGATGATGAACGCAGCGGACTTCTTTGCCGATCTTGATTTTTTTGCCCGTTTGGGCCGCATCGGTTCCGCGCCGCTGTCCTTGTGGGCCGAAACGTTGAGGCCGGAAATCGGCACACAGGCGCACATTATCTGCCACTGCGGCGAAAACGTCCGTGCCACCCTGGACGGACGGTCGTTCGGTGATCGCGGCGGTCTGGTGGCGGACGGTCACGTGCTGGTTTTCGGCGTAGCGCAAGATCGTCCGTATATCGTGCACCTCGAAGACGACGATGGCCAGACGTGTGAAATTGTGCTCCAACCGGCGGTGGACATTCCCGAAATGACCCGGCTGACGCTTCCCGCACGCCCGGACTACGCAGAGGGGGTAATTCATTGTGCGCTGGCAACGGAAAAAACTCATGACATCACCGCAAAGTACCGCGCCCCAGGCCGGGACTGGCGCAGCCTGCCCATGCGGGGAGAGGCTTTTGACCTGCCAGTGGAAACCCGGGCGCCGCACCGCATCGACCTGTGCATCACCGTTGCCTCGCGTCACGCCCGTTTTACCGAACGCGCCAGGCGCACTTACGAAGCGCAGGTCGACATCCAGCATCCATTACCCATCTGCCGCCTGGACGCCGTAGCGCAACCCATCCACCGTTTCGACGCACGGGAACTAGAACTACGGTTTCTGTACCATGACGGCGTAGTGGTCTGTCACGCCGGTGCGCGGCACGCTTTCGGCCCCGGGCATGCCGTGCACCGCCTGGTGCTCGACACCGCCACGGTTGGCGAACAACCGGTGATGGTTGAACTGCGTGGGCGGGATGGCGCGCTGCGGCATGAAGTCTTTTTCATACCGGTGCTACCTCGCCCTCATACCGTGAGCGTCACCCGGCTGGAAGACGGCTGTCACGTTGCCATTGGCGGCGCCGTCGCCGCGACGCTGACGGTTCCCGCCCGTCATTATCAACATTCTTTTCCCAGTGAAGGGGGCCGCATCCGACACGCCCTTCGCTTGCCGGCCACCGCCCATATCGACGCCATCGACGACCAAGGCGGCGCGCATCGCACCACGCTCACCTTGTCGCCGCCACGCCCGGTGGCGCACCCTTTGCCACCCATGAGAAAGATCGCTTTCCGCCTCGCTCAAACAGCGGGAAACATGAAAAACGTATAATCTGAAAGATTGGCAACACAATGATTATTGATGAAAAAAACACATCTTCCCGATGCGTTGTCAAGAAAACTTGCCCACTACCGCATTTCGTGCAAGAATGTCGTGGTAAGGTGCTGAATCGTTTTGATAATTTTGCTACACTGTTTCGGGAGCCCTGAATGTGGAAGGGATTAAGACTTTTGGCAAAGACTTTTTCGTCTTTACCTATAGGTTTCGGGAGCCCTGAATGTGGAAGGGATTAAGACATTGCTTCGGCTAGATGTCCGGTTTGTTTTGTTTCGGGAGCCCTGAATGTGAAGGGATTAAGACAGTAAGTTTGCTTCGTCAATGGCTTCTATACCCGTTTCGGGAGCCCTGAATGTGGAAGGGATTAAGACGATTCTCGTTTCTGCAGCTTCTTTTTCGCCCACGACCAAGCCATGACACAGGTATCAAACCACCCATACCCTTTGCATCGCAGGAAAACCCGCTTTATCCCATGCCAAGGCGAACGCCATATCCTGCCCGCACAGCGGATAAAAACGCACCTTGTCTTCCACCGGATCGGCCAGCGCCGCCAATTCCAGCCGCAGACGCTGCCAGCAGTCGCGGTTCAGATCACATTCGAACACGCTTTTCTGAATGCGCCGACCAAAACCTTCCAACAGCCTGCTGATGCGCAGACGGCGGCGGTTATCGGGAATGTCGTAGGCGACGACGAAAAAGCTCATAACACCCATACCCGCTGGTCGACGTTGCGCTCGCCTATGCCAAGCCAGCCGATTTCTGGCTCGCACGCTGCGCAGAATGGGTAGGCGCGCAAAGAATCGGTTTCGGCATTCAGCATTCCGGCAAGGCGAGCAAAGTAAAACTTGGCCTCGTCCACGGTCAACCGGCACTCGAACACCGAGCGCTGTACCCGTTCGCCGAAGGCCGACAGCACCTGCTCCACCTTGCGCCGACACCGGTCGTCGCCAATGTCGTAGGTCACCATCCATAAGCGGCGCATGGCAACCCCGTGCTCAGACCCTAGCCAAGTAAGGCCCGTATGGGGCACACCTTCCGGCACCAAGGCGCGGGCATAGCGCGCCGCCTGAGCACGCAGGAGGCGATACAGGCTGATTTTTTCCTCCCCTTCACGGCTTGCCACCGGCGCAGCCATACGGGCTTCGAGGCGGGCAATCAGGAGTTGCTTTGCTGCGGGCTGCATCCGACACATGGCGTTGACGCCATCAGGCAGTTCGAAATCCTCGTCTGGGTCGAGCGCGTGTTTGCGCGCAAGCGTCAACACGACGGCATCGACCACCAGGGGACGGAACTCTTCCATCAGATCACACACTAGGGACGGACGCCCAGCCACCTGGGCATGCAAATGACCCAGGCCGGGATGCAGGCGTAACTTGAGCAGGGTGGCATGGAGCGTGTGGAACAGCACCGAGTAACCATAGGAAAGCATGGCGTTGATCGGGTCACGCGGCGGCATGCGGTTACGACCATCAAACCGCCAAGGCGGTGGCAGCAGTTCGGCAAAAGCAGCAAAATAGGCGCGCGCCGCACGTCCTTCATGACCGCGCAGGACACCGAGTTCGTCGATGCGGTCGAGCCGCGCCAGACTGCGTTCGAGAACCGACATGGCGCGCTCGGCCCGCCCGGATGGCGTACGACGCACGAAGCGACGCAGCAGGATACGGCAGTTGTGGAGTTTGCCGCGTATGCAGGCACGCGCAACGGCCACAGTGAAAGCGGGGTTGCCATCACGTTGTTGCCGTCATCGCAGGCACACGCTTCATCCTGAAGTACACCCACACCGTCCGGCGGAGAATGGGAGATACGGGCGAAACTCTCCTCTCCGGGCAGCGAGCCGGAATGCAATGCTCGTGACATTGGCTGGCTATCCGCAATTTCTGCGGCTGCTGGCAATATCCACGGCGTCGCCCTTTCCTCTGCTGCTTCGACCCGCCCACCCTTGAAACACGCGCCGATGAAGCAAAAGCCGGAGCGAAAATGAGTAATGCGGGTTTTGTCCTCATTGATTTCCAGGCGCAACGTGGCGAGTAGGCGATGCACTTCCGCAAGCGCCGCTTCGGCTTCGAGCCGGGAACGGCATAGCACGAGAAAATCGTCGGCGTAGCGCACCAAGGTGTAACTGCCGCGTTTGAGCGCATGGTCGAGTGGATGCAGATAAAAATTGGCGAGCAAAGGCGACACCGGCGCCCCTTGCGGTACGCCACACCGCCGCGGGAATAAAGCGCCGTTTTTCATTACCGGCGCGGCAAGCCATTGCGCCAGCAGCGGGCAAGAATGCCCTCGTCCAGACACTGCTGCAAGAGAAGGACAGACGGCGCAGGGGTCATTGTAATGCTTCCGTTTGCGGCGCTGGCTCAACCCATATCGGTACTTGCGAGCAAACACGGGCGATGGCCAGTTCAGCCCGCGTAACGACTTCCGCCGCTTCAAGCCGTTCCTGCTCACGTAAGGCGATGTCGTACGGGGTAAAGCGCCTGTTCACGCAGCTGATGAAGAAGGCGCCCTCCAGCGCGAACAGCATGCTGAAAGCCATCGCGGCGATGGCCAGGAGTCCCGGTTCACGGCCCGATTCGACGATGCCCCACAGCAATGAGGCATCGGAGATGATGCTTGCTTCGCGCGGCGGCTGGTAGCGATGGTCGTTCGCCATCTCCGTGTCAATATTTTTTTGCGCGGCGGCAAACTGTTCGGCACGGCTTGAACGTTCGTTCTCCAGATCAGTGATTTTGTCATTTACGGTCGCCAGGTTAGCGCGAAGGGTTTCCCCAGTGGTCGCCAGCTTGCCCAGCGTGTCGGCATTTTTGTCGGCCAGTGCCCTGGCGGCGCGATACTTCGGCCCCTCCCCGATCAGGCGGCCATTGAAGCCTCCTGCCTGCGCGTACATTTCCTCGGTGTTGCGCACTTCGGCAGCAGCTATTCCACTTTCGCGGGTCGCCAGTGCATCCAGCTTATTACTGATACGTTCGTGTTCCTCATGTTGCACCTTTATCAGAGCGTCCAGCGCCTTGACCCTCTCGGTATTTACCTCTTTCAGGCGCGTTGCATACTCT
>JAITQD010000058.1 GCA_031289095.1 Azoarcus sp.
GCACCGATCCGATCCTGAAGTTCATGATCACCTCGCTGTCGTTCTACGGCATGTCGACCTTTGAAGGCCCGATGATGTCGGTCAAGAGCGTGAACGCCCTGTCGCACTACACCGACTGGACGGTCGGCCACGTGCACTCCGGCGCGCTGGGCTGGGTGGCGCTGATTTCAATCGGCGCCGTCTATTTCCTGCTGCCGCGCCTGTATGGCAAGGCCGAGATGTACAGCACCAAGCTCGTCAATACCCACTTCTGGGTGGCGACCGTCGGCATCGTGCTCTACATCGCCTCGATGTGGATTGCCGGTGTGATGCAGGGGCTGATGTGGCGTGCGACCAACCCGGATGGCACGCTCACCTACTCCTTCGTTGAAGGCGTGAAGGCGACCTATCCGTTCTGGACCATCCGCCTGGTGGGCGGTGCGCTCTTCCTCGTGGGCATGCTGATCATGTTCTACAACATGGTCAAGACCATTGCCGGCGAAAAAGCCTATAACGCGCCGGTGGTGGCTCCTGCCGCCGCCCACGCTTAAGTCGGAGATGTCAGACATGGCTCAATCAAAACACGAAGCGATCGAACGCAACGTATTTCTGATGATCGTCCTCACGCTGCTTGCTGTCAGTGTGGGGGGCTTGGTGGAAATCGTGCCGTTATTCTTCCAGACATCGACGACGACGGCGGTCGACGACAAGGGCAATGCGCTCGACGTGAAGCCTTACGACGCGCTCCGTCTCGCCGGGCGCGATATCTACATTCGCGAAGGCTGCTATAACTGTCACTCGCAGATGATTCGTCCGTTCCGGGCCGAGACCGAGCGTTATGGTCACTACTCGGTGGCGGGTGAATCCATCTACGACCATCCTTTCCAATGGGGTTCTAAGCGTACGGGGCCGGATCTGGCTCGTGTCGGCGCCCGTTATTCGGACGACTGGCAGCGTGTGCACCTGCGCAATCCGCGCGACGTTGTGCCAGAGTCAAACATGCCGGCCTTTCCGTGGCTCGACCGTCCGCTTCAGATGGCCAACATCGGGGATCGCATGAAGGCGTTGCGCGTGGTTGGCGTGCCTTACTCCGACAGCGATGTTGCCAGCGCACCGGATGCGATCAAGGGCAAGACCGAGCTTGACGCCGTGGTTGCCTATCTCCAGGGATTGGGGCTGGCGCTTCGTAACATAAGGTGAAAAAGGAGGCCGCGCCGCCATGGAAAATATTGTCAATAACCTGAGAAGCATCATTACCGTGCTGAGTCTGCTGTGCTTTGTGGGCATCTGCCTCTGGGCCTACAGCAAGCATGCACGGGCGGGGTTCGACGAGGCGGCGCGCTTGCCTTTGGCCGAGGACGATGATCTGCCGGCTCGTCCGGCTGACAAGGAAGGAATGACAAATGGCTGACTTCATCAACGGTTTTTGGAATTTATACGTGCAGGGCATCGTTGCCTTTGGCCTGCTGTTCTGTCTCGTCGTGTTGCTTGCCAACATGACGTCACGGGCGTCCGGTGAACCCAAGTTGCAGGGGCATGTGTGGGACGAGAACCTCAGGGAATACAACAACCCGCTACCGCGCTGGTGGTTGTATCTGTTTTGGGCGACCGTCATTTTCGCAGTGGTTTATCTGGCCATTTTTCCGGGGTTTGGCAACTTGAACAAGGAGCGTGGTTTGCGCACCGAGTATGCGAAAGAGGTTGCGAATGCCGAGCAGCAATATGGCCCGCTGTTTACGAAGTTCCAGGCGACGGATCTGGCGGCCTTGGCGACCGATCCGGAAGCAGTCTCGGCGGGTAAGCGCCTGTTTCTGACCTATTGCTCGCAGTGCCATGGCTCGACGGCCGAGGGCGCCCGGGGCAAGGCCTATGGCTTCCCGAACCTGACCGATAACGACTGGCTGTATGGTGGCGATCCTGCAACCATCAAGACCAGTATCGAAAGCGGTCGCGCAGGGGTGATGACGCCCTTTGGCGAAACGCTCAATGGCGACCAGATCAAGGACGTAGCCAATTACGTGCGCTCGATCGCAGGGTTGAGTTCGGACGCGACCCGCGCTGCCCGCGGCAGGGACGTTTTCGGGGCCAATTGCACGGTTTGCCACGGCCCGGAGGGCAAGGGCGCAAGATCCATGGGCGAGGCGTTCGCTGCACTCGGCGCGCCCGATCTCACCGACAGCATCTGGCTCTACAGCAATTCGGAAGAGTCCATCATTGATGGGATCACCAAGGGGCGCAATGCCGGCCCGGAAAGTGTGACCAATACCATGCCGGCCTGGAAGGATTTTCTGGGCGATGCCAAGGTGCACGTTCTGGCGGCGTATGTGTATAGCCTAAGCAAGAAGTAACGCAGGAAAGCGGCCCCGAAGCCCGGTTTCGGGGCCGTTTTTTTAAAGCAGTATCAGAATATACGGATGCTTTTCTGGAAATAAGGTGTTCCGATGAATGATTCCATCTCTGGCAATTCTTCCCAAAAAGGTTCTTCGACCTTGGTTCCGGAGAAAAAGGGGCCGGGAGGATTGTATGCGGAGCACAAGAAAATTTATGTACGTGCGACGGACGGATTGTTCGCCAGATGGAGATGGGTATTTGTATTGCTTACCCAGGTCGTTTTTTACGGTTTGCCCTGGCTAATGTGGAACGATCGCCAAGCCGTGTTGCTGCACTTGGTTGAACGCAAGTTTTATATTTTTGGCTGGGTGTTTTGGCCGCAGGATGTGTTTTTTCTAACCATCCTGCTGATCATCTCCGCTTATTCCCTGTTCTTTTTCACTGCGATTGCGGGGCGGCTATGGTGCGGTTATGGCTGTCCGCAAACCGTATATACAGAATTATTCTTGTGGATCGAACAGAAAATCGAAGGCGATCATGTCAAGCGGGCAAAGCTCGACGCCTCGCCGATGAGTAGGCGCAAGTTTGCACTCAAAACAGCCAAGTACGTGATCTGGGGCGCGCTGGCGCTGTGGACGAGTTTTACCTTCGTCGCTTACTTTTCGCCGCTCAAGGAGTTGCTGACGTCGGTTTCCACTTTCAGTTTCGGGCCGTGGGAAACGTTCTGGATATTGTTCTACGGGGTTTTCACGTTCGTGTTTGCGGGTTCCATGCGCGAGCAGGTGTGTAGATTCATGTGTCCGTACGCCCGCTTCCAGTCGGTGATGTTCGACCCCGATACGCTGGTGGTCACTTACGATGAAGCGCGTGGCGAACCGCGCACCGTGCGCCGCAAAGGCGAGGATGCAGCAGGCAGGGGCGATTGCATCGACTGCGGAATTTGCGTCCAGGTCTGTCCGACCGGTATCGACATCCGCGACGGTTTACAGTATGAATGCATAGGCTGTGCGGCCTGTATCGATGCCTGTGACCAGATCATGGACAAGATCGGTGCGCCGCGCGGGCTGGTGCGCTATTCGACCGAGAACGCTCTCAAGCGTGGGTGGGGGAAGTCGGAAATTCTTCATCATGTGCTGCGTTTGCGCACCCTGATTTATAGTGGAGTGCTGCTACTGATCGGCACGGCTTTCATATGGGGACTCGCCACACGGATACCCCTGCGGGTCGACGTCATTCGAGACCGGGCCTCACTTGGACAGGAAATTCCGGGAGGACTTGTCGAGAACGTCTACCTGCTGCGTGTCATGAACATGACCGAGAAGCCGCGGGTTTTCGTGTTTGACGTGGATGGCTTGCGCGAGGTGCAGGTTTCCGGTGAACATCGCGTTGCGGTGGGTGCTGCGCAAACGCAGGAAGTCACCTTGCGGGTACATGTGCCGCTGGGAATCGGCAGACCTGGTGCGAATGAAATCTTTTTCGACGTTTCCGCCGAGGACGATCCCGGCGTAAAGCGGCGCGAGAAGGCGTCGTTCTTTTTCCCCCTTTGATGTTCATGCAGAGAAACAGATGAATCTACAAAATGCAGAGAAGCATGAAGAGCCATGGCACCGTCAGGGTTGGCCGTGGTTCCTGATCTCGTTGCCTGCGATTGCCGTGGTGGCCAGCATAAGCACATGGTGGGTGGCGAACGCGAGTTGGGATGGTCTCGTGTCTGATGACTATTACAAGGAAGGCCTGGCGGTTGTGAAGGTCATCGACCGTCTGGAGCGGGCGCGGGAAATAGGCTTGTCGTCGCGTGCGCAGATACGTGACGGTGCGATTCGCGCCGAGCTGTTCGCCGCGCCCGGGGTAGAGTTGCCTGCGGAACTTTATCTAACTATCGTTCACCCAACTCACAGCGGTTTCGATCAGCAGGTATTGCTACAGAGAGAGCGGGATGGCGCGTATGTGGGAGAGGTCGCTCCCTTGCGCGCCGGTCGCTGGCGTTTTCAGCTGGAAAATCAGTTGAAGGACGAGCCGAAGAATAACAACGAAGCCAGAAGTTGGCGTGTGGACGGTGTCGCTAATCTCCCGGCGGAAACGGAGATATGGCTCAAACCGTCCGATTCTGATTCTTGAACTGTCGAAGGAGGTGCTCACCATGGCCCTGCAGGAACTGTTTTCAACGTTTTATGGGCAGATCAGCCTGTTTACCATTGTGTTCGTTGTCATCATGGCTGTTTTCTTTATCAGCTATTTCTCGAAATGTATCGCGGAAGATGAGCGCAAGGCGGCTGTCAAACAGCGCGAGCGGAGCGCCAAAACCTGATTCCTGGCGTCGCGGCGGCGCGCAGTGAAACGAAAATGGCCCGGTATCCGGGCCATTTTCGTTTAGAAAACCCTGCAAAAATGTTCAGCGATAGACGAGCACTGGAATCTTGCTGTGGGTCAGTACTTTTTGTGTTTCGCTTCCCAGGAGCAGGCCGGCGATGCCCCGGCGTCCGTGTGAAGCCATGAAAATCAGGTCACAGCCGTGGCGATCCGCTGCGCTGATGATGGCTTCGTAGGGAACCTCGCTCACCTGGGTGTCGGTGCTGGCGATGAGACCTTCGGCTTCCGCCGCCGCCTTTGCGCGATCCAGGATGCGCTGGGCTTCCTGGCGCGAGGATTGGGCGAATTGCTCCGGTGTGGTGGGATCAATCAGGGCGCCCTCGCCGTAAATGGGCATCGGAAAATCGGGCTGTGAGTAGAAAAAGGTGATGTTGGCGTTCACTTCCCTGGCAAAAGCGATGGAGCGGGCGACGACGGTGTCGGACAACGACGATCCGTCTGTCGGTACGAGAATGTGCTTGAACATGGCGTATTCCCTCTTGTTGCCTTGATTCGCTGATTATAGTGGCAGTTACGCCGGTTTCGTAATTGATGTTCGTCAATGGCGATCATGGCGCCGAGTCGACCCATGCGATGATCCGGCAGTTGCGGATTCAAAGGGCATTATGACGGTTGTGGCGGCAGGCGGTATCATATGCGATGCCGAAAGGCTTTTGTTGCCAAAGGAATGAGTGCGACACGCCATGAATGTCATGACGTCGCACCCGGTTGGCAATGACGTTGGGATGCCGGACTGCGCGCCCGCATTTGGACGCATGAACAGGGAGGAGACTCATGAGCAGGAACAGAACGACTGGAGAAAGTCGGCAGGCACGTGGCCATGCCGCACGGCATGGCGAGGATTTCAACCCCGAACAGGTTGTGAATGAAACCATGCACAGACTGCATTCGGGAATTGAGGACTCGGTCGATCCGTTGGGCATGAGCGCACCTATCGTCCATGCCCAACTGGCGTGGCTGGTGCATCCCCAGGAGCTCACGAAGCGCATCGTGCACCTGTCGTCCGACCTGTGGAAACTGCAACTCCACACCTTGACCCGGCTGACGGGGCGCGAAAGCGATGATCCCATTTTGCCGCATCCCGACGACGTTCGCTTCGCCGATCCGGTGTGGACGGAATCCGCTTCCTGGGATTTGATCAAGGAATGGTATCTCGCCTTTACCCACAACATGCAGGACATGCTCTACGACACGCCGGGGCTCGACAGCAAGGAACGGCGCAAGGCGGCGTTCTGGTGGCGGAAATGGCTCAACGCGGTGGCGCCGACCAACTTCCTGTCGACCAATCCGGTCGCGTTGCGCAAGGCGATTGAAAGCAACGGGCAGAGCTTGTCCACCGGATACGAGAATTTTCTTGCGGACTTGCGGGCCGGTACGGTGCGGATGACTTCGCTCGACGATTTCAAGGTTGGGGAGAACCTTGGCACAACGCCGGGGGCGGTGGTGTTTCGCAACCGGCTCGTCGAAGTCATCCATTACACGCCGACCCAGGCCAAGGTACATGCCGAGCCGGTGGTGATCGTCACGCCCTGGATCAACAAGTTCTACATTCTCGATCTCAACGAGAAAAAGAGCATGGTGCGCTTCCTGCTTGATCAGGGGCTGGATGTGTTCATCACCAGTTGGAAGAACCCGGACGAGTCGATGCGCGACACGCGCTTCGACGATTACCTGACCGACGGCATTCAGGCGATCATCGACGTGGCGCGCAATTTCACCGGCGCGTCCAAGGTGCATGCGGTGGGCTATTGCATTGGCGGCACGGCGCTGACGATGTACATGGCCTGGGCGAATCGGCATTTCAAGCCCGAGGAAGTGCCTGTCGCCGATTTCACCCTGTTCACCACGCTCGTCGATTTTCATAAGCCGGGCGACATCGAGATTTTCATTGACGAGCCGACTCTCCAGTACTTGGACGACAACATGGCCCGCAAGGGCTATCTCGACGGCAAGGATATGGCGACATCTTTCCGCCTGTTGCGCTCGAACAGCCTGATCTGGACGTACGTCGTCCATGGTTGGCTGTATGGTGAGCCTCCGGCGCCGTTCGATGTGCTGTACTGGAACATGGACTGCACCCGCTTGCCTTATGCGATGCATTCGTGGTATCTGCGCGAGCTTTACCTGCACAATCGCCTGATCCATCCCGACGCGCTCACCGTCGCTGGAGAATCACTCGATCTTGCCCGCATTACCCAGCCGCTTTATGCGGTGGCGGCGGAGGACGATCACATTGCGCCGTGGGCGCAAACTTTTCGCATCAATAACTTCGTGAACGGGACGAAGCGTTACGTGCTTTCCAGTTCCGGCCACATCTTCGGCATCGTCAACCCGGTGGTGAATCCGCCCAAGCGCCGTTTCCGGGTGGGTGAGCCGCGCCGATCCGAGACTGCCGAACAATGGCATGACAAGGCGGTCGAACAGGCGGGATCGTGGTGGACGGACTGGATGCAATGGCTCAAGCCACGCGCTGGAGAACTGGTTGCGGCGAGGCCGACGGCCAGCAAGCCATATCCGGCACTGGCCCCAGCGCCCGGCACTTACGTCGTCGAGCCGTAAAAACGTTGCAGGCACGACGAAAACGTCCGGTGAGACAAAGCGGACGTTTTTCGTCGTTTGCCCCCCATCAACGCATGCCGGGCTGATGCTGGATCAATTTCTTGAGGCCGTTGCTGTCGAGGATGCGAATGTGTTTTTGCTGCACAGCGACAAAGCCTTCATCCTGAAAGCGTGAAAAGGCGCGCGACACGGTTTCGAGCTTGAGCCCCAGGTAGGAGCCGATTTCCTCGCGTGTCATGCGCAGATGGAACTCGGCGGACGAGAAGCCGCGCGCCGTGAAGCGTTGCGACATGTTGAGCAGGAAGGCGGCCAGCCGTTCCTCGGCGCGCATCGAACCGAGCAGCATCATTACGCCATGATCGCGCACGATCTCGCGGCTCATGACCTTGTGGAACTGGTGCTGGAGTCCCTCGACGACGCGGGCGAGTTCCTCAAGCTTGGCGTAGGGAATCACGCAGACTTCGCTGTCTTCGAGGGCGATGGCGTTACATGAGTGCAACTCGGTGCTGATGCCGTCGAGTCCGAGAATTTCGCCGGTCATCTGGAAGCCCGTGACCTGTTCGCGTCCGTCTTCGAGCAGAACGTCGGTCTTGAACGAGCCGATGCGGATGGCGTAGATGGCCTCGAACGGGTCGCCGGTGCGGTAAAGCGGCTGTTGCCGCTTGATCTTGCGCCGTGCGCCCACCAGCTCGTCGAGGCGGTGGATGTCTGAATCGTCCATACCGAACGGCAGGCACAGTTCGAGCAGATTGCATTGGGAACAGGCTTTTTTGAGCCCTGCGGCAGTAATGGGCGCAGTTGCCATCATTTAACAGTAAACTCTCGCTTGCTGGGGGAAGTTATCGTTATTCGCGGGCTTGATCCACGTCAACCATGCAATGATGACTTTCTGCCATCGTAAAAATCTCTGAGTAGTTACACCCATGACCAGCCAGCACGAACTTGTTTTTGACCCCGAACTGATCCGTCGTTTCGATATCAACGGGCCACGCTATACGTCATATCCCACAGCGGATCGCTTCGTCGAAGCATTCGGTGCTCAAACCTTGCTGGATTGGCTGGGCAAGCGGGCGGTCGGTGGGGTAAGTCATCCACTCTCATTATACTTCCACATCCCGTTCTGTAACACGATCTGTTATTACTGCGCCTGTAACAAAATCATCACCAAGGATCACGGCCAGTCGGCGAAATATCTGGATTACATAGACCGTGAGCTTCGCCTCCAGGTTGCGGCGCTGGGTGGGGCGCGTCAGGTCACCCAACTTCACCTGGGTGGGGGAACGCCTACTTTTCTGTCGCATGACGAATTGCGCCGCCTGATCGCATCGGCGCGCGCCCATTTCGAGTTTGTGCCCAACGGTGAGTATTCGATCGAGGTCGACCCGCGTAAGGTCGATTTCGAGACCGTCGAACTGCTCGCTACGCTTGGGTTCAACCGCATGAGCGTTGGAGTGCAGGATTTCGCCGAGGACGTGCAGATTGCCACTAACCGTGTGCAGGGTTTCGACGAAACCAGGTTGGTCATGGAGGCGGCGCGCAGCACGGGATTCCGCTCGATCAGCATGGATCTGATCTACGGCCTGCCCCGGCAGAATCTCGCCAGCTTCGACGGCACGCTCACAAAGGTGATCGAACTGTCGCCGGATCGTATTTCGCTCTACAGCTACGCGCACCTGCCCGGCCTTTTCAAACCGCAACGGCGCATCCAGCAAAGTGAGCTGCCGGGGCCGGACACCAAGCTGCAAATCCTGCAACAGGCAATCGACCGCCTGACGGCGGCGGGTTATGTCTATATCGGTATGGATCACTTCGCCAAGCCGGACGACGAGCTTGCCGTGGCGCAATGCCAGGGGCGGCTGCATCGCAACTTTCAGGGCTATTCGACCCAGGCAGAGTGCGACATGCTGGCTTTCGGGGTGTCGTCGATTGCCAAGGTCGGCCCCGTGTATGCGCAGAACTGCAAGACGCTCGACGAGTATTACGACGCGCTCGACCGCGATGAGCTACCCGTGCTGCGCGGCATCGAACTGACTGCCGACGATCTGCTGCGGCGTTCGATCATCCAGTCCCTGATGTGTCATTTCTCGCTGTCGGTCGAATCGATCCAGATCGCGTACCTCATCGACTTCAAAGATTATTTCGGCGAGGAATTGGCCGATCTCAGAAGCATGGAATCCGCCGGATTGGTCAAGGTCGAGGATCACTGGATCACCGTGCTGCCGGCGGGGCGGCTTCTGGTGCGCGCGATTGCCATGGTGTTTGACCGCTACCTGCGCGCCGACCGCGAACGCAAGCGCTACTCCCGCGTCATCTGATCCGGCGTGCGGTGACCCCTGCCTTTCGGTGAGGGGATGGGGGGCGGCATTTCCGGCTAGAATCAGCGCGTCTCATTGTCTTCTGTCCGTTTCTATGCCTGAAACCGGCTACCTTGCCGTCTTCCTGATCGGCCTTTTCGGGGGCGTCCACTGCGTGTCGATGTGCGGCGGCATCGTCGGTGCGCTGGCCATGCAGGTGGAGCGACCGCTGTCCATGCCCATTTCCGGCCCGGCGCGCGGCTGGATACGCGGCAGACAATGGCCCCTGCATCTCGCCTACAGTCTCGGGCGCATCTTTTCCTATACCGCCGCAGGCGGCGCGCTGGGTGCGCTCGGTTCATTCGGCATGCTCTACGATGGTGTACTGCCGGTGCAGATCGTCCTTTATGTGCTCGCCAACCTGATGCTGGTCGCGCTCGGTTTGTACTTGGCCGGTTTCACCCGTTTCCTTGCCCCGCTCGAACGCGCCGGGCAGGTACTGTGGCGGCGCATCCAGCCTGCGACGCGCCGTTTTCTGCCGGTGCGCTCGGTGGCGCAGGCGCTGCCGCTTGGTGTTCTGTGGGGATTTCTGCCTTGCGGCATGGTCTACATGGCATTGACTGCCGCGCTCATGACCGGTTCGGCTGCACGGGGTGCGGGGCTGATGCTGGCCTTTGGCCTTGGTACCCTGCCTAACCTGTTGCTCGCCGGTCTGGTGGTTGGACGCTTCCGTGAATTTACCCGTAGTGGCAAGGTTCGGCTGGTCGCGGGGCTGCTGGTGTTGGGCTTTGGCGTATTCGGGCTGCTGCAGGCGCCGAGCCTGGGGGGGAAACTATGGAGCGGAGTGATGTGCGCCTGAATCCGGGAGATAACGCCGTGTCTGCCGCATCCCCGTCTCCTGCGCCAGCGCCTGGCGTCCTCGTGCGGGAAAGACTCGAACTCGCCATCTCCGGCATGACTTGCGCGGCTTGTTCGGCGCGGCTGGAAAAAGTGCTTAACCGTTTGCCGGGGGTGGACGCCACGGTCAACCTCGCCACCGAACGTGCCGTTCTTGGTTTTGCGCCTGGTGCGCTGACGCTGGTGGTCGCATGCGAGGCAGTGGAGAAAGCCGGTTTTTCCGCCCGCCTCGCGGAAAAGCTCGAACGCGGGCAGGAGCAGGCGCGAAAACGCGAAGAATGGCGGGCGAGCCTGCGCCATTTCGGGATCGCCGCTTTGCTGACCTTTCCGTTGGCAGTGCAGATGCTGGCGATGTTCGGTTTATGGCCGGGACTGGAAGGGCGTCACGAACTCATTCCGCGCGGGTGGCAATGTGCGCTGGCGACGCCAGTGCAGTTCTGGCTCGGTGCGCGTTTTTATCGTGGGGCCTGGCGTTCTTTACGCGGCGGTGGGGCCAATATGGATGTGCTGGTGGCGCTTGGCACGACAATGGCATATGCCTATAGCGTGATCGCGATGTTCATGGGCCGGCACGATCTGCATGTCTATTTCGAGGCATCGGCGATGGTCATCACCCTGGTGCTGCTCGGCAAGTTGCTCGAAGCGCGCGCCAGGGCGCGCACTTCCGCCGCGCTCGACGCTCTTCTGCGCTTGCAGCCGAAACAGGCGCGAATCGAGCGCGACGGGCAGGTGGTCGAAGTGGCGCTCGATACTTTGCAACCTGGGATGGTATTCGTGCTTCGTCCGGGCGATGCGGCGCCGGTTGACGGCGTGGTGGTCGAAGGCTGCTCCGCGTTCGATGAAGCGATGCTCACCGGCGAGAGCATGCCGGTGGATAAACAGCCGGGCGACCGGGTGTTCGCCGCAACGATCAATGGTCATGCCTTGTTGCGCTGCCGCGCCACCGGAGTTGGCAGCAGCACGCTTTTGGCGGGCATCGTCCGCTTGGTCGAGGAAGCGCAAGGTTCCAGGGCGCCGGTGCAACGCTTGGCCGACCGCATTGCCGCCGTTTTCGTGCCTGCGGTGGCGGCGGTCGCATTGCTGACTTTCGCGGCCTGGTGGTGGCTGGGCGATTTCCAGTCGGCAATGATCAATGCCGTTGCGGTGTTGGTCATCGCATGCCCTTGCGCGCTTGGGCTGGCGACGCCGACGGCGATCATGGTCGCGGTGGGGCAGGGCGCGCGCGCCGGATTGCTGATAAAGAACGCCGAGGCGCTGGAGCGAGCCGGGCACATGGCGGTGCTCGCGGTGGACAAAACCGGCACTTTGACCGTGGGCGAGCCGGTGGTGACCGATGTCGTCGCCATGCCACCCTGGACGTCGACCGCCTTGCTGCAATGGGCGGCGGCGCTCGAACGCGCCAGTTCGCACCCGGTGGCGCGGGCGATTGTGCGTGCGGCGGAAGCGGACGGCGCGGCGGGGGAAACCGCAGAAAACGCGATCGTCGATGCCCGCGCCGTGGGCGGTCAGGGGATCGAGGGCCATGTCGGTTCCCGGACGGTGGTTCTCGGGTCGCCGGCCTTTCTCGCCTCGCGGCAGGTCGAATTGCCGCAAACCGACATCGCGCGTCTCGCCGCGCTGGGCAAGACGCTGGTGGCGGTCGCCGTCGATGGCGTCTGCGCCGGGCTGATCGCGGTGTCCGACCGCGCTCGGGAGGATTCGGCGGCGGCGGTTGCCCGGTTGCGTGCCACCGGGCTGCGGGTTGTGATGCTCACGGGTGATCATCATCGCACTGCGGCGGCGATCGCCGCCGCAGTGGGTATCGACGATTGGCGCGCCGAGGCGCTACCTGCCGACAAGGCTGGCGCGGTCGCCACCCTGAAGCAGGATGCCGCCAGCAAGGGCGGTTGCGTCGGCATGGCCGGCGACGGCATCAACGATGCGCCGGCGCTGGCCGCTGCCGATGTGTCTTTCGCCATCGGCGTCGGCGCCGATGCGGCGGTCGAGGCCGCCGACATTACGCTGGTGCGAGGCAGTTTGCACGGTGTGGCCGATACCATTGTTCTGTCACGTGCGACACTGATGAAAATACGACAGAATCTCTTTTTGGCCTTTGTCTACAATGTGCTGGGAATACCGCTCGCCGCGTTCGGAATGCTCAACCCGGTGGTGGCGGGTGCTGCGATGGCGCTGAGTTCGGTGTCTGTGGTGGGCAATTCGTTATTGCTCAAACGTTGGCGACCTTGGCGGAATGACAACGAAGCTGGGAAAATTGGCAAGGAGAGAGACCATGAGTGAAGTGACAATTAAGGTGGAGGGCATGACCTGCGCCGGTTGCGTCCGGAACGTCACCAAGGTGCTGAAAGCCTTGTCCGGCGTGAATGGCGCGCACGTATCGCTCGAACGGGAGAGCGCCACGGTGGAATACGATCCCGATCTGGTCGACGCGGTGACGATGCGCCAGGCGGTGGAAGACGCGGGTTTCGACGCGCCGGAGTGATTCTCCTATAATCCGCCTTTTTCCACAGGAGCCGCTCATGGGGCTGAATCTTGTCAAGGCTGGCAAGGATGTGCCAAACGATATCAATGTCATTATCGAGATTCCGGCGCAGGCCGATCCGATCAAGTTCGAGGTAGACAAGGAAAGCGGGGCGATTTTTGTCGACCGCTTTATGGGCACTTCAATGCGCTACCCGCTTAACTACGGCTATGTGCCGCACACCATCTCTGGCGACGGTGACCCGGTCGACGTGCTGGTGGTGACGCCGTTCCCGCTTTTCCCTGGTGCGGTCGTGCGCGCCCGCCCGGTCGGGGTGTTGAAGATGGAAGACGACGGTGGTGTGGACGCCAAGGTCATTGCCGTACCGGTGTCCAAACTCACACCGCTCTATGACAAGGTAAAAAGCGTCGACGATCTGCCCGAACTGCTGATGAAGCAGGCCGTGCATTTTTTTGAGCACTACAAGGATCTCGAACCAGGAAAATGGGTAAAAATCCTGGGCTGGGGAACGGTCGAGGAAGCGAGGAAAGAAATTCTCGACGGCATCGCGAATGCCGCCAAGTGAAGGGAGGGCTGTCGCGGCTTCAGGCGGCGGCTACTTCCGCCAGACTGCACTTGGTGATGCCGTAGCGGGTGCGTACCAGCAGGGGATAGTCTTTGCCGCTGAAAAGGCCGAAATGTCCGATGTTGTAGCCGACGATGTTGCCGTCTACCTGGCCGATGCGCACGGGCCGACCGATGCGGAAACCGGCGTGTATGGCGTTGCTGATGGCGTGTCCGATACAGGGGGATTGGTTGGGGGCCGGTGCGCCGTTCTGGCGTCCGCCCTTTACAAGGACAAGATTTTGCGTCTCCATGGTGGTCTCTCTGTTGGGTGTTGTGCTTGTGTTTGCCTTGATAACGGCCGCTTCCCGAAAGTTTTTATCCCGTGCAGGCCCGTGCCGACGGCGCGGCGTGATCCCCATCACAAAGGGATGCGTATATTCCGGGAGACTCGCCGGACGTTCTGGCGGGTTGCGGAGTTGTCCGCGAAGGCCGGATAAAATGGCGTCGCCAGGGCATCGTGGCGGCAGGTATCCATGCCCGTTGCCTCACATGCGCGGGGAAAGGGCGGGCGTTCTTTCATGGGGTTATGTGGGCCCGGTGAGGTTTCATACAACGGAGTCAGTTCGCAATGAAAAAGATCGAAGCCATCATCAAACCGTTCAAGCTTGAGGAAGTGCGCGAAGCCTTGTCGGAAATTGGGATCACCGGCCTCACCGTGACCGAGGTCAAGGGCTTCGGTCGCCAGAAAGGGCACACCGAGCTTTACCGGGGCGCGGAATATGTCGTCGATTTCCTGCCTAAGGTCAAGGTGGAGGTGGTGTTGAACGATGAGATTGCAGACCAAGTCGTCGAGGCCATCATCAAGGCGGCGCGTACCGGCAAGATTGGCGACGGTAAAATATTTGTAACGACTGTCGGTCAGGTGGTGCGCATCCGAACCGGAGAAACCGGGGAAGCGGCGATCTGAGCCTGCCGGCTGCCTTTGTTTCCGAAGGTTCCCGTCACGCCGGGGGTGGTTTTCTCAGAGGCGCTCACGAGCGTCGCTGGAATCGGCATTCGTGAACACGCCATTGTGCGTGATGGAGTGGCGTTCGCCTTTCTGTGCCTGTCAAATAAAATGTGTTCGCCTGTTTCAGAACGTCGGTTTTTTTAACGATCTTCTCTGATGCCTGTCTGAAGCCGTATAAATATCAACGCGATACAGATCGGTACGGTTTATGCGTTACCGATGCCACGCATCTGCTTCACTTAAACCCACTTCTTCAGCGCAAAGTGCATGGGTGCTTGGCTCATTGAGGAAGTGCAGCATATTTCACGATGGCGGCGTGCCTGCTGCTGTGAAGTCTACTTGGAGAAAATTTCAATGAAAAAGCCTTCGTATCGCTGTTTTGCCGTGGTAGCGGCGCCGCTGCTGTTCACGCTTGGCAATGCGCTCGCTGCGGATAATTGCGCCGGTGGGTTGATCGACCATGCCCGCTTGCTGGATACCAGTGCGGCCATCGACCAGAATGGCAAGCTCTGGCTCTGGGGCTACTTCGGTATCAACAACTGGAAGTCTACGGGCGACGGCGCTGCTGGCGGTGGTGCGAACGGTGCTGCGTCCAATCCGGTGTATCTGTCGGATCGAGCCATCTATAACGGCCCCGCCAAGTTCAAGGCCCTGGATAATCTCGTCGGCATCGCCGCGACTGCCCATACCGTTGCCGTGATCGACAGCGACCGCAACTTGTGGGCGTGGGGCGACCAGTTCCCGTGGGGTTCTTGCCCGGTGTTTGGTTCTGACATCAAGGGCAAGAAGGCAGTCGAGAAGGTGCCCGATGGCTACAATCAACACAATCTGGCCGCCAGCACGTGGCAGCCTATCGCCCAGAACGTGTATGGCGTTGCCGCCGCCGAATATGCTTACGCTTGGGTAACCGGTGACGGCAAGGTCTGGACGTCCGGTCACAATTCGTTTGGCCAGCGCGGTATGGGCAGCTATGGTCTGACCGATTGCGGCAGCAAGGGCAGCCTGATCCAGCAGACCCAGATTCCCGACGCATCGTGGCCGGTTCTGTCCGTGGCTTCCGGCGGGACGGGCCAGACGCCCCACATCGTCGCGGTCTATAACGGCTACGAAGGGTTCATGGCGCAGGACACC
>JAITQD010000041.1 GCA_031289095.1 Azoarcus sp.
AAGGCCAAGACCCCAGCGCCCTGACGGTTTTGAGCTTTGTCCAAAAACGGGAGCCGGGGTTGGCTCCCGTTTTGTTGTGGACGGCCGGGAATCCCGTCGTCAAAGTTCATGAATTGCCGGGTAATGCTTTCGTAATTGGCGCGGGGGGAAACGGCGGCAATCCGGCGGTCTCCTCAACAGTCTGAGCACACCGCCCCTCCGGTCGCGCCATCATCGATTCCGCCGCCATTGTAAAAATCCACTGAAAACCCGGCGGTTGACGGAATTTCCGGCCGGCCGGATCGTGTTTATCCATCAGGGCAAATTCAGGTGGCGCCCGGCACGCCCGCCGAAATCATGAACGGCGTCTAGGCCGTCGATCTTTATAGCCAGTCCCAAAAATTCATGCACTTCTTCGTTCGTGGTGAAGCTCCACGATCATGGAGGTTTGCGGAAAGGCTGGCTCAACCTGAACCGCCTCCCCCCCTCTCCCGCCCCTTCGGGGCACCCTCCCCCGCGAGGGGGGAGGGAACCACATAGCCCCCTCCCCCCTCGCGGGGGAGGGGTTGGGGAGAGGGGGCGAAGCTTGAGGTGAGAGAGGAAAGCCTTGCCCCAGCTGAGGCTCATCGGGTTTCCATGGCAAACCGGAATCGGAAAATGAAAGATTCGCGGCGCTACCGCGCCGTTAAATTGTTTTTGGGAACCGCCATAGCGCGATGCGGAACTGCAAAAGTCTATTCTTTCGCGCCCAAGCCAACGATCTTACCCAGCGCCAACAGGGCGAATTCAGTCCACTCCACGAAACCTTGAAGACGCTTTTCCATCCCTGACAGGGAAACGGGTAAATTGAATTTCGCTTTTCCGTCCGTCATGCCTGAAGGCTTGGGAATCCTCAAGGCCATGCACGGCGGTTCGCGGTTTGATGCGACAAGCCTATTGCAACGGCGACATTTCATCGAGCAACTGAACCGCCATTTCATATTCACCAACCAGGATCTGTTCGGAAACTTTTTCAAGAGATCCCTTGACCGTGGCTGGCAAAGCCATCGCGGCAAATTCGTTGGCTACTTCATCGATGATCTGCATATCCATCTCGTCCAACGCTTTCCGCAGGCTTTCCAAACGTTCTTTGAGGACTGCCGTATCAACCGGAGATGTTTCCGCCATAGCCAGATTTTTTTCCTCTTCCTCCTGTAAGGCATGCTCGATATTGTCGAGAAGCGGTTCCAGCATGTCAATAAATGGATTGACATTAGCATTGACATAATCCGCATCGTTTTTCTTCGCGGCGAACTCGAGTTCTTTGGCCAGTTCTGAAACCGGAGTCGAGCCGATGCTTGCCGAAGCGCTTTTCAACGCATGGACATAGATTGCAAACAAGGGCAAATTCATTTCGGCAAGGGACTCGCGTATCTGGCCGATTTTTTCCCGACCGTCCTTGCAATAACTCTTCAATACCTTGAAATAAGCTTCGGCGGAACCGCCGGACATCGACACGCCTTTTTCGACATCCAGGCCTTCAATAGCGATATCCTTGTCATTTATTCCGCCACTCTTGTCTTGTGGAGTATTTTCCCCTTCTACATATTCCTGTTTTTTATCCTTGGGCAACCATTTGCCAAGAATGGCGTCCAGCTTCGCCACATCGACCGGTTTGGTCAGGAAATCGGACATGCCGTTCTTGAGGAACATCTCCTTCATGCCCGAAACCGCATTCGCCGTCAGAGCAACAATAGGCATGACTTTGAAACTGCCGCCAAGAGCGCGAATTCGGCTTGTGACTTCAATGCCGTCCATTTCGGGCATCATATGGTCCATGAAAACAATGTCATAGCCGTTTTGCTGCACCATGTTGATCGCTTCTTTCCCGGTTTGGGAAATATCCACCTGCATCTGGTAAGGGGTCATCAGCCCCTGAGCCACCATGAGATTCGTCATGATATCGTCGACGATGAGAATGCGCGCGGAAGGCGCGATAAAATGCATGCGGTAATCCGCGCCTTCAATACGACTGATCGTTTCGTCATCGTTCAGGGCATTGGCCAGGGATATGGATTGAACCGGCCTGGGTACTGTATAAACCTTCTGGTTGGACACCTGCGTGCCGTAATCGACGATAGCGACCAGCTTGGCCGGATAATTCATTTTTTCCAACATCTTGCTGGCGCTTTCCAGCATCGCGTAAGAAACAAAAACATGGGAATAGACATCGTCATGCTCCAGCGCCTGGTAAAATTCAGACTGTATGTAGACCCATTTTGTCGAGACGCCCAGCCGCTTCAAGGCATGCACGATGTTTTTACCGAACATCTCATGCGCTTCATACAGAAGAACACTGGTCTCTTGGGGTTTTTGTATTTTCGCGATCTTCGTCGAATCCACGATCAACTGCGGTATGCGCACGGTGAAAGTGCTTCCCTTGCCGTACTCGCTCTCGAAAGTAATTTCCCCGCCCATTGACTGACACAGGCTTCTCGCGATAACCAGCCCGAGGCCGCTGCCTTCCGTCCCTTTGTTCTTTATCTTGTCCACTTGCATGAAACTGCCGAACAGCTTGTCCTTGTCCTCATCTTTTATACCAATGCCGCTATCCTCGATTGAAATGACAAGATGGAAATATTCGCCGCTTTTATCGTTCTGATCCGCGGATGAGACCGAGAAAATGACATACCCCTCTTTCGTGTATTTCACCGCATTCGTCAGGATGTTCGTGATGACCTGCCGAACACGTATTTCGTCGCCATAAACGCATGCCGGAAGATTTGGGTCAATATCGGCAATCAAATCGAGGTGCTTTTCCGCCACACGCATCTGCACGATATTGAGCACATCGTTGATTACCGAAGAAAGGAGATAGTCAATCGGCACAATCTCCATCATTCCGGATTCAATCTTCGAAAAATCCAGAATATCGTTGATAATGGAAAGCAGATAGACGGCAGCGCGTTTTATCTCGGCGATACGCTCAAGCGCCCCTGGCTTACCATACTCACGCGTCGCCAGCACGCTCATGCCGATGATGGCGTTCATCGGGGTACGAATCTCATGACTCATTCTGGACAGGAAGTCGCTCTTGCTTTGGCTGGCGACTTCCGCATCGGTTCTGGCTCGGGTCAGCTGGGTCACATCGTTAAGAATCAACATGACGCAAGCCGGTCTCTCGGCAATGTAGGTCGGAGAAGCGGCATTGCCGTCAACACGTTGCATGCTCAGGCTGTAATTGCGTTCTTCACCGTTTGCATCATTGATGTTCACATCCGTTTTGAATGTTTGCCCTTCTTTGCTCTGGGGAGTGAATAAATTCGCGGCCTCGGGGGGCAGTTCGTCGGAAACGCCCAGCAGGACGGCCAGGAAATGCGGGTCTTCCCGGTCAATGCCGTGGCATTCCAGCAGGCCGTTCATGGCCTTGTTCCGGTAGAGAACCCGGAAGGATTCGTCCAGAAACATCAAAGCGCCGGGCATGGCGTCCAGGTGTGAACAAAACACATCCAGCGTGGCGTTGATTCCTGAAAGGATGCGCTGGTAATCTCCCTGGTAGGCGGCATAGTCCGCCCGCCTTTCCAGTTTTCCGGCTCTTGCCCCGCTGGTAAGCCGCCCGATGTCCTGAATCAGGTTCTGCACGGAATCGGACATGGCCAGAAAGGCTGTGCCGAGGCGGCCTATTTCGTCCCGCCGGTCGATGATCTTCGTCGGCAACAGGCCGCCGAATTCCCCTTCGGCCAGATCCCCCGCGTTGTCGGTAATGGTTTTCAGGGGAACAGAAAGGAAGCTGCGGATAAAAAGGGTCAGGAAAATGGAGAAGATTACCAGGGCGGAAACGGTAATCAGCATTCCGATCGTCAGCGCCTGCCTTGCGGCGGAGGTAAAATCGCTGCGCGGCGCCTGAATGCCCAAAAACCACAGAGCGCCCCGTATCGGGGAGAAGCTGACGAACATATCGCCTGCGACTCCGCGGATTTGCGTGGCGCCGGTCTGCCCCTGCTGCATCGACAGGATGGTTGCCTTGGCGTCCGCGCCCGATCCGAAACTGTCGGCAACGGATTCCCGGTTGAACACTTTGCTCATTTCCCGGTGCGCTATAAACAGGCCCTGCTCGTTGATGATAAAGGATCTGCCGTTGGGGCCGACATTGATATTGTGCAAAACATCGCCGAGTATCTCGTAGTTGTAGCCGCCCACAAGGAAATACTCCGGTTCTTCGCCGCTCGCGATTGCCCCCCTGCGCACCACGGGCAGGCCCATGGCGATTTCCGGGCCTCTGATGCCTATGGAAGTATCCCCGATCGCCAGATTGTTCGACGCTTTGATGGAAGCGAACAGGCTCCTGCCGGAAATGTCCTCGGGCGCTTCATCGCTCCCGGTGAGCAGCATGCCGTCGGGGGTGTACAGGCCGATCCAGGTGAATTCTATGCCGGCGATGGCGGTCTCCAGCGCCTGGCGTTTTTCGTCTGTCGTCGATGTCGGCGATGCAATGATCCTGTTGGTCCGAATCGTAAAAAACCGTTCGACCAGCGTTTGCATGTTGGCGCCAATGCTCTGGGCGGCAGTTCTGGCCATGGGCTGGAGGGTTTCCAGCATGATCCTGTCCGTAATGGAATTCATGAAAAAGGTCATGACCAGCATCAGACCGACAGCCAGGACGACGAGGCTAAGCAAGGCGACAACGCGAATTGTTGTGGCGAGGCTTGTGTTCTGTATGCGCTTGGGGCGGCGTTTGTCCATTATTCGTTTTCCGCCCGGATTTCGGCCAGGTCAACAAACGCAATGCTTGCGTCCCTGATTTTCGCCTGGGCGATGGCAGCCTTTGCCAGAAGCAGGAAAATTTTATGCTGATGCTCCACGCCACGCACGGCAACGACCTCGTCGGGATTCTGCCGGGTGCGCAGCTCATCCGCGTAGACCCGCCAATACTCGCCGGGGTACATGCCCGTTGCGGCCTTGATCCGGCGCTGGAAAGCCAGATCCCATGACTGGATGAATCCGCAACTGTTCCGGGCGTTGTATTCCACAGTCACCAGACTGTTGTTGGACACATAGATGGTGATGAATTCCTTCCAGCCATCGGCATCGTAGCCGACCGCTTCGGCGGTGTAATACCCGTTGCGCATTTTTTCATCCTGGTACGAACACCCGGCAAACAAAAAGGCAAGAAGCATAACAAATATCGCCAAGCGCGAGGATTTCATCCCGACAATCTCTTTTCAAACAGAAATCAGCGCAAATCGCGCAATCATGCAAAGGAACCGGCCCCCGGAAAGTAAGCCCCTCCCCCGGCATTTCCGATAAGTTTTTGATATTACAGCCGTTTTATTGTGTAATGCTTAAAACGGTCATCAGCTTAGAAAAAAATATTTCCGTTGTCAATCCGTGGTCACAAAATGAAATAATCGGCGGCTGGCCATGCCGGGCCAGGCCCGCCGCCGGAAATTTGCCTAAAAAAGGCTTTTTTGAAAACCGGGTGGGTCAATTGAGTTTTGTGAAGCCGGGCTTACCGGCGGGCGGGAAAACGACGGCACGGGGGCAAGTCCGCATCGGCACAGGCCTTGCGTTTGGCTGCCTGGAAGAGGCCGTCGATGGCCTCCGGGAAGCCCCGTTGGCCTGGCGAGCGCGGGTCCGGGTGGCGATGCCTTCGAGGCGCTTGCGGATCATCCCGGCCACGGCCTTCATCGGTTCGGCCTTCGAGCGCAGGGATAGCCCACTGCCGGAGCATGGCGCGCACGACGTGGATCTGTTCGCGATCGGGAATTTCGCGTATTTTTGTAGCGTCAGGCCCACGCGGTGCGCAAAGCGGCGGCCGCGCGACGAACGCGTCGAGTTCGGTACGGGCGTCCCTGTCTTCGAGCGGCTTCCGGCGCATTTCCTTGAGCGCGGGGCCGGCGCCTGGCCCGATGCGGCGCATCCCGTCAGTGGCGGCGCTGGCATGAGCGACGACGCGGAACTTGCCGAAGGTGATCGTGGTCACATCGCGCCCTCCGGCGACGAACAGCACGGCGCGCACGGCGTCCGCACTTCGAGGCAGCGCTCGTGCCGGAAGAAGTTCAGCGTCGATGGCGCTTGCTCACCGTGTCATGAACCGGATGCGCCCCTATGCCCAGCGCCGCGAGGCGGCTGCCCGCGACGAAATCGGCCCCGGCCACGCGCTACGGATCGACGATTCCCGGCCTCGAACAGTTTCGCTTGCATGGCTTACCCCCCTGTGGGTTCACACGGGGGCCTTCCTGCCCTCCGATGCCCCCAGCCCCGCGCCCGCTTGTCCTGGCTGGATGCGCGACAACGCAGCTCCGGCCCCCTGGCGTCACGCCGGGCCAGGCCGCGCCCGGCCTTGCCCCCCAACGGCCCGGCGCTCCGGATACCGCCTCCCCCGCTCAAAATTCAAAAAGGCATTTTTTATCATCGACGGCAAACTGGTATTATACGCAGGTTGAAATCACTGACGATCAGACCGGGTTTCCTGTTTTTTGCAAGAAAAACAGGGTGACGCTTCCGCCAAGCAGGCCATGCGAGAAAACAGGCTATGGATAATTCACGCAAAACGATCATATTGGTAGACGACAATATTTCCAATCTGACGATTGGGAAAAATGTCTTGTGCGATAAATACAACGTATTCACGGTTTCGTCCGGCGAAAAGCTTTTCAAATTGCTACAAAAAATAACGCCGAATTTCATCATGCTGGATAT
>JAITQD010000072.1 GCA_031289095.1 Azoarcus sp.
GAGATCGGAGTCCGAACCCATGCCGGATGCAATGGGTCGTCGAAACACGCCGATTTTGCCAGAGAACGAGCAGACGGCACTTTTTACAGCGCTGGCACAGTTCGATGATGCGTTTCAGCAGCCGACGCCGGTTGGCAAGTCGATGGAGGGGATTGCGACTGAGATCAACCCAGCGCTGAGGGTAGAGGAGCTTGGCCGGGAGGTGGCGAGGACGAAAACGTCCGGGCTGGCAGACAGGGCTTGGAAGATCACGACGCCATCTGGGGCGGGGTTCGTCTACGCGGACAGGAAGCACCAGGTGTGGATTGATGTGTCGCGCCTCGCGCCGGGGAAGAGCCTGGGGAACCAGGTGTATGGGGTAGCGGAGGCGTTTGCGGTGAACAACGGTCGGGTGTTCATCGGCGATCCGGCGGGGTTGTCCCGGACGGGATTCTTCCGTCGACTGGAGAATATGATTTCGTCGACGTTGCGGTATGGTTCGACAGACCATTTGATGCCGCACAAGGCGCAACTGGAGCCAGAGTCGTACTATGACGGTCACCCGGCGTTCAAGGGGCTGGGGCTGAACTGGAAGGTGGGTGACACGTCGCACAATCTCGCGGAGATGCTGCGGGTGTCCTACGAGGCCGCGCGCCGTAACATGAAGGACTTGGAGCATTTTGTTTATGACTTCGACCGAAACGAATTTGTCGATACCCGATCCGGAAGAGGACGAGATCGTGAAAGCCTCGAAAACGTACTTCTCCCAAGAGACTCGGGAAAAGCGACCGGATCGCATCCCGTATATCGTGGCGGAAGCACAACGAAGGCGCGCGTCGTGCTCCTCAATACCGTGGTACGCCAAGGGGGCGAAGCGGGGCGGCGGAGCCTACTGGCTACTCTTGGCGACCTCCTATCTCGGGAACGACTTGAGGGTCCCCCCTTCATAAGGTCTTCTACTCCATCGCCAACGGAGCCGGAACCGGAGGCGTAGGCAGCAACGCCAACCCGCCATCACCCCCCAAGGTGTTGCTTCCTGCCGGTGGTGCGCAGCGTGCGCACCTCGCGCAGTGCGCGCACCTCGCGCAGTGCGCGCACCTCGCTGCGCACCGTTTTTTTGCGCACCAGATCATCAGCACCAAACCGCCCTGAAGACGGCTTGAAAGTGATGAAGATGAATGCGCTTGCGCGAGATGTCAGACGGTTGCGGAAGACCAGCGACAGATTTCTGACGGTATTTTTGTCGGTATTTTGTATTTTTGAAATTCAAAAACACACTAATACAAAGGCTTTGCGCGGGTTATTCGAGTCCCTCTCCCTCCCGGCGAACTGCGCACGATGAAATGGCGCGATGTTGATCTGGATGCGGGCGAATGGAAATACTGCGTGAGCAAGACCAAGACAGATCATCTTGTCCCGCTGGCACGGCAGGCCGTGGCAATTCTGCGTGATCTTTACCCACGCGGGCGGGAGCAACGAGGCAAAATAGGGGCATGACTTCAAAAAGTGTGCCCATATTTGTGCCCATGTTCCAGACCGGAACCATGACAACCAAGCAACGGCGCGGCTTCAAGCCTGTTCGCTAGCTTCTGTATCGATAGCCAAAATCGCTGCGCACCGTTTTTTTGCGCACCAGATCATCAGCACGCGCGGGCACGTGCTGGCCTTGGCGGCGCGGGGGTGGTTGTGATCGGGCAGAATAGGGGTATGACTTCAAAAAGTGTGCCCAAGATTGTGCCCATGTTCCAAACTGGAACCCGAACAACCAAGCAACGGCGCGGCTTTGCCCGCGTACCGGCGTGGTCAAAAAGTCCAGCCTCTACCGCTCCATCTGGGCCTCCTGCGACGAACTGCGCGGCCTCAAGCAGGCCATGATGCAGGCACTGCTGACCGATCAAGGCGGCTTTGCCTTCATCCGCCGCAATCTGCACCACGTACAGCGCGGGCGCGGTTTCAATACATTGGGCGAATTGGAGATACCCGAAGCCGCGCTGGAAGAATTGCTGGTCAATGCGCTGATCCACCGCGACTATTTCACCAGCGCCTCGATCCGCCTCATGGTATTCGCCGACCGGGTGGAGATCGTCAGTCCCGGCCACTTGCCCGACAGCCTGAGCGTAGAGGACATTCGCCAGGGCAAGACCAACCGACGCAACCCGACGCTGACGGAACACGCATCGAAGGTGCTGCCGTATCGTGGCTTGGGCAGTGGCATTCCGCGCGCATTGCAGGCGTGGCCGCGCATCGAACTGATTAATGACGTCACGGGCAACCAGTTCAGCGCCGTCGTCTGGCGATCCGAAACGGAGTGGGCGAGTACAACCGATCCAGTCACCCCTCAAGTCACCCCCCAAGCCACCCCCCAAGTCACAGCGGAAGTCCAGCGCCTGTTGGGCGTCGTGCAGGGAGAGATGAAACGGGCGGCTATACAGGCAACGCTGGATCTGAAAGACAGAAAGCACTTCCAGGATGCCTATTTGCGCCCTGCGCTGGAAAGCGGGTTCATCGAAATGACTCTCCCGGATAAACCTCCGAGTAGCAAGCAAAGATACCGACTGACAACCAATGGGCAGCAGATACTGCAATTGCTTCACAAAGAACCGCCGACGCCATGAAACTGTTCGATGTCCTCAGAAAACCCGTCCAGCCCTCCATGCAGCACACCTCGATCCGGCTGGAAGACCTGGACATCGCCGTCACCTTCAAGAGGGTGCGGCATGTCTATCTTTCGGTGCATCCGCCCGGGGGCAACGTGACTCTGGTTGCGCCAGCCGGCACGCGCCTGGAAGCGGCGCAGGCGTATGCCATTTCCAGGCTCGACTGGATACGCCGCCAGCAGGCCCGGATACAGGGTCAGCCGCGCGAGACGCCGCGCCAGTTCGTGACGCAGGAAAGCCATTACATCTGGGGCGAGCACCATCTGCTCGACGTCGTGGAGCGGGACGCGCCGCCGTCCGTCACGATGGATCGGCAACGCATCACCCTGAACGTCCGCCCCGGCGCAGACCGGGCAAAACGGGCCGCCGTCTATCACCGCTGGCAGCGCGAGCTGCTGCATGCAGCCGTGCCGACGATGATTTCCCGCTGGGAGGAACGTCTGGGCGTCAAGGTCACGAGCTACTTCCTGCGGCACATGAAAACCAAGTGGGGCAGTTGCCATCCCTTCCGTGCGCATATCCGGCTCAATACGGAACTGGTGAAAAAACCCCCCGCTCTGCTCGAATACGTCATCGTGCATGAAATGGTTCATCTGCTCGAACCGTCGCACAACGCACGTTTCCACCGCCTGATGGATCAGTTCTACCCCACCTGGCGAGAGGCGAAGCGGGAACTGAATGCGCTTCCCCTGGAAACGGACGCCTGACCGGACACATGAAAATCCTCCATACCTCCGACTGGCATCTCGGCCACACCTTGTACGGGCGCAAGCGCCACGAAGAATTCGACGCCTTCCTCGCCTGGCTGGCGGACACCCTCGAACGGCACGCCGTCGATGCCTTGCTGGTGGCGGGCGATGTGTTCGACACCGGTACGCCAGGCAACCACGCCCAGGCGCTCTATTACCGCTTCCTGTGCCGGGTGGCGGGCTCGCGCTGCCGGCACGTGGTGGTGATCGCGGGAAACCACGATTCGCCTTCCTTCCTCGACGCGCCCCGCGAATTGCTCGCGGCACTCGACGTGCACGTGGTGGGACAGGCGAGCGCAGACCCGGCGGATGAAGTCATGGTGCTGTCGGATGCGCAAGGCGCGCCGGAACTGATCGTCTGCGCCGTGCCTTACCTGCGCGACCGTGACGTTCGCGTGGCGGAAGCGGGCGAGAGCCTGGAAGACAAGGAACGCAAACTGGTCGAAGGCATCCAGGCACACTACGCAGCCGTCGTCGCCCTGGCCGAACAAAAGCGCGCCGCCCTGGGCGTGGAGGTGCCCATCGTGGCGATGGGCCATCTTTTTACCGCTGGCGGGCGCACGGTGGAAGGCGACGGTGTGCGCGAGCTGTATGTCGGTTCGCTGGCGCATGTGGAGGCGGGAATTTTCCCCGCCGGTCTGGATTACCTGGCGCTGGGCCACTTGCACGCGCCGCAAAAGGTGAGCGGATCGGAGACCCTGCGCTACAGCGGCTCACCGTTGCCGATGGGCTTCGCCGAGGCCGCGCAGCGCAAAAGCGTGTGTCTGGTCAATCTGGATCGGGATGCGACAGGGCGCGGCACGCCCGCCGTGCAACAGCTCGACGTGCCGGTATTCCAAAAACTGGCGCGCATTCAGGGCAACTGGAACGCCCTCTCGCAACGGCTGTGCGAACTCAAGGCCGACGATTCCTCCGTCTGGCTGGAAGTCACCTTTGACGGCGACGAGCTCATCGCCGACCTGCGCGAACGGCTGGATGCCGCCGTGGCGGACAGCCGTCTGGAAATCCTGCGGGTCAGGAACAGCCGCATCGCCGCCCACGTGCTGGATCAAAGCCGCGCCGGCGAAACCCTGGACGACCTGGATGTCGACAAAGTCTTCGCGCGCTGTCTGGCCGCCCACGACGTTCCGGAAGAACAGCGCCCCGAACTGTTGCGGGCCTACACGGAAACGCTGCTGTCGCTGGCGCAGGACGAGCAGACGCAATAGGAAACGACCCATGCGAATCCTGCATGTGCGCCTGAAAAACCTGAACTCGCTGACGGGAGAATGGGCCGTCGACCTGACGCATCCGGCCTATGCCACCGAAGGCCTTTTCGCCATCACCGGCCCAACCGGCGCAGGCAAAACCACGCTGCTGGACGCCATCTGCCTCGCGCTCTATGCCCGCACGCCACGCCTGAACAAGATCAGCAAAAGCAGCAACGAAATCATGTCGCGCCAGACCGGCGAATGCTTTGCCGAAGTGACTTTCGAGACGCAGACGGGCCGCTATCGCTGCCACTGGAGCCAGCACCGCGCCCGGCGCAGGCCGGACGGAGAACTACAAACCCCCAGGCATGAAATCGCCAACGCCCAGACCGGCGAAATTTTCGACGCCCGGCTGCGCGGCGTGGCCGAACAGATCGAGACCGTCACCGGCATGGATTTCGAGCGTTTCACCCGCTCCATGCTGCTGGCGCAAGGCGGTTTCGCCGTCTTTCTGCAAGCTGCGCCCGACGAGCGTTCGCCCTTGCTGGAGCAGATCACCGGCACGGCGATCTACAGCCGGATTTCCATCCGCGTGCATGAACGCCGCAGCGACGAACGCAAGCGCCTGGAGAGCTTGCAAGCGGCGCTCGACGGCCTGACGCTGCTTTCCCCGGAAGCAGAACGGCAACTGACCGAAAGCCTCGGCCAAAAAAACGGGCAGGACGCAGAGTGCACCCGCCAGCTTGCACAACATGCCCAGCGCATCCAGTGGCGCGAGGGAATTGCCCGGATCGGGGACGAATTGCAAAAGCTGGCGCGGGACGAAGAAACCCTGCAAGGCCGGATCGCCGCTTTCGCCCCCGAACAGGCGCGGCTGGAAGCAGCAACCCGGGCGCTGGAACTGGCCGCCGGACATGCGGCGCTACTGGCGTCGCGCCAGACGCAACACCATGACGGCAAGGCGCTGGACGAATGCCGCGCCACGCTGCCCGCCCGCAACGAGGCGCTCGAACAAGCCGAAGCCACACTGAAGGCGGCGCACGACCGGCTCGCCGCCGCCAGAAGCGCGCAGCAAACGGCGCAGCCTTTGCTGCACAAAGTGCGCGAACTGGACTTGAAAGCCGCCGAAAAAGCCGGCCCCATCGCCGCGCTGGACACCGCCATCGCCGAGCGGCGCGCGGCGCAGGAAGCCTTGCAAACCCGGCACCGGCGCGACCTCGCCGAACGCGAGGAGAACCGCAAAACCTTGCAGGCCGTGCAAAACCTGCTGACCCGGACACAGGCCGACGAACGTCTGGTGGAAACACTCGCGGCCCTGCACGAACGCTTCGCAGCCCTGACGCGCCTGCAAACCGACCTGCACGGCAAGCAACAGGAAACCCTTCGGGCGAAAAGTGCCCTGGAAGCCGCCACGACAAACTGGCAAACGCAAGCCGCCGCACTGGAAACACAGCGGAGCGCCCTGGCGCGCCAACAGGCCACTCTGACGGAGAAGGAAGTTGAATGGCAACACCTGCTCGCCGGAGAGCCGCTAACCGACTGGCGCAAAAAACAGGCGGCGCTGTTCGCGCAGCAAACCCTGCTCGACCAGATCGGCGAAGCGATTCGCACGCGGGCATCCTCGGCCCTGACGCTGGCCGACCTGGACAACCGCCAGACCGTCCTTGTAGCGGAGCAGGACACCCTGCTTCGCACCCTGGAGAAGCTCGCCGAAGAACAGCGCAGAGTTGAGAATGAACGCGAATGGCTGGAAACCCAACTGACCCTGCTGCAACGGATCGAAGCACTCGAAGCGGCCCGCCACCAGCTTCAGGACGGACAGCCCTGCCCCCTGTGCGGCGCGCTGGAACATCCCTACGCGCAGGGCAACACCCCCGCCCCGGATCAGACCCGCCAACGTCTCGCCCAAATCAGGGCCGACCTGACGGCACTGGCAAAAACGCACTCTGCCGCGCAAATCCGGCAAGCCCACGTCGGCAAGGATCTGGAACAGACCGCCGAAGAACGGCGCAAACAAACGCAGGCCGCGAGCGACGCCCAATCCCTGATCGCCCGCGCCTGCGCCCGGTTGCCCGCCGAACTCGATCTGGACGCCGACGATGCCGCCCTGAGCGAAAAATGGGCCGCAAGCTGCGCGGATCATGCCTGCCAGACCGGGCGCATCGCCGCCCTGCTGGAGAAGGCCGACGCTCTCGAACGCGACCTCGCCGCGTTGCGGACTGTGCTCGACCGGGCCAGGGAAACCGCGATCCAGGCCGAACGCGACACCCAAACGGCCACGCACCGCAAAGACGCCGCCCGCCAGGAACTCGAACGGCTGCGGCAGGACGAAGCCAGCCGCGACGGGCAACTGCAACAAGCGCTCGCGGCCCTTACCGAAGCGCTGCGGCCTTTCGGCATCGCCGCCCTGACGCCCGGCGAACTGGAAAGCACACTCAGCCAACTGACCGCCCGACGCGACCAGTGGCAAGCCCACCAGCAGGAAAAAAACAAGCGCGAACGCCTGCTGGCCGACCTCGAACTGCGCATCGCGCACCAGGTCGAACAAATCCAGCGCCTCGACCAGGAACTTGGCAAACACAACGAACAGCGCGCCGCCCTGTCGCGCGAACAGCGCCTTTTGACCGACGAGCGGCGAACCCTGTTCGCGGATCGCCCGGTCGACGCGGAAGAAGCCCGTCTGGTCGCACAGATTGCCAGCGCCGAACAAACGCTGGACAAAGCGCGCCAGCAACACGAAGCCGCCGCCCGGACGCTCGCGCAGTGGCAAACCAGAATCCTCGAACTGACGCAGGCGATCGCGTCGCGCGCGCCCGCCCTGCACGCGGCGGAGCAGGATTTTCTCGTGCGGCGGCAAACTTCCGGCTTCGCCAGCGAAGACGACTACCTTGCCGCCAGTCTGCCCGAACAACCGCGCAAGGCGCTGGCGGAACAATCCCGCCAACTGGCGCAGGCGCGGGACGCACTCACCGCGCAGACACGGGAAAAAACGGCGTTACTGGCAAGCGAACAGCAAAAGCAACTCACCGAAGCGCCGCTGGACGAACTGCGCCAGACGCAGGCGGCGCTGTTCGCCGAACAGCGGGTGCTACAGCAGGAAATCGGCGCACTGGCGCAAAAGTGCCAGGACAACCAGACGCTGCAACAACGCCGGCAGGCGCAAGTAACCGCCGTCGAAGCGCAACAACGCGAGTGCCTGCGCTGGGATCTCCTTCACGAACTGATCGGCTCCTCCGATGGCAAAAAGTACCGCAACTTCGCGCAGGGGCTGACCTTCGAGACCATGGTGAGGCACGCCAACCGGCAATTGCAAAAAATGAGCGACCGCTACCTGCTGATCCGCGACCCGGCGCAACCGCTGGAACTCAACGTCATCGACAACGACCAAGCTGGCGAAATGCGCTCGACCAAAAACCTGTCGGGCGGCGAAAGCTTCATCGTCAGCCTGTCGCTGGCGCTGGGCCTGTCGCGGATGGCCAGCCGGAACGTACGGGTGGATTCGCTCTTCCTCGATGAAGGTTTCGGCGCGTTGGACGAAGAAACGCTGGATGTCGCGCTGCGAACCCTGGGCGACCTGCAACAGGACGGCAAACTGATCGGCGTCATCTCGCACGTCCCGGCGCTCAAGGAACGCATCGCCACACAAATACAGGTCACGCCGTTGACCGGTGGCCGCAGCCGACTATCCGGGCCGGGGTGTCGCAGGATGGGAGACGATCCGAAAAAATGACTATAGCATTACCTGGTGACCGGAACGGGTGTTTTCCGTCAACCTCCCCCGTTTTCGGGCAGTACGGAAATGGACTACTGCGGCAGAAAAACCACCTTGCCCTGCACTTCGACCCGTTGCAGCGGATGCCCGAAAGCATGGCTCAACTGCGCATCAGTCAGCACTTCCGCGCTGCTTCCCGCCACAACGCCGCCCTCGCCGTCGAGCAAAACAACGACATCGGCATAGCTCGCCGCCAGACCGGGATCGTGGAGCACCATCACGACCCCCCGCCCGTCGGCGGCCAGTGCGCGCAGCAGCCCGAGCGTCGTGATCTGGTGGTGAAGGTCAAGGTGATTGAGCGGTTCGTCGAGCAAGAACAGGCGCGGCGTCTGCGCAAGCAGCGTCGCCAGCGCCACACGCTGCTGCTCGCCGCCGGAGAGTGTGTGCAGGCCGCGCGCCTCGAATCCCTGCAAACCCGCGCAGGCAAGCGCGGCGCGGGCGATGGCCTCGTCCGCCACGCTTTCCCGGCCCCAGCGCCCGATGTGAGGATGGCGGCCCGTCAGCACCGTTTCCAGCACGGATGCGGCGAACTGCACGGGCTGGCGTTGCGGCAGAAGGCCGCGAAACCGCGCCGCCTGCAACGGTGTCCAGTCCGCGCAGGGACGGTCGCCGAACCGTATTTCGCCATGCGCTTCAAGCGCGCCGCGCCCTTCGTCGTCGCCATGCAGGCCGGCAAGCGCGTGCAGCAGCGAGGTTTTGCCCGCGCCGTTTCGGCCCAGAATCGCCACGCACTGTCCAGCACGGATTTCCAGATCGAAGGCGCGGCACAGTTCGCGCCCGCCCAGATTCAACGCCAACCGCCGCACCGCGAGCAAGGGACGCGACAAATCGTCCCACGGGAACGGGCTGGCAAGTCCGGAAGGGAGAAACGGCACATTCAAACCCGACCGTCGCCGACGTAAGGGTTATTCGCCCGTTCTTCGCCGAAGGTTGACATCGGCCCGTGCCCCGGAATGAAGCGCACGTCGTCGCCGAGCGGGAACAGGCGTTCCCGAATGGAGCGGATCAGGGTCGGATAATCGCCACGCGGGAAGTCGGTGCGGCCCACGGAACCGGCGAAAAGCACATCGCCCACCAACGCCAGTTTTGTGTCGGTATGGAAGTAGACCACATGCCCCGGTGTGTGTCCGGGGGTATGGATGACTTGCAGGGTTTCATCGCCGATCCGCACACTGTCACCGTCGGCGAGCCAGCGCGCGGGGCTGAAGCCCGCGACTGCGGGAAGACCGAACATTTCGCATTGCCGAGCAAGGTAATCGTCTTCGATCAGGAAACCATCTTCCTGCTGCGGCCCTTCGATGGGCGCGCCGAGCGCGGCGGCGAGCGGCGCGGCGGCGCCGACGTGATCAATGTGACCGTGGGTGAGCAGAATGCGCTCGACGGTGAGGTTCAACCTGTCGATGGCGGCACGGATGCGATCAAGGTCGCCCCCCGGATCGACCACCGCCGCCTTGCGGGTCTTGTCGCACCACAGGAAGGTGCAATTCTGCTGAAACAGGGTGACAGGGAGAGAGCGGGCTTCAATCATGGCGCGGCCTTCGCGGTTCGGGAGCAAGAAATGAGTGATGCAAGGTGCGCCATGATAACGCCCGCCCGGACGCGGCTCAGGCGAACACGCCGTGCAGCATCTTGACGACGAGCAGGATCAGCACGCCAGCGAAGGCTTTTTTCAGCGTCGCCACCGGCAGCCGGTGAGCGCAGGCTGCCCCCAGCGGGGCAGTGAGAATGCTCACCATGCCCGCCAGCACCAGGGCGGGCAGGTAGATGTAGCCCAGGGTGAAGGGCGGCGTGCCCGCCGCTGTCCAGCCGTTGACCAGATAGCCGACGGTGCCCGCCAGCGCAATCGGAAAGCCGATGGCCGCCGAGGTGCCGATGGCGTGCCGCATCTCGACGTTGCACCAGGCCATGAACGGCACCGAGAGCGAGCCGCCGCCGATGGCCACCAGCGCCGAGACGACGCCGATGCCAAACCCGGTGACGCTCATGCCGGGCAGCCCCGGCAATTCGCGCGAGGGTTTCGGCTTGATGTTGCAGAGCATCTGGGCGGCAACGAAGGTCATGAAGCAGGCGAAGAACACCGCCAGCGGCACGGTGTTCAGGCGTGCGGCGATGAAGGTGCCGGCGAAGGTGCCGATGAGGATGCCCGGCGTGATCTGGCGCACGATGCGCCAGCGAACCGCGCCGTGGGCATGATGCGCGCGCAGGCTGGAAACCGAAGTCAGCACGATGGTAGCCATCGAGGTGCCGAGCGCCATGTGCACCACCTGCTCGTGCGGAAATCCCTGCGCAAGAAACAGGGTAGTCAGCATCGGCACCATGACACCGCCGCCGCCCACGCCGAGCAAGCCAGCGAGAAAGCCCACCCCGGCCCCGAGCAGGGGATAGGCCAGCCACCAGAGATCGAATGTCATATGGTCGAAAAGGGAGGAGCGGACGCAGCCGGGGGGGACGATTGTAGCCGCCATGCCGTTCTCCCGCCATGCGGCGCGTCTACCCTACAAGGCAAGCTCCGCCGCGAGCGTAGACCAGGGCGCGGTCAGGCACCCCCATCCCGCGCGGTGGCGCGCCTCCGGAATTGATTCACTTAAACCATCAGGAGAAAGACAAGGCATCATGACCCCCACGATCCGCCCGAAGCCCGTCATCCGATGAGTACACTTCTACACCGCTATCTTGACCGCGACACGCCCCTCGCCCGCCTACAGGATCACGCCGCCCGCCTCAAACGCCTGCAACATGTGCTCGCGGCGGGCTTGCCGGCGCAATGCGTCCATGCCTGCCGCGTCGCCAACCTGAAGGATGACGTGCTGGTGGTGAACGTGCGCGGCAGCGCCATTGCAGTGCGGCTCAAGCAGACGCTCCCGACCCTGCTGGAGCACTTTGCCCGCGCCGGTTATCCGCTGCAAAAGATCAAGATCAAGATCGATCTGCCGGAAACGCCGTCCGCGCGACAGCCCTCGCCAGTACGCATCGTCTCGGACGCATCGCGGGCACGAATCGAGGCGTTCGCCGCCACACTGCCAGCGGACGCGCCCTTGCGCGCCGCGCTGGAAACCTTGGCGCGGCGCAGCCGGGGGTAGAAATCGCGCCACTTCTCCTTTTACGACGCCTGGAAAGCCGCCGGGCATTGATGGAAGAAATGGGACAGCCTCAATGCCACCCCGTCATCCGCGATGACCGCGTGCGCCCACCTTCCAATAGCCCTTGCCATTGACGCGCACGATTTCAAGCTGGCGCTGCTGCATCCAGTACTGCTTCCAGCTGCGCACCCAGTCCGCTTCTCCCGCCATACACACCTGGCCCGGGCCGCGCAACGTTGCAATGGCCCGCCGCACGGGATCGTCTTCGCGCAATATGTGCGCGGGTTCCAATTGGTACCGCCAGAGGGTTTGCAATTGCGCTGCGGTGGTGATGTCCTGGTGCTCGTTCTCGTCGTGAACCACGATCAGAGCGAAAACCGGCATGCCCTGTGGCAGGGCCGCGAGAATGGTCTGAACTGCAGGCAGCGCGGTGGCATCGGCGGCCAGCCACACCCAGCGCGCATCCGGCTGCAAGGCAAAGCCGCCGCGCGGGCCGGACAGGCTCACGACGTCGCCAGGACGCGCGGTACGTGCCCACCCGGCCACGGTGCCGCAATCCTGGCCGTGCTCGTCAACATGCAGCGCAAAATCAATTTGCAAGACGCCGGCGGCGCGATCCAGCGCGCGAATCGTGTAGCCGCGACCGCCGCATCCCGGCGGGGTCAGCTTGACCCAGGCTGCGGGCGCTGCCACGCCTTCGCTGCCCAGCCACACGACCACTTCGGGGCCACCCAGCGCCAGGCGGCGCACCCGCGGCGTGATTTGCCAGGCGTCTATGACGACGGCGTTGATCGTACGCGTCAGGCGGCGCAGGAGTTCAGGGATCATGCGGGTCGTTCCTTGGAATGGCAAATAGAAGAGCCAGCATGGTACGAGGGAAAACGATGGGACGTCATTGCACAAGTTGGCCATAATATTTTTCAATTAGGCCAACGTACCGCCTCCGGGGTTCAAGATCATCATGTCGAACACTGCCTCTCCTGATCTGAACACGCCCAAGGACGTTGATAACGTCCCACGACCTGTTGCGGCCAGGAGCGCCACATCGGTGTCCCAGAATTGGGAATGTATGAGGCATCAGCATCGCAAGGCGCAATTGTTTTATTCCGTGCGCGGCATCATCAACTGTGAAATTGAAGACGGCGTTTGGATTGTTCCCCCGCAATGTGCCGTATGGATACCGGGAGACTTGCCGCACTCGGCCTGCGGTTCGGGAGAAACGGAATGTTATTGCCTGTTCGTGGAACCCGACGCCGCGCTGGATTTACCGAAAACCTGCTGCACGATCTCGGTATCGCCGTTACTGCGCGAACTGCTGCTGAAAGCAGCAGGATTCCCCGATCTGTATGCCTTGGGAGGGCGGGAAGACCGGCTGATTGCCACCTTGCTGGATGAGTTGGCGGCGGCTCCGGTGGAAGACCTGCATTTGCCGATGCCACGCGATCCGCGATTGCGTCGGCTCGCGGAAATGCTGTTGGCCGACCCTGCCGATAAAACCTTGAAGGGCGATTGGGCTATCCGCATTGGCATGAGCGAGCGAAGCATGAGCCGGCTCCTGCTGCACGAAATCGGGATGAGCTTCGGACGGTGGCGTCGGCAACTGCATGTGATCCTCGCGCTTCAACGCTTGACCAAGGGCGAAAGCGTGCAGACGGTGGCGCTGGCGCTGGGTTACGAAAATGCCAGTGGATTCGTCACCATGTTCCGCAAAACGGCAGGCAAACCGCCAGCACGATACCTCTCCGAACGAACGAGCAGCGCGGAGTCTGCCTCCGTACAGGGCATTTCAGCTCCGGAGCGTCTCGACTATCACCAATGCGGGCAGCCAACGGGCGTTCCGCCGTGGTTCACGCTCACTTTATCCAATCCTCAACGGTGAGCGCTCGGCCTGAAAGCAACAAATGCGCTGCGCTCAGCACGTCACGGGCGTTCAATCAATTCGATCTACCTGCGCATCCGGCAGCATATGGCGCAGTGGTGCGCGACGCGCGCCGTTTGATAGCGCCGATCTGGCTCATGCCGTGCAGAAACCCGATGCCGCTCAAAAATCCAGCACCCACCGCGCCAGTTTGCGGGCTTCCAGCGCCGTGACGCGGGGGGTGGGCGGCATGGCCAGCTTGCCCCAGCGACCGGCGCTGCCCTGGGCGATGACTTCGGCCAGTCGCGCTTGCGCCGCCTCGCTTTCGCTCTTGTAGCGCTCGGAAATCGCCTTGAACGAAGGCGCCTGTTCAGTGTTCTGTTCCGCGCTGTGGCACGTGCCGCAGTGCTGCTTCAACAGCCCCATGTCGGCGCGCGCCAGGCTCGCGGCGCACAGCAGCAGACCCAACAATGAACGCGCGGCTTGCATGGTGATTGCTCCGCTTCAGTCCGCGTACTTCACGGTGCAGCCATAAGGCTGGGTGTTGTTCTGCCCGATGGGCCGCGCGGCGGCGATGTCGGCGAGCGCGAGCCGGATGTAGTTGTCGGCCTTGGCAATGTCTTCCTGCTTGGCGGAACGGATGCTGTCGATGCCGCCCTTGTAGGTCAACGCGCCGCTGGGGTCGATGATGTAGAGGTGCGGCGTGGTGCGCGCGTCGTAGAGTCTGCCGATTTTTCCGTCCGGGTCGAGCACCGTGCCCGCGGGTGATGCGCCCCGGCGCTCGTTCAGTTGGCGCGCGGTCGCGCCGTCCACGTAGCCCTGTTTGCCGGGGGCGGAGGAAATCACCTGCAACCAGACGATGCCTTGCGCCGCCGCGTCTTTTTGCAGGTTGGGAATGTTGCCGCTTTCGTAATGCTTTTTCACAAACGGACAATCGTGATTCGTCCATTCCAGAATAACCGTCTTGCCTTTGTAATCGGCCAGCGCAACCGGGCGGCCATCGGCCCCGACACCCGCGAAGGCGGGCGCGGGTTTGCCGATGTCGACCGCCGCGCCAGCGCTGCCAGCCAGGATGGAAAACACCAACGTCATTGTCAGTTTGGCAAAGGAAAAACGTCGCATGATCGAAACTCCTTTTCTTCAGGGATGGGAAGGTGAAACGGCGTCCGGCACAGCAGAAAACGCCTCCACCAGCAGGGTGGCGGTCAGTATCTGCGGCAGAACCCGCATCGGCGCGGAATTTCCGCGCGGGTAAAAAAGGTACAGCGGCACGCCATTGCGGCCATTCTGCGCGAGCAGTGCAGAAATGTCGGCGTCCTGGTTTGTCCAGTCGCCCTTCAGGTAGGTGATGCCTTTGCGGCGCAGGAGATCCTTCACTTCTGCGCGGTCGAGCGCCACGCGCTCGTTGGCAAGACAGGTAATGCACCAGTCCGCCGTCAGGTTGACGAACACGGGCTTGTCCGCTTGCAGCAGGGTCTCCAGGCGCTCGGGGCGATAGGGTTCCCAATGCCGGGTGGCCGCGTCGACAGCCTCGCCGGGCGAGGCGAGGATGAAACCGCCCGCGAGAATGGCAAACAGCGCCGCGCCTGCGCCCAGGCGTCGCGGCGCACGCGCCGCCTGAGCGCTTTTGCCGTATATCCATGCCGCCAGCGCAAGGAGGAGCAGAACGCTCGACACGCGCAGAACGCTCTCCGGCCCGCCCTGGCGCGCCAGCACCCAGACGAGCCAGACCGTTGCGCCGTACATCGGGAAGGCGAGCGCCTGCCGCAGGACGACCATCCACGCGCCCGGTCTGGGCAAGCGCCGATGCAGGGACGGCCAGAACGAGAGCGCCAGATAGGGCAAGGCGAACCCCAGCCCCAGCGCCAGGAAGACCGCCAGCAGAATGGGAGCGGGTTGCGCCAGGGCGTAGCCGATGGCCGCGCCCATGAAGGGGGCGGTGCAGGGCGTGGCGACCGCGACAGCCAGTACGCCGGTGAAGAAGCTGCCGGTCAACCCGGCGCGGCGGGCGAGCGTGTCGCCCATGCCCGTCGCGCCGAGGCCGATTTCAAACACGCCGGAAAGGTTGAGCCCCACCGCGAACATCAACGCGGCCATCACCCCCACGAAAAGCGGCGACTGGAACTGGAAGCCCCAGCCCAGGTTTTCACCGCCAACCCGGAACAGCCACAACAGCCCCGCCAGAAAGACGAAACTCGCCAGCACGCCCGCGAGGTAGACAAGGCCGTTCAGGCGCGCCGCCCTGCCGCCGCCGTGTTGCAGGAGTGAGAGCGCCTTGATCGAGAGCACGGGAAACACACAGGGCATGAGGTTGAGCAGGAGGCCTCCGGCCAGGGCCATCAGCATGGCGAGCAGGACGTCCGCCGCACTGCTGACCGTAGCAGCCACTGGCGTCTGTGTCGCCACGATTGAAAATCCCCGTGGCGCATCGCCGTCGCGCTCGATGACGAGTACACCGCCGAGCGCGTCCGGGCTCGCCGCCTCGCTCGCTGGCAGCGTTATCGTGAGTCCACGTTCATCGACACGAAAGAACTGCGCGCCGCTATGGTCGATGTGTCCCCATGCTTCCGGGTAGAACCAGACGGCCCGGGGCGGCGTCTGCTGAAAGGCGGCGCTTTCCAGATGCAGACGCACCTGCCCGCCTTCGCGCTGGAAACGCGCGGGCCAGGGCGCTTCCGATGGCAGTTTCGCGCGCGCCGCCGTAATTGCCGCTGCGTCTTCTCCAGGCGCGGACGCGGTCTGCACGGGCAGGCTCAACGACAGTTTCACCCGCTCGGGGATACATTCCTCCTCGCAGACCAGCCATTCGACGTCCGCCCCGAGCGTGATGCGTTCCCCCGGCGACAGGTCATTTGGCAGGCGCGCCGCCGCGAGCAGGACGACTTCCCCGCCATAGCCGTAATTCGTCACAGGCCCCATGGAAAAGCGTCCCGGCGTCGGCCATTGCAGCGGGCCGACGTGCGTACCGGTCGGGACGGACGACCAGGTGATCGTCGGCGGCAGGCCAGAATCGCCGGGATTTTTCCAGTAGATATGCCAGCCGGGAATGATTTTCTGTGCGACGCCGAGCCAGATTTCTCCCCCGGGCCGCACGGCAGACACGTCGGCGAGCAGTTGCGCCTGTACATGCGGCGTCTGCGCCCGCGCGGCCTCGACCGGCTGGGCCAGGGCGAGCGGCGACAGGCCGGCAGAGGCCAACAGCAGGAGAGTCAGAAACACTGCACGCATGCAAACGCCTCGTTGCGCATCGTCATCGCTTCGCTGATGCGGCATGGACGGGAGGGACATATTTCAAACAACGGTTTCCGCGCCTGACGACGGTATCATGTCCGCCGCCGCAGCGCTCAGGGGCCGGCGGTTCACTTGCTTGCCGGCAAATAAACCACATGGCAGGTTTCGCAGCTTTGATACAGCGCGCCGTTTGCCGATTCCAGGGCATCGACATTGCGCGCCGCCACCGCGCGGCGCGCATCGAGCACCGCCCTGGCGAAAGCGGCGGCGTCGTCCTTCCAGGGCAGCGGCGCGAAGCCGCCGGGCGCGTCCGCCATCTCCCGCACCGACGCAACAAGCGTTTCAAGCGCCTGCTCGACTTCCCGCCAGCCCGCATCGTCTGCCGGAACCTCAGCGGTGGCGCCAAATACGGTGTTGGAGGCGGGAATCACCTTTTCCTGCATCAGGCGCAAGGTGGCGGATGCGCCCTCCCCGCCCGCTCCCGCTCCCGCGCCGCTGGCCGCCCACAGCACGAACAGGAGCGCAATATCAGCGCGTCGGCGCCTGCTGCGCATCGGGGTACCAAAAACGCGCGTGGCAGGTTTCGCACACCGTGTCTAGGCGCGCCCCGATCGTCCGCAAGGCGACGACGTCCCTTTTATCGACCGCCGTCACGATCTCGCGGGAAACCTCATGCAGGGCGAGGGAAAAAGCGTCGAATTCCGCCCGCTGCGTCGTGATCGCCGCCTCGATCGCCTTCGCCCCCAAAATGCCGGCCACGTCGGCATCCTCAAGCTCCCTGCCCGGATCGACAAGGTGGCGGCCCGGGATCAGCAGGAGATCGGCGGATTCCTGCAACGCGATTGCCTGGTTGCGCACCGTCCGCCATTCCTCGTCGGATACGGGCTTGTGTTCCCGGTAGCCGTCCTTGTCCCATTCCTCGCTCACCGACTCCCATACGGCATCTGCGTTCACGTCGACCAGGGAGATCATGATGTCCTGCAAGGACGCGGCGAGCCTGAACGGGGCCACCGCGTCCGGCACGGCGATGGCGGCATGGGCGACGGACTGCTCCTGGCGCGCCCCGCAGGCCGTGAGCAGGCAAGCCGCCAACACGCCCACGACGATGCCGCGCCCGCTTCGGTTTTCAGACATAGCCAATTGCCCTCCCGGTGAGACCGACCCCAAACCAGAGGAAGAACGACAGCGCCACGCTGACCCAGACCAGCACCTTCGAGGGGTGTTCGGTTTTCAGTACACGCTGGTAGAGCGCAAGCTGGAAGACGATGGCCAAACCGTACAGCACCAGTTTGGAGATAAAGGCCGGATTGGCGTAATAGAGCGTGGGCACCGAAATGAACATCAGCAAACCGCTGACGCTGGCGAAGAAGAAACCACCCCAAAGGAACTGGATGGGTTGCTTGCTCACCTCCCGCAAAGGAACATTGGGCAGAACGAGGCCCAGCAGGCGCAGGTTGATGAAGATGACGGCGGCGAGCAGGAAGATGAATCCCAGGATATGGAACACTTGGGCCGTCGCGCCGACGAGATGGTTGGACTGGCCGATGGCCTGCCCGAGAAAACTGTTTTGCAGCGATGTCAATACGTCAACAGCAGACATGCGAGACTCCCGAAAACGATCAGATATCAGAGGTAGGCGAGCATGCGCCCGGCGATGATGACCAGCGTCCACAACGCCAGCGAGGCGAAGCCTGAATAGCGCACCTTATCGGGCAGAATCGCGGCGGTATTGCTCTGGAATGCCGGTTCGCGCGAGAGCTTGAACTCGAAATACAGGGCGTTCAGACCGCCCAGGAAAAGGAGGACGAGTTTGACCGGGAAGGCGGGGCTGACAATGATCGTGTCCGCCTCGGAGATGAAAAGCAGGACGCCCGTGATAAAGATGAGGGCGAAGCCCCACAGGACGATCGGCAGCAGGGAACGCAGCAGGGTATGCGCGGGCACTTGCCGCAGGAATAAACCGACCAGACGCAGGTCAATCAGGAAAATCAGCCCGACCGAAATGGAAAGGCCGATCAGGTGCGTGCCCTCGATCAGGGGAAAGGCATAACGGGATTCGGCCAGGGCCGTACCGAAGCCTGAGTGTTGCAGCCCTTGGGCCAGTTCCAGCAATGTAGACATGATGTGATGCGCTCCTGATGAAAATGGACGGTTACAGACGTGCGGACAAGATGACGCCGACCCAGCGTGGCGTGCTAGGCGTGTAGTTGTCCCAACCCTCGACGTGGTAGCTCTTGTTGAATGCGTTCTTGACCACCAGATTGGCGTCGAACAGGCCGTCGCTGCGACCGAGGCCGATACCCAGATCCAGAATGCCGTACCCGTCCTGCTTGTTGTAGGCGGAATTGCCAGCGGCGGTGTAGTAGCTGCCGGTCCATTTGTAATTGGCCGAGACGTGGAACACCTTGTCGCCGAATACCTGCGTGTTGTAATCCGCGCCCACGACGGTGGTGAATTTCGGCGCGTTGTGCAGCGTCTTGCCCTTGGCATTGAAGTGCGACCCCAGGCCGGTACCCGCGCCGTAATGCACTTCACTGGGCTGCGGCAGGTAAAAGTCCGCCGCGTAGCGCGCATCGTTGTAGGAAGCCGCCAGGCGCACGCTCAGGTTTTTGATGCCGGTATAGAGGGCGTCGATTTCCACCCCCTTCACCCGAACCTTGGGCACATTGCCGATCACGCTCTGATAAGCCTGTGCTTCGGCCCCCGTCAGACCCGACGCGATGTTGGCGGCGGTTCCGATGGGGTCATGTTCGTAGACGGTCGTCTGGAAATCCCGCAGCTCGTTGATGAAGACATCGGCATTCAGCGTGAGCGTTTTGGCGAACAGCGAGGAGCGGAAGCCGGCTTCAAAACCCGTTGTGCGTTCCTTGTCGACCAGCGAGGCGACGCCCTGGCTGTTGATCGAAGCAATACCGCCCTTTTCGCCGTACTGCACGGTGCCATACACGGTCAGGTCGTCGTTGATCTTGTCGGTGAGCGCCACATTCCAGGAATAGACATTGCCTTCCCAGGGTTTCGCGCTTTTCTTGGGGTAAAGCGCGCTTTGCCCGAGGGTGCCGTTGCGAACCGAGGCGGCCCGGCGCAACAGCTCCTGCTCGGCGCCGGAGAGGCTGCCGTAGTTCTGGCCGAAATACCCTTGCGCCAGCCGGTCGGCCGCCGCCGCGTCGGCGACGGGTGTCGTGAGCACGTTGGCGCCAAGACCGAAGGCGTTGGAGAAATCCGCGCCGACACCTGGGTCGTAGAGCACGTATTCCTGACTGTTGCGACGCCTTTCCCGGGCAATGCGCGCGCCGGTCGTCAGGGTCAGCGGTTTGGAAAGATGCCAATCCGCCTCGCCGTAAGCGGAGAAGCTCTCGTTCTTGACAAAGTTATCCGTGCCTCGGTAGGCCAGGTTGAGGCTGTCGCGCAGCATGGCCTGCCCCGCAGCCGAAGCGTTCAGAACGTTGTAGTGCGCGTCGCTGGCCTGGTAAGCCCCGGCGTCGTTCCCCCAGCGGGTGCGGTTCAGGGAATCGCCATCGGTGGACAACCAGTAGAGGCCGCCCACGTAATCGACCACATGGGCCTCATCCTTGTCCGAAGTCAGGCGGAACTCCTGGCTTTTCTGGCTGTAGCGGGTGATGTAGCCACCGCTCTTGGTGATGTCGAATGGCGTGCCTTCGTCGTTGGCGGCGGAGAACCAGTGGTCGCGCCAACCGGAGATGGATTCCAGCGTATGGCCCTTCAGCTTCCAGTCCATGTTCAGCGTCACGCCCTTGGAGCCGGTGATGATCGCGCCGTTGTTGTCGACATTGACCGGGTAGCGGTAGTAATCCCGGTTGGCGTTGAAGAGCGTCGGGTCTTTGTTGAACCAGTCGCGCTGGTATTTCTTGAAGGTCGCGTCGATGTTGCCAGCCGCGCGCGGCGTGCCGTCGGAATAGAACTCAGGCTGCGCATGCCGGATCGCCAGGCCATTGACCCATTCACTGCCCTTGGGCTGAAATTCGCCGCTCAACTTCGCCTTGAAATCGTTGCTCGGCGTAAACAGGAACTGGACACGTCCGAACGTGCGGTCGACGTTCTTGTAAGTAGAGCGCCCTTTCAGGTCGGGAAACTGGCTTTCCCAGGGGCCGTTGCCCTGTTCGCGCAGGACGGTGCCACGCCATGCGAGAACGCCATCGACCAACGGCCCGCCCAGAACGGCAGTGGTCTTCAGCGTATCCCACTCGCCGTAAGTGATCGACAAACCGGCTTCCGGCGTAAACGTCGGGGCCTTGGTGGTGAACGTGATACGGCCAATGTTGGACGGCTTGCCGCCGCGCGTGCCGGTCGGGCCGCGCGTCACCGCAACCGTATCAATATCGACAAACGGGTAGCCGTTGGCGAGCGGCGTATAGGCGAGACTGACGTCATCGAGCGTCGTACCGATGGTCGGGTCGATCTGGTCGGACGACCCCGTGGTGATGCCGCGCAGGGTCAGGGAGCCGGTACGCGGATTGCCATAGTTGAAATTGACGTTACCGACCCGGTTCAGAACCTGGGTCACGTCAGTCGCGCCCAGGCGCTCCAGTTCCTGCCCGGCCACGGCTGAAACGGACACGGGCACGTCCTTCAGTGCTTCGAGCGGCTGCGCTTTGCGACCGCTGATGACCACTGTTTCAAGTGCCTGTTCGGCACTGTCAGCACTGTCGTTTTCCGGCGTGGGCGTGGGTTCCGAGGCGAGCGGCGGAGGCGTTTCCACGGCGTTGCCTTCCGTGGCGGGCGCTTCCTCCACGCGGCGCGCTTCCCGCTCGGCGGCCAGGGCGCGTTGGCTTTCGTCCAGCGCTTTTTGCAAACCTTCGATCTGCTTCTGCAAGGCTTCCAGACGGGAACTGTCTTCCTGCGCGCCCGCCATGATGGGGTTGCCCATCAGGAACAACCCACTCAGGATGGCGGCGCTCAAAGGCTTTATTCGGAAAGAAGAAAAAGGGGGGGCCATGACTCGTTTCCTGTGCGTCGTTGATTTCAATGAAAAGGAATGAGATGTGTTGCCGGTTTATTTGATGATTGCCGGACTTCCAAAACCGCCATTGTTTTCATGGCAAATTCGCTCGCTACGCTCGTGCAGGAGTGCCTTGCCGTCGTAATTGGCGGGATTGGCTTCGTAGTGCCAACCGTTGGGCGTGTCCTTTTCGGTATAGCGGCGAGCCGGAATGGTGATGCTGAATGGCCGGGTAAAAACCGTCGGATCGGTCACCACTGCCACGTAGTTGTAGCGTGTGCCGTCATTCGAGAATATGTAGCGCTCATCCACCGTGGCGTTTTCACTAAAAAATTCGCCGGAGCGCCCAAAAAGCGCCTTGCCGTTCAGATTGCGTGCGCTGACCACCAGAGTATTGCCTTCCCAGTGTCCGCGCGAATCCCCATTCCAGAGCTTCAACGCCTTCGGCAAATGCGGCTTGCCATCCAGGTGAATCAAACGATAACCGCTGTTGAACATGATCAGGAGGTAGCCCGGATATTGGCGGATTTCGTAACCGTGCCAATAAAAGGATTTGGGAATACCGGAAGGCGCGCAGCGGGCCAGCGGTTCGATATATTCCGGCTTCACGGGGTCGTTGAAATGCGCCTGGAAATCCTTGACCTTCGCCGCCGCCCACGGCTGGAATGGCACCTGCCCGTCCGCCGGATCGCTCACCCGGCTCGGCGCGCGCGCCTCGCGCGGCCCCTGCGGTTTTTGCGCCCTCGGCGACGGGTCGTTGATGATGCCGCCCTGCGGGTCGGTGAAGTTGTTGTGGTTGGCGATGGTGTTCGACCAATGTCCCGACACATCCGGCTGCCCGTCATTGAGGCGCGGCCCTGTCCATTTGCCCGGGGCGATCGCCGTAAAACTCGTCTCCCGGCCAATGCCGCCGCCGGGCGGACGTTGCGCCTGTTGAGACGAAGCGCCTGCCGGCGCTGCCGAGCCGGGGGGCTGTTGCGCAAAAACGGATGCAGAAGACAAGGCCATGACAGCCCATCCAAATACTTGACGACGTAAATTCTTATTCACGAAAAACCTCTCGCCGTTACGGCTTTTTGGGCGGGTAGTATTGGTCGTAGGGCAAGGTGTAGCGATAGTCCTCGATCAACTGGAAATTCTTTTCCAGATGGCGATGGAGCATCACGCTCAACGTCCACGGGCGGCTGAATACATTCGGGTCTTCCAGCGTGGCCTTGTATTCGATGGTGTTGGCGTCGCGGAATGTCCAGCGTTCGACCACGTGCAGCGCCGTACTGTGAAAGTTGCCAGCCCGATCGAGCCAGGTTTCATCGTAAAAATCCGCCACATCCACGACCAGCGTATCGCCTTCCCAATGCCCGCGTGAATCGCCGAGCCAGAGTTCGGCGCTCTCCGTCGGATGGCGAGTGCCATTGGTATGAATGGTGCGAATCGAATAGCCGAATTGCGGAATGATGGTGAGGTCGCGTGGCCGTTGCAGAATCTGAAACGGATAGGGTGCGTAGACCAAACGCGGCACGCCCAGGGTATAGCCCTTCAGGTAGGGATCTTTACTTTGCCGGGCCGCGAAGTTTTTCTGCTTCTGCTCCAGCGCCTTTGGCAGGTAGGGAATGTAGCCGTCGCCTTCGATCACGCCCGGCCCCGGCGGCGCATCCTCGCGCCCGGTGTGGGGTGCGAGGTCGAATTCCGCCGCGCTCGTCGTTTGCCAGATGCCGGAAAAATCCGGTTTGCCCGCGAGACGAGGGATGCCTGTGGCCGCTTCCGCTACGGCACTCACTACAAGCGCCAGCACCAGAAAGGCTCCCGGAAAACGGCGGCGAGGCCGGCGCGCATGCGCCACGTCCCCGCCTGGAGTCAGGTTCGCATTCAACTGGCCGCACCTTCTTTTTTGGTTTCGTCCGCCGGGGCGTCCTGCGCGCCGCCAGTCTGGATGCTGCGACCGTCGGCAAGCGTAATGAACACGGAGTAGGCAAATGCGCCGCCATTCTTCGAGCGATACCCCTTGATGAACACCTCGCTGCCCACCTGGAGGTCGGCCTTGCTCAGCCCTCGCCCTTGCAAGGCATTGGGCGCGCCGAACTCGAATCCCCAGTTGGTGACGGAGCCATCCTCGTTCTTCACATCTACATAGAGCCAGCTATGAGGATTGACCCAACGCGCCTTGGTCACGACGCCCCGCAGCTCGACGGGTTTGTTGGCGTCGAATTCCGCAGCGAAGGCGTGATGGGCCTGAACCGGTGTTGCGCCAGCCAGCGCGGCGACCGACAGCATGGAAAGGAAAACTTTGCATACGGGTTTGTTCATGATGTGCGCTCCTTGGTAATCGGGGGTCGGACAGCGACTAAGCAAGACATCTGCCACCCCCATTGAGCACATACAAATTTATTTATAATCAATTGATTTTTAATATCATTTTTATCTCAACGGCATCATGTTTTCTGGGCGGCACACCCATCCGGGCGGGCGATTTGCTGCGATGGCAGCAATTCGTGAAACAAGTGTTTCCTGACAAGCAGATTTTCTTGACTTCGCCGATTGCTGCGCCCTTTGAAATGGCGCGGAGACGCACGCTGTTGCCGCAGCAACGCTTTCGCACCACAGGCTGCTTCTTTCCCACCATGGCGTCTGGCGGCGCGGGAAAGGGAATCGACTTTGCCTGCCGAAAATCAGCATTAATATCATCGAGTTATAAAAACGGCGCGTGACCCGTATTTTTTGGCATGAATAATGCTAAAAGCCGAATCCATGATCGTCGTCGGCCCGCCCAAACAGCCGTCGAAGCCAGAGAAGCAAGCAGGAAACCCGATGAGCTATACATCCTATGCCGCGCAACAACGCGACCCGCGCCGCCATATAACCGGCATCACCCTGGCGATTCTGTTTCACATCGTGCTGGGATACGCGCTGATGAACGGACTTGCCCGCGAGGTCGTCAAGATCATCAGCGACCCGCTCAACGTGAGCCTGATCGAAGAGGTCAAACCCGAACCGCCGCCGCCCCCGCCTCCCCCGCCGAAACGCATCGTGCGCGCCACCCGCCCGCAGGCCGCGCCACCGCCGCCGTCCTACGTCCCGCCGCCGGAAGTCGTGGTGGAAGCGCCTGTCATCGAGTCGCCGATCACCATCGTGCAGACCGACCCGCCTGCGGCTGCGCCCGTGGCGCCCGTAGCGCCCCAACCCGCGCCGGTGGTCGCCGCCGCCATCGGCGTCACCTGCCCCAACCACATGAACATCCGCAGCAGCGTGCCTTATCCCCCTCAGGCCCTGCGCCTGAACAGGAGCGGCGAGGTCATGGCCGAATTCATCGTCGATGCGGGCGGCGATATCGGCAACGTCCGCATCGCCAAATCCTCCGACCCGCTTTTCAACAGAGTCGTCACCGACGCCATACGGCGTTTCCGTTGCGTCGGACAGGGCCGCCCAGTGCGCGTCACCGTCCCGTTCAGGTTCACCCTGGACGCATGACCCTTTGCCGGTTTCATCTATTTTCCTTTCCCCTGGAGCACGCCATGTCCCACTTCGTTTCCTTTCCCCTGCCCCGCCGCTTGCGCCAATTGCTCTTCGCGCTCACCGTTTCCCTGCCCATGGGCGTCGCGCTCGCACAGACCGCCGACGGCAAAACCGCCACCAATCCCTACGGCCTGGACGCCCTGTGGGCCCAGGGCGATTTAGTCTCCAAGGGCACGCTGGTCATTCTCGTGCTGCTTTCGGCGGCGACCTGGTACGTGATCTTCACCAAGTTCTATGAACAGCAAAAACTGCGCTGGCACGCCCGTGAGGCCCGCAACAAGTTCTGGATTGCCGGCGGCATCCAACAGGGCGTCCAGGCGCTCAGTCCCAAAGGCGCGTTCCACTTCATCGCCCAGTCCGGCATCAAAGCCAAGGAGCATCACATCGGCCTGCTGGAACACATCGACCTCAATACCTGGATTGGCGAATCCATCCAGCGCGCGGTCGAAAACGTGCAGACCCGCTTGCAGGACGGACTGGCGCTGCTTGCCACGGTTGGTTCGACCGCCCCGTTCATCGGCCTTTTCGGCACTGTATGGGGCATCTACCACGCCCTCACCGCCATCGGCATCGCCGGGCAAG
>JAITQD010000099.1 GCA_031289095.1 Azoarcus sp.
ACCACCGTGCCGCCGGCGAAATCGAGCGCGCCTTTCTGGAACAGGAAACCCGCCGTCGCGCTCGCCGCTTCGGCTGCCGCCGCGTCGACGTAGGCGTCGGGACCGGCCCAGTACCACACCATATGCGCCATCGGCACATAGGAGAACGTAAACCACAGCACGATGAACATCAGGATCGCGGAAAATTTGGCGCGTTCGGCAAAAGCGCCGACGATCAGGACCGCGGTAATGGCGGCGAAAGCCCCCTGGAACGCGACGAAGGTCAATTCGGAGATGGCCACGCCTTTGCTGAACGTGCCGCCCAGGGAATCCGGCGTAACGCCAATCAGGAAGAGCTTGTCGAGCACGCCGTAAAAACGGCCCCCTTCGGTAAAGGCCAGTGAATACCCGTAAACCACCCAGAGCACGGTGATCAACGCAAAGATCACGAAAACCTGCATCAGGATCGACAACATGTTTTTCGTGCGCACCAGGCCGCCGTAGAACAGCGCCAGGCCCGGAATCGACATGAGCATGACCAGAATCGCGCAGACCATGATCCAGGCGTTGTCGGCCTTGCTCACGGTCTGGGGCGCGGTCTGGAGCAAAATCGCCTCGGCGGACGGCGCGGTTGGAGCGGCGGAAACGGCCGCCGGCGTCTGCCCGGCTGCCGCCGGCTCATCGGCCCAGGCCGGGCCGCCGAAAGTCACCGCCCCCAGCAGGGCGAATAGGGTCAATAGATGTCTCATGCCTGGCTCCTTTACAGGGCGTCCTCACCGACTTCGCCGGTGCGGATGCGAATGACTTGTTCGAGATTGGAAATGAAAATCTTCCCGTCGCCGACCTTGCCTGTTCCCGCGGATTTCTCGACGGCTTCGATGACCTGATCGAGGATGCTGTCGGGAATCGCTGCTTCGATCTTCACCTTGGGCAGAAAATCGACGACGTATTCAGCGCCCCGGTACAGCTCGGTATGCCCTTTCTGACGGCCAAAGCCCTTGACCTCGGCAACCGTGATGCCCTGCACGCCGACGGCGGACAAGGCCTCGCGCACTTCGTCAAGCTTGAATGGCTTGATGATGGCTGTAAGCATTTTCATGATGCGCTCCTGGATTGTTTTTCCGGGAAGGCTGCCCTCCCCCGATCACAGCCGCGCCCGCGCTGAACCGTCGGTACCCGGCGAAACGGCGCGGCTGGCGCGACGAGGCGTCCAAACTTCACACGGGACGCTAAAGCAGCAAACATGCCAGAGGAAAAAATCCTTATATTTCATCATCTTGGCGCTTCGTCTGGAGCTTGCGCGCCGATTGGCGCACAAGGCTGGCGCGCAAAAAATAAAGGATGCACCAATGTTGTGCCCGCTCTTGTGTCCGTTCACGCGCGGCCACGCCGCTGTATGCATATAGAATTTGTGGCGGGGCGGATTTCTTCGCAGCGCCCTGGCAAGGGGCGGGCCGGGGAGGAGTTTGCAGCGGTTCAGGAACACGCAGGCCGGGGCTGCATTCGATTCACACAATCACCACGACAATCTTCCTCTGCTTGACTGACCTGCATGAAAGCAGTGCTACACTTTTGCCTTCACGGCTTTTTCCTGTCTAAAATAAAAAAAATCGCATCGGTAACGGCGCGGGTTTCAGAGGAGCTGACGAAGCATGCTTTTTAGACATCACATCGTTATTTATTGATTAAAATCAATTGGTTAGCTAATTTGTCAAAACTCATGCAACAAAATATCAAAAACCTTCCGCACGAGAGCAAACCGCCGCGAATGGCGGACGCGCGCGCAGGCGTCCAGGCCATGTTCGGGGAAAGGGAGATTTTTTCCTCCGGGGCGGCAGCTGGCAGGACGCGGACCATCGGGGGGCGAAGCAGATGACTTTTTTCTACGGGGCCATACCAAACGCCGGGGAGCAAACCGACTTCTCTTATGAGGATTTTGACAACGACATAAGGGCCATTTTTCGCTACAATTATGATGTCATTTATGCGTCCGACGGCAGCGGCGTTACCCAGAAAGTCAGTTCCGCCTGCGAGGATCTTTGGGGGCTGAAAGCCGAGCAGATGATCGGCAGGAGCATTTACGAACTGGAGGAAAAAGGGGTCTTCAAGCCTTCGATCACGCGCCTGGTGCTGGAAACCAGACAAAGGGTGCAGTCCTTCCAGGTGACCAGGACAGGCCGCAAGCTGATGGTGGTCGGCACGCCGATCACCGACAAGGACGGCAGGATCATTCAGATCATCAACCTGTCCAGGGATATTTCCTCGGAAAAATCCTTGCAGGCGGAGATGGAGAGCGCCAAGCTCCTCCTGGAGGCGTACAAACACGAGCTGGACGAGCTGCGCGCCAAAAACCTTGAGCAAAACCAACTGATTTACGCCAGCGAGTCCATGGCGGGCGTCACCCGCATGGCCATGAAGGTCAGCGGTTTTGATTCTACCGTGCTGATCACCGGGGAATCCGGCGTCGGCAAGGATGTCCTCGCTTCTTTCATCCACTCCAGCGGCAAGCGCAAGGACAAGCAGTTCATCAAAATAAATTGCGGCGCCATTCCGGAAAACCTCCTGGAGTCGGAGTTGTTCGGCTACGAGAAGGGGGCCTTCACGGGCGCGGGCAAAGACGGCAAGCCGGGCTTGTTTGAGCTGGCCAGCCGGGGAACCTTGTTCCTGGACGAAATCGCCGAGCTTTCCCTGAACATGCAGGTCAAGCTGCTGCGGGTCTTGCAGGACGGGATGCTGCTCCGCGTCGGCGGCACCAAACCCATACATGTGGACGTGCGCGTCATCGCCGCCAGCAACCGCAACCTGGAGGCGGCCATAGAGAACGGGAATTTCCGCGCGGACTTGTATTACCGCCTGAACGTGCTGCCCATTCGCATCCCAGCCTTGCGGGAGCGTCCGGAGGACATCCTGCCCTTGACGGTGTTTTTTTTACAGCGCTACAACAGCCTGCATGGCGGGAAAAAGAGCCTGAATCAGGAAGCCATGCAGCAACTCCAGGAATACCACTGGCCCGGCAACATCCGGGAACTGCAAAATGTCGTCGAAAGGCTTGTCGTGCTCTCGGACAAGGACCTGCTCACCGCGGCCGACCTGCCCGCGCACATCCTGGCGGGCAGCGGGGACGCGGGAGTGTCGGTGAAGCGCATCTTGCCCCTGAAAGAAGCCGTGCAGAGCGTGGAAAGGCAACTGCTCAAACTGGCCCTGGTGAAATACGGCACCACGGCGCGGGCCGCCGCCGCCCTGGGAATTGACCAGAGCACGGTTAGCCGCAAGCTGCATAAGTAAAGGCGCGGGCCGTCGAGAAAGTGTTTATGCGGTTTTGCATAAACACCTTGCGCTTTTGCATGAAATGCGCGGTATTTTGCGCCAGAGAAGCGCATTTTTCCTGTCACAACGGCCTTGCGGCACGGTGGCAGGGTATTGGCACAAAAACTGCTTATTACACCGCGCGGGATGCTTGTCGTCCTGCCAACCATCGCAAGATGTCCGATTTTGCACTGGCGCGGCGATGAGATCAGCAAAACAAACCAAAGGAGGAAACTGATAATGGCAAAGAAAGAAATCTTGGTGGCGTATGGCGTGGATATCGACGCTGTCGGCGGGTGGCTGGGTTCCTATGGCGGCGAGGACTCGCCGGATGATATTTCCAGAGGGCTTTTTGCCGGTGAGATCGGCGTTCCCCGCCTATTGAAGCTGTTTAAAAAATATGGGATCACGGCGACCTTTTTCTCGCCGGGCCATTCTATCGAAACTTTCCCGGAACAAATGAGAATGATCGTGAATGACGGGCACGAGATCGGCCTGCACGGCTATTCCCACGAAAATCCCATCGCCATGACGCCCAAACAGGAAGAAGACATCCTGCTCAAGTGCATCGACCTGATCACCAAGCTGACGGGCAAGAGGCCCACAGGCTACGTGGCGCCGTGGTGGGAATTCTCCAACGTGACCAACGAGCTTTTGATCAAACATGGGGTCAAATATGACCACAGCCTGATGCACGACGACCTGCATCCTTATTACGTGCGGGTAGGGGATTCCTGGACCAAGATAGACTATACCGCCGCGGCGGCCAGCTGGATGAAGCCTTTGCTCAGGGGCAAGGAAACCGACCTGGTGGAGATACCGGCCAACTGGTATCTGGACGACCTGCCGCCGATGATGTTTGTCAAGAAGAGTCCCAACAGCTTCGGCTTTGCCAATCCGCGGGATATTTTTGACGGCTTGTGGAAAGATACTTTCGATTATTGCTACCGCGAATATGACTATGCCGTTTTTGGCATGACCATACACCCCGATGTCAGCGGCAGGCCGCAGTGCCTCCTGGGTCACGAACGCCTGATCGAGCATATCAATAGCCATGAAGGTGTCCGCTGGTGCACTTTTGACCAGATTGCCGATGACTTTGTCAAACGCAGTCCCAGGAAAAAATAGGGTAAGGCACGATAGTTTTTGCCCTAAGCCTTGCTCTCCCTGGCGAAAAGCCGCCCACCCCCCGGAAAGCGGCCAGGCCAGGGAGGGCGTAGGCGGGGCACGTTGGCATGTAATTCCAATTCCGGATCAGCCGTGATTTTGTAGTTCCTGCCGCTACGCTTGACGCCGATGGCATCGGCGTTGGCCTGCGCTGAAATTACATTTTCGACTCCGCCTTGCCGTGCTGTGCGCACTGTCCGCGGTTAGTCTTCGCGTTACGAATGATTTGGCGATGGAAAAATAAAGAGGGAGGGGTTATGTGCATCTTGTGCGGCGAGCTGGTCATGCATGTCCATTGGACAGACCAGGCATCTCATGACAAGGAATACGGCGGCAATATAGTGGTGTCGGGCGAATTGCAGCGGGACAGGCTGCGCGGGCGTCTGCACAGGGTACGCTATGTGAACGCGGTGCTTTCTTTTTATGGCTTGAGTTTTAAGGATTGGCAGGGCAGCAAATATCTTTTGTCCGACAAAAAGGGCCTGCAAAAGGTGGTCAACGATCTTGGCGACATGTGGCCGGAAGCCCAGAAAATGACGGACAAAAGCATCGACCCCCTGGACCCCGCCCTGCTGGACTGGCTGGACAAGGAAGGATGCCTTGCTCAAGGCGGCAGCCAACATGGCTGATGGCGAGAAAATACCGATTGTCATCGTTACGGGTTTTTTGGGCAGCGGCAAAACCACCTTGTTGGGCAAGCTTTTACAAGGCAAAGAATTCGCGGGAACTTCGGTACTGATCAACGAATACGGCCAGGCGGGGCT
>JAITQD010000101.1 GCA_031289095.1 Azoarcus sp.
GCGACAAGGCCGCTGACCTCGGGATATCCATCGACGTCATCGGTCACACGCTCGAAACCATGCTCGGTGGCCGCCAGGTGACGCGCTACAAGAAGGACGCCGAACAATACGACGTCTGGGTACGGGTCGATGCCGGCGACCGCGTCGACCCGCGCGACATTCACGACATTTTCGTGCGCGGCAAAGGCCAGATGGTGCCGCTCTCCAACCTCGTCACCATCAGGGAAACGGTGAGCCCGCGCGAACTCAACCATTTCGGGCAGCGCCGCGCCGTGACAATTACCGCCAACCTTGCGCCCGACTTCGCCCTGAGCGAGGCGCTTGCCTGGATGGACGACACCGCCGCCCGCATCCTGCCGTCGGGCTATTCCACCGACTACGACGGCATGTCGCGCGAATTCAGAACCAGTTCCGCCAGTCTCGCGCTCACCTTTGTGCTCGCGCTCGCCTTCATCTACCTTGTGCTGTCAGCGCAATTCGAGAGCTTCGCCAACCCCTTCATCATCATGCTCACCGTGCCGCTGTCCATGGCGGGCGCGCTGGGTGCGCTGTGGCTCACCGGCGGCACGCTCAACGTCTATAGCCAGATCGGGCTTGTCACACTGATCGGCCTCATCACCAAGCACGGCATCCTGATCGTCGAATTCGCCACCCAGTTGCGCGCCACGGGCAAGGATGCGTTTGCGGCGGTGACAGACGCCGCTGTGCTGCGGCTGCGCCCGATTCTGATGACCACGGGCGCGATGGTGCTCGGTTCGCTGCCGCTGGCGCTCGCGCGCGGCGCGGGGGCCGAAAGCCGGCAGCAGATCGGCTGGGTGATCGTCGGCGGACTTCTGCTCGGTACTTTCTTCACGCTTTTCGTCGTGCCCACCGTCTACACTTTGATCGCAGGCCGGCAGCGTATGGCTTTGCACACATCCGCCGTAGCTGGCGCAGAAGAAGGAGACGATCATGGACACCTCGTTGCAACTGCCGCTCATCGCCAGCCTCGATAGCGCGCAAAGCGCCCGTCTTCAGACGCTTGCGACGCCGCGCGAACGGGATGCGTCGTCGTCCGTTCCCGAACGGCAAACACCGGAGTCACCCTCGGTGCGGGTCGACATCAGCCCCGCCGCCCAGATCGCGGCGCGCGTCGATACCTCGTTGCCGCGTCCGACCAGCGCCGGGCCTGCCGTGCCCGTGCAGCCGCGCGATGCGGTGGTGCGCGCTGACCGCAGCGATGGCGCGGAATCCACCCCCACGGCGGCGAGCCAGCAAGCCTTGCGGCGCTATCTCGAAAACGCTGGCAGCGACAACCGGCCTGCCGGTCAGAGCGGGCCTTCGACGGTGCGCATCTCCGCATGAAAAAAGCGCGGCGGATGAATCCGTCGCACTTTTGTCCGTTCTGGTTCCTGCCCGCGTCAGGAAACCTCCGCGCCCTCTTGCTTTCCTTACTGGAACAAGCTGGGGGGCAGGAAATATGCGTTCGCGTCCACGTTCCACAAGCGTCGACTCGACGATGTGAACCCGCAGGTATTATCATGGCAAGCGGCACGCCCGGCCTGATCGGCTGGGCGTTTTTACATCCACCCGCCGGCGGCAATGCGCCGGACGTTGCAGTTTCCATTATTTTTTGTGGTGGAGCGCCTCCGGGAGAGAGAGTCATGCGCCAGGCTGAGCGCCTTGTTTTTGATTTGCGCCGCAGTTTGCCGGTGATCCTGCGCGATGCGGCAGGCGCCATTTATCTGGTCGCGCCGCTCGAAGGCATCGACGGCGCCGCGCTGGCGGATGCCGCCGCGATGAGTGGCGCGTTGCCGACACAGGTTTTGTCGCGCCATCGGTTGGCGAGCCTGGGCATTTTCTGCGACGGTCTTGGGGCGAGCCTGTCATTTGCCGGCTTGCCATCGGCGGCGGATGTGTTGCGCCATGCGCTCGTGCGCGGCGCGAGCCTGCCACCGGGCCTCGCGCCCCTGAACGAAGCCGGGCGCGCAGCCTTGCTCCTGGTGCGGCGGGCGCAATTGGTGCCGTCGGCGCTCGTCTTCGAGGTTGCTCCGGCCCGGTGCGAGGCGCTCGCGCGCCGCTGCGCCGAAGGCGATCTGCTGGCCTCGCCGGTTGCGGCAGCCATCGCGCTGTGCGAGAGCGGGCCGGGCAAAGTGAGCCGGGTGAGCGAGGCGAGGGTGCCTCTTGCCGGTCTGGGCGACGCCCGTCTTATTGTCTTCCGCGAGGAAGACGGTAGCCGCGAACACGTTGCGGTGCTGCTCGGCGAGCGCGGGGAGTGGCCCGGCGACGTGCCGGTGCGGGTACATTCCGCCTGCCTGACGGGTGACCTGTTCGGCAGCCAGCGTTGCGACTGCGGCGCGCAACTGCGCAACAGCCTGCGCACTATCCACGAACTGGGCGGCGGTGTCGTGCTCTATCTGGCGCAGGAAGGGCGGGGTATCGGCCTCGCCAACAAACTGCGCGCCTATTGCTTGCAGGACGAAGGGCTGGACACCATCGACGCCGACCAGGTCATCGGTTTTGGCAAGGATGAACGCGATTACCGCGCCGCGCACGAAATGCTCGCCGCGCTCGACATTGCCCGCATCGAACTCCTGACCAACAACCCGGAGAAAGTCCGCGCCTTGTGCGAAGCGGGTATCGACGTCGCCCGGCGGCGTGTCCTCTTTGGTCAGCTGACCGAGCAGAACCGCAATTACCTGTGCACCAAGGCGAGCCGTCACGGGCATCTGCTCGACGAATTGCTGGCGGAAGTCATTCATCGTTGAGCGCGGCGATACACCGCGCCGCGTCTGTCCGCATGTGATATACATGAGCTTTTCTTCGACAGCGGCGGCGAAAATGAGTGAAAAAAATTACCCAGTTGTCTTCGGCACCGAGGACATCCTCCGGTCACTATGCGATGCCGTCGCCAAGGTGCTGCACTTGGCCACAGCGAGCCGGATTGCCTATTCCGGCATGATCCAGCGCATCACCCGCACCTGCCTCAAACCCGACCTCGGCTGTTTCGTGTTGTTCGACGGCGGCTTTTCCGGTCTGGTGGTCATCAACTTTTCCGCCGCCTCGGCGATGGAACTCTACGAACGCTACATGCTCAACATGGGCATGGCGAAAGAAGGACTCGCCAGCAATTTCACCTCCGACGACGTTGGCAACGTCATGGGGGAGCTGATGAACCAGATTGTCGGCGACTTTACGCGCAAGGTGTCGCAGGAATTGCAAACCCACATCACCCAAAACCAGCCCAAGATGCTGGCGCTCACCAAACAGGTGGAGCTCTCCATCGACACTCACCTCGATCAGCCCGAATCGCGGCGGGTGACTTTCCAGACCGAACGCGGCAACATCTTCTACCTCGAAATGGCCATCGACCGCACCGAATTCATCAAACTCAACGACTTCGAGGCCGAGGAGGTTGACCCCGACGCCTTGTTGGAACAAGTCAGGCGCGACGGCGAGACCGCCGCCGGCGCGACGGAACAGGATGAATTGTTGAAGTCCCTCGGTATGTAGGATCTTGGTATTTCTGGCGACGCCGTTTTTCCGTCGCCTCTCTTTTTTACAGCGAACTCCATGGACATTTCCACTCTGCATCCTGCGCCGGTATGGCGTCACTTTTCCACTCTGTGCCGGATACCGCGCGCCTCCGGTCAGGAGCGCGCGCTCCGCGACGAACTGGCCGCCTGGGCGCGCGCGCGCGGGTTGGGCGTGAAAGTCGACGCCATCGGCAACCTCGTTTTGAGCAAACCTGCTAGTCCGGGCTACGAAAACCGCCCGGGTGTGGTGCTGCAAGGCCACCTCGACATGGTGTGCCAAAAAAACGGCGGCAGCGCGCACGACTTTGCGCGTGACCCTGTCCGTCCCGTGCTGCGCGACGGCTGGGTGACGGCGGGCGACACGACCCTCGGGGCCGACAACGGCATCGGCGTCGCGCTGGCGCTGGCGGTGCTGGAAGCCGGCGATCTTGTCCACCCGGCGCTGGAAGTTCTCCTGACCGTGGATGAGGAAGCGGGCATGCACGGCGCGCTGGGCCTGAAGGCGGACGCGGTGCAAGGCCGCCTGTTGCTCAACCTCGATACCGAGGAATGGGGCGAACTCTACATTGGCTGCGCTGGCAGCGCCGATGTCATTGCTGATGCGCCCTTGCCCACAGAAGCACCAACGCCTGGCTGGCAGGCGGTCAGCGTGCGCCTGAGCGGGCTGGCGGGCGGCCATTCCGGCATCGACATCCATCGCTTGCGCGGCAACGCGATCAAGCTGCTGGCCGGGTTGCTGTACGAATTCGCCGAAACAAACGTCGACTTCCAGTTGGCGACGCTGGCTGGCGGCACCGCCCACAACGCCATCCCGCGCGAAGCCGAAGCCACGTTGTGCCTGGCCGATGCCACCCGCCTGCAAGCGGTGGCAGATCGCCACCTGGAAAGGTTGCGGCGCGAGCTGACGAGCGAGGACAGCGGCGTGCGCATCGAAATCGCGCCGTCAGTAGTCACGCCTGGCGCGGCATTGACCGGGGAAGCGACGAGGCGCGTGGTGGCCCTGCTGCACGGTTTGCCCTACGGTGTGCGCGCCATGAGCCAGGACATGCCCGCTGTGGTCGAAACGTCCAACAACATCGGGGAAGCGCGGCTTGCGGACGGTCGCCTGCACGTCAACGCCATGGTGCGCTCGCTGCGCGAGGACGGCATCCGCAGACTGGCCGCCGAAATCGTCTATCTTTTTTCCGTCGCCGGGGTCGATCACGTCCAGGCCACTGGGGCCGGGCCAGGGTGGATACCGAACCCGGATTCCAGGCTGCTCGCGTTGGCGCAGGATGTTTACCGCCGGACTTTTGGCGGCGAAGCCACCGTGCAGGTGATACACGCCGGGCTGGAATGCGGCGTCTTTGGCGCGCTGTGGCCGGAAATGGACATGATCTCCTTCGGCCCCACGATCCGGGGCGCACACTCGCCGGGCGAGCGGGTGGAAGCGGCGAGCGTGGAACGGGCATGGCGGCTGCTCACCGGCATACTGGCGGATATCCCGGCGCGTCTGTAAGGAAAACTGACAAAAAAGCCACACAAGCCAGGACAGGAAAAGGGGGAGCACGAAAAGTCGTGTCACCAGGTCTCGACACCAGCCCCAGACGTCGAAGGCGTGATTGCCCCGTTCGCCTCCCTCCGCTACGCTCTGCATTCACACACCCGACGACAGGATGCCCCATGACCGGCCCGACGCCCATCGCCATTCTTCCCGATCTTGCTCTGCCCGCCACTGGCGGGAAAAGTCTGAACCTGGCCGATCTGCGCGGTAAAAAGCTCGTGCTCTATTTCTACCCCAGGGACAACACCCCCGGCTGCACCGCCGAGACGCGCGACTTCGGTGTGCGGCATGCCGATTTTGCCGCTGCCGGTTGCGTCGTGCTCGGTCTCTCGCGCGACAGCCTCAAGTCACACGAAAACTTCAAGGCCAAGCTCGAACTGCCCTTCGATCTGCTTTCCGACGCAGGTGAAACCGTCTGCGGGGCTTTCGGTGTCATCAAGCTCAAGAACATGTACGGCAAGCAAGTGCGCGGTATCGAGCGCAGCACCTTCGTCTTCGCCGCAGACGGCAAGCTCGCCCGCGCCTGGCGTGGCGTGAAAGTGCCCGGTCACGCCGAAGAAGTGCTGGCTTTCGTGCGCACCCTCTGACTTTGCAAAACGCCGGGCATGATCGACACCGGCAACCCGTTTTGCCCATTTTGCATGAACACCGAGAATCCATGATGCCCAATGCCCGTAAAACGAAAAAACCTTCTTCGCAGACCAAACTTTTTGTCCTCGACACCAACGTGCTCATGCACGATCCCACGAGCCTGTTCCGCTTCGAGGAACATGACGTCTACATTCCCATCGTCACTCTGGAGGAACTCGACGACAACAAGAAAGGCTTGTCGGAAGTCGCGCGCAACGCCCGTCAGGCCAGCCGCAGCCTGGACGAGATTGTTTCCGCCGTGCCCGACGGCATCGACGCTGGCATCGCGCTCGACACTCACTCGCATGGACTGGCGAGCGGACGGCTTTTTTTGCAAACCGAGGCGATCAACGTTGAACTGCCGCCGGGGCTGCCCACCTCGAAAAGCGACAACCAGATTCTCTCGGTGCTGATGTTCCTCGCCCGCCGCGAACCCGGTCGTGCGGCAATTCTGGTGTCCAAGGACATCAACATGCGGATCAAGGCCCGCGCCCTGGGACTGGCGGCGCAGGACTACTTCAACGACAAGGTGCTGGAAGACAGCGAGCTTCTTTACACCGGTTCCAGCGAACTGCCCGCCGATTTCTGGGAAGTCCACGCTGCGGGGATGGAATCGTGGAAGACCGAGGGCCACACTGTCTATCGCGTCACCGGGCCGTTGGCAAGCCGGCTGTTGCTCAACGAATTCGTCTACCAGGAAGGCGAACGCCCGTTCGAGGCCTGGGTGCGCGAACAATCCGGGCGCACCGCCGTCCTCGAAACCCTGATTGACTACCGCCACAACAGGAACAATGTGTGGGGGATCACGGCGCGCAACCGCGAACAAAATTTTGCCATCAACCTGCTGATGAACCCCGAAATCGACTTCATCACCCTGCTCGGGCAGGCCGGCACTGGCAAGACGCTGCTCACGCTCGCCGCCGGACTGACGCAGGTGCTGGAAACGCGGCGCTATTCCGAGATCATCATGACCCGCGTCACCGTGCCGGTGGGCGAGGATATTGGCTTCCTGCCCGGCTCCGAAGAAGAAAAAATGGCGCCATGGATGGGGGCGCTCGAAGACAACCTCGACGTGCTCAACGGCAGCGTCGGCACAGGCGAAGGCGGACAGTGGGGACGCGCCGCAGCGATCGACCTTGTGCGCAGCCGCATCAAGATCAAAAGTCTCAACTTCATGCGCGGACGCACTTTCCTCCAGAAGTTTCTGATCATCGACGAAGCGCAGAACCTCACGCCGAAGCAGATGAAAACCCTCATCACCCGCGCTGGCCCCGGCACCAAGGTTGTGTGTCTCGGCAACATCGCCCAGATCGACACGCCGTACCTCACCGAAGGCTCATCGGGCCTTTCCTTCGTCGTCGACCGCTTCAAGGGCTGGGCGCATTCCGGACACATCACCTTGCAACGTGGCGAACGCTCGCGGCTGGCCGACTACGCCGCCGAAGTGCTCTGAGCGTGCGAGGCTTTCCGCTTCATGGCCGCAATCCACCGCCTGCCCGAACTGCTCATCAACCAGATTGCTGCTGGCGAGGTGGTCGAGCGTCCGGCTTCGGTGCTCAAGGAAGTGCTGGAAAACGCGCTTGATGCGGGTGCGTGCGCCATTGATGTGCAACTGGAGGAGGGCGGCGTACGCCGCATCCGCATCGCTGACGATGGGCGCGGCATCCCGCACGACGAACTCGCGCTCGCACTGGAACGCCATGCCACCAGCAAGATCGCCAGTCTCGACGACCTCGAAAGGGTTGGCACCATGGGCTTTCGCGGCGAGGCGCTGGCGGCTATCGCCGCCGTGGCGCGCATCACCCTCAGCAGCCGCGCCGAGGGCGGCGCGCATGCGTGGCGGATCGACGGCATCAACCGCGAACCGGCCCCCGCCGCTCTCAATCGCGGCACCGTGGTCGACGTCGCCGATCTTTATTACAACACCCCGGCACGCCGTAAATTCCTCAAACGCGAGGCGACTGAATACGCCCACTGCGACGAAGCCTTCCGCCGCATCGCGCTCGCCCGGCCCGACGTCGGCATGCAGCTTTCCCACAACGGGCGCGTCATCCACCGTCTGCCCGCTGGTGAAGCGCGGGCGCGCATCGCGGCGCTGATGGGTGACGACTTTCTCGCCCAGGGGCGCGAAATCCGCGCCGAAGGGGCGTTGTGCCTCACCGGCTTCGTCAGTTTGCCCGCCTGTGCCCGCAACCGGCGCGATGCACAGTATTTTTTCGTCAATGGCCGCCATGTGCGCGACAGACTGCTCTCCCACGCCGTCGCGCAGGCTTACGCCGACATTCTGCACGGCAGCCGCTTTCCGGCTTATGCGCTCTTTCTTGAGATTGATCCGGCGGGCGTCGACGTCAACGTGCATCCGGCCAAGACCGAAGTCCGTTTCCGGGACGCGCACGCCGTACACCAGTTTGTGTTCCATGCTTTGAATCGCGCCTTGAGCGAATCGACCGCGAGGCAGGCAACGGATTCTCCTGTGGCGTCCGCACTGGTTGCCGCACATGCCAATGCGGGCGCAGAGGCCGCCACGAACCGCTATCCCCTGCCCACCCATCACGCGGCAACCGCGCCGGGCCGGGTGGTCATGGATTCGGCCAGCCAGGCATATTTCGACTTTGCCAGCCGCGCTCGCCCGCAAGCCGCCACCGCGTCAAACGGGGTGGCCGCAGGCGCGGAAAAGGCGCATTTCCCCGCCGAAACCGGCGCACCGCTCGGCTATGCGCTCGGCCAGTTGCATGGCATCTACATTCTGGCGCAGAACGCGCAGGGTCTCGTACTGGTGGACATGCACGCAGCCCACGAGCGCATCCTTTACGAAAAGCTCAAGATTGTGTTCGACGGAACACCCGCTGTGCAGCGTCTGCTGATTCCGGCGGTTTTTTCTGCCAGCCCGGTAGAGATGGCGACGGCGGAATCTTGCGCCGAAGTCCTGTTGCGCATGGGCTTCGAGGTTTCCGCCGCCGGCCCGCGCGAACTTGCCGTGCGCGGTGTGCCCGCGCTTCTCGCCAATGCGGCGGTCGCGGACATGCTGCACGAACTGCTGGAAGATCTACGCGAATACCCGGTCTCGGAGGTCACGACCCTGCGGCGCAACAAACTGCTCGCCACCATGGCCTGCCACGGCGCGGTGCGCGCCCATCGTCAACTCACGGTGCCGGAAATGAATGCTCTTTTGCGCGATATGGAAGCAACCGAGCGCGCCGACCAGTGCAACCATGGCCGTCCTACCTGGACGCAGTTCGGTCTGGACGAACTCGATCGCTTCTTTTTGCGCGGGCAATAGATTGCTTAGATGCGAAACTTGTGCGTCCGGCTGCGCATCCGTTGATGGGATTGACGCACGCTTTCCTGCGCCTTCTTGATGATCATCGCCCTGCGATGCGCGAGCACATCCACATTGCCGTAGCCGCCTTGCAGCGTTCCTTGCGTTCCTAGCGTTTCCGTGTTCATGGTTTCGTACTCCTGTGATGAAAGCGTTCTTTGCTGCAACGCACAAAACGCATTCTCCGCAGGGAGCGAAACAAGTCAAATATAATTGTCGCTTCACACCCCAAAAATGTTGCTGCACTGCAACAAATGTGATGTAAAAAAACATAATAATTCTTTATATTCAGTGTATTACATACGTTTTAACTACATTGGTATTTATTTTCCGGAAGCATGAACTGCTTCACGGAAGGTGAAACGGCATAAGGCAGCCGGTTGTTGCGAAGCAGCATAAACAGGCGAAACGACCCTCCTCGCTGCCGCCAGCGACCCGGCCTCCCCGGCCATGGGCCGTCGCACAGGCCCGCAGGGAGGGGCCGTTTCAGACCTTGAACTGATCCACGATTTCGACAACTTCCTTCGCCAGTTGCCCGAGGTGTTCCGCCCCGCTGGCGGCGTCGCCCGCGGCGGCGCTGTTTTCGTCGGTCATCTGCGCCACGCTTTCCACGTGACGGGCGATGTCGTGGCTTGTCGCACTTTGCTCCTTCAGGGCGCTGGAGATTTCCGATACCGCCTGTACGACCTTGTTGGCGCTTTTCAGGATGGACTGGATGCGTTCGCCGGCCTCGTTGGCAAGGGTCTGCCCGGATCCGACCTGCTTGACCACCAGCGCCATTTCCGCCACCGCCTCCTTGGACGAAGCCTGAATCTTGCCGACCATGCCGCTGATGTCGCCGGTCGACTGGGTGGTGCGTTCGGCGAGTTTACGTACTTCGTCGGCAACCACCGCGAAGCCGCGCCCCTGTTCTCCGGCCCTGGCCGCCTCAATGGCGGCATTGAGCGCGAGCAGGTTGGTCTGGTCGGCCACTTCCTTGATGACTTGCACCACGCTGCTGATTTGTTCCGACTCGTGCCCCAGCGCCTCGATCGCGTTCGACGCCTGTCCCACAGCCTTGGTGATCGCTTCCATCTCCTTGACCGTCTGCTCGATGATGGCGCCGCCCTGGTTGGCGATTTCGCCAGCGTCGTGCGCAATCGAGCGTGCCTCGTCCGCGCTGTTGGAGACGGTGTTGATCGACACCGTCATTTCTTCAACCGAGGCCGCCATGGCCGAAGTAGAACTGCTTTGCTGGGCCGAGCTTTCCGCTACCTGCTGCGCGCTGGTGGTCAGCGCATCCACGCCGCTCCTGACTCCACGCGCCTTGAGCTGGATGGCCCGCAGGGCCTCTCGCATTGAGCTTGTCATGGTGTCGCAGGCCGAAACCATTTCGCCGATTTCATCTTCCGCGTGGTAATTGGCTTGCAAGGTGAAATCATGCTCGCGCACGATCCGCACCAGCAGATCGCGGTTTTTCTCCACCGGCTTGATGACTGTGGAGTTGATTGACCAGATGAAGAATCCCAGCACCGAGAGCGCAACCATAATGATGATGCTCGTGAGGAGCATCGTGAATTTTGTGGTTTCCCCCGCCCGGAGAGCTTCTTCTCCGACGAGCCGACGATTGAGATCGGTCAGCTCGCGGAGGGTGTCCGTCAACATCGAGGTCTGGTCGCGCCGTTTGAGGTTTTCCGACACGATGTAACGATAGAGTGCATCCAGCGCCTCCGGCGAGGGCTTCGCAAGCGCATCGTCCAGGCGGCGCGAGATATCCTGATTGGCGACGTACCACTCTCTCCAGGTATTCTGGAATGCATCCCATTTTCGTTTTCCTTCCTCCGATGAGGCGGGCAGTTGCGAGTACGCCTCGATGTGTCGCTGCGTCGCCTCGTGCAATGGCTGCGATTTTTCCCGCAGCCGCCGGAGTTCGTCGACCTGCTGCTCATGCGGCAGCAGCGAGCGGGATGCAATTTCGTAGGCATGGCGCGAGAGCTCGGTGACATTGGCCAGCAGAGACAGGGAGTCGTCGGATCTTTCCATTGCGTTTTCACGCAGATCCTCGACGACCTCCGCGTCGTCCTCGGCGTTCCAGAGACTCAGCCCCGCGATCGACAACATGCCGGCCAGCGCTACGCCGATGAGCGAGAAAAGTTTATGCTTGACGTTCATATGTTTCCCCGACAAAAAAATAGAACAATTGTTCCTCATCGCTGATAATGATATTGATCATTTCTTCAATACAGGAACTATTTCTCCGAGCTTCACCAGAAGCTACTGCGCTTGCGATGAACATATACAAAAAATATCAGCTTGCCCACAGGCGCGGCTTCAGGGTATAGGTACAAGTTTTTTACCTGCCACGCCGATTTCCGGCGCTTTATAAAAGAGAGCAAACATGGCCGACGCGCCGTCATCTGCCTTTCCCGCCGCGCTGCCGGCGGAACGCCTGCGCATGTATTGCGACACCGGGCATTTCGGGTTTGACACCACTGCGGCGCTTGCTGACCATCCCGGCGATCTCGGTCAGGAACGGGCGATGGAAGCTCTGCGTTTCGGTCTGGCCATCGCTCACGACGATTACCACGTATTCGTGCTCGGCGACGCCGGTTGCGGCAAGCACGCCACCACTTTCCGCCTGCTGCGCGAACGCGCGGCGGCCAAGCCCGTGCCGCCGGATTTGTGCTATCTGCATAACTTCGACGAACCGCTGCATCCCCGGCTGTTGATGTTGCCCGCCGGACGTGGTGCGGCGTTTCGCGCCGACATGCAGGCGTTCATCCGCGAACTGAAGCCGGCGATCGACGGCGCGCTCGGCAGCGAACCGCACAGCGAGCGCATCGAAGCCCTGCAAGACGCCCACAAGGCGCGCGAGGACGCGGCCCTGCGCGAAGTGAGCGAGCAATGCGCGACCGACGGGCTGGTGTTGTTGCAGACGACCGAGGGCTTTGTGTTCGCGCCGGGCAAAAATGGTTCGCCGCGCCCGGAGGCGCTGGAATCGGAAGCGTTCGAGGCGCTGCCCGCCGCCGGGCGCGAGCGGATCGAGGCCGCCGTCGATGCCTGGAACGACCGCCTTGCCGCGCTGCTTGACGAATTTCCCGGCTGGCGTGCGACGCTGCGGGAATCGCTGGCGAAAGCCGCCCGCGAGGCGCTCACCCCGGCGCTCGCGCATCTTCTGCGCGAACCGCGCGCGCGCTATGCCGATCTGCCCGAGGTGCTGCTTTTTCTCGATGCGGTGGAAAAGGACGTGCTCGACACGGCGGTTTCCGGTATCGCCCGGGACGAGGAGGAAGACGGCGACGGCGAGGAGGGCGCGCGCTTTCCGCGTTACCAGGTCAAGCTGCTCGTCGACCGCTCCACGGCCAGCGGTGCGCCGGTCGTCTTCGAGGACAACCCCGGCTACGGCAACCTGATTGGCCGCATTGAGCACGTTGTGCAGCAGGGCGTGCAGGTGAGCCACTTCAACCTCATCCGCTCCGGTGCGCTGCACCGCGCCAACGGCGGCTACCTGGTGGTCGATGCCGAGCGCCTGTTCACCCAGCCCTATGCCTGGGAAGGACTCAAGCGCACCCTGCGCAGCGGTGAGATTCGCATTGAGCCGCCCGCCGAGTCCCTGGGCTGGAGCGGTGCGCTCACGCTGGAACCACAGGCGGTGCCCTGTGCACTCAAGGTGGTGATGATCGGCGACCGCGAAATTTACTACACGCTGGTGGAAAACGATCCGGAGTTCGCGGAACTTTTCAAGATCGCCGCCGATTTCGACGACGACTTGCCGCGCACGCCAGAAAACGAGTGCGAATACGCCCGTTTGCTGGCGATGCTCGCACGCACGGGGGGGCTGTTGCCGCTTGATCGCGCCGCCGTTGGGCGCATGGTGGAGGAGGGTGCGCGCATCGCCGAGGACGCCGAACGTCTCACCTTGCACACCCGCCAGCTTTCCGGCCTCATGCGTGAAGCCGATCACTACACGCGCCAGAACGGGGGCGCGTGCATCGGTCGCGCCGAGATCGAAACCGCGCTGGCGGCGCGCTCGCGCCGCGCCGGACGCTATCCCGCGCAGGTGCGCGAGTCGATGCTCGACGGCACCACCCTGATCGCCACCGCCGGCGCGCGCGCCGGACAGATCAACGGACTGGTGGTGGTCGAACTCGCCGGCGAGCGTTTCGGCTATCCCACGCGCATCTCCGCCACCGTGCGTCTGGGCGACGGCGACGTGGTCGACATCGAGCGCGAATCCGACCTTGGCGGCGCGCTGCACTCCAAGGGCGTGATGATCCTGTCCGCCTTCCTCGCCTCGCGTTACGCCCGCCACCAGCCTCTGTCACTGTCGGCAAGTCTCGTCTTCGAGCAGTCTTACGCCCCGGTTGAGGGCGATTCCGCCTCGCTCGCCGAACTGTGCGCGCTGCTCTCCGCACTCACCCGTCTACCCATCGAACAACGGCTGGCCGTCACCGGATCGGTCAATCAGTTCGGCGAAGTACAGGTGATCGGCGGCGTCAACGAAAAAATCGAAGGCTTCTTCGACCTCTGCGCCGCGCGCGGCCTGGATGGCAGTCACGGTGTCGTTATTCCCGCTGCCAGCGTGCGTCACCTGATGCTGCGCGAGGACGTCGTCGAAGCCGCGCGCGCCGGGCGTTTCTACATCTACCCGGTGCGCACCGTCGACGAGGCGATGAGCGTGCTCACCGGCGTTCCCGCTGGCGAAGCCGACGCCCGCGGCCTTATGCCGCGCGACTTGATCAACGACAAAATCGCCCGCGCCCTGAACAGGATGACTTTCGCGCACCACGCCTACGCGGAAGGCGACGAGGCGCGCCGCAAGATGCGGGGGCATCGCTGATTCGGCGGATCAGGCGTGAAGCTCCAGCATGACGGTATAGGCCGCGCCGAGCGCGGCGACCAGTGCAGCGAACAGGCATAGCGCCGCGTGACGCCAGTGTCCTTCGTCCCACCCGGCGATGATCTGGCGGGCGATTGACAGGCTCCAGGCCGCGCCGATCGCCATGCAGACGTATTTGACGGCCCGGCGCGCGTCCTCGACCGCGAATCCGGCCTCGTTCAACAACGAGAACGAGTGCTCCAGCGCGCTGGAGAATAGCCCGAG
>JAITQD010000079.1 GCA_031289095.1 Azoarcus sp.
GCAAAGAAAGGCATCGCCAGCCAGTAGCGGAACTGCGGATATTTGCCGATCAGCGTGACGCGGTAGGTATGGCGGTCAACCCTTGTGACGCCCGCGAGCGGGAAGCGGTCGAGATCGAGCCAGGCGTCTTCCGGCAGGCTTTTCGCCGCCTCCCGCAAGGCTTCGCCCAACTCCTTCAGGCCGACGATACGCGCGGCCATCATCCCGAAAATCGGCGAATGCAGACGCGGATGCGCCAGGCGCTTGATCTGGTAGATGTAGTCGTCGGCGGTCAGCTCGCGCGTCCCGGTGCGCGTGAAATCGGCCAGCGTGTCGATGCCGGCGAGTTTGGCCGCGTCGAGATCGGCGTGGACGGGCCGCCCGTCGGCATCGACGGCGAACGCCGGATGCGGCTGGTAGCGTATCCCCGGACGGATGCGCACTTCGTAAACGCTGCGGGCGATGGCATCCGACGGCGCGTCGGCGGGCAGGCGTTGCCCCGCCGCGTCGTAATACTCAGGCTCCGGAACGCTCTCCGCCGTGCCGGGAATGAGCGTATACGGACGTTTCAGGTAGTGGTACTGCAAGGGCGGCTCGTAAATCTGCCCGGTGAACACGGCCTCGTCCTCGGTATAGGAACGCGCCGGATCGAGGTGCCTGGGGCGCTCGGTAAAGGCCGAATAGAGGATGTTGCGGTTCCTCTCGCTGCGGGGATAGGGATCGTTCTGCTCGCTGGCGCAGGCGGCGAGCAGCAGGAATGACAACAGAACGGACAGGCGGAAACCGGAGCGGAAACCGGGCCTGAGCGCCGCGCGGAAACACCGTCCGGTCAAGCCGCGCCAGGACGCCGCGCCAGTGCGGCCAAACGTTTGTCCGGCAGCCGGAACCGCGCGCCGGGTGACGTTGGTGCACATGGCGATATCTCCCACAGACTGGAATCGGAACCGGCTCATTCTGCATCAATCATGGCCTCCGCGTAAACGCCCGCCGCACCTCGGAGTCGCGCGGAACCCGCCGGGTATTCACGGAATCGCCAAAACCGGCGCGGCATGCCGTCATCGGGTGCGCCCCTACGGTTTTACAGGCGGGGTGAATCGCAACCGCCCATATTTCAAGCATCCATGAATGATTGCAGAAAATCATGCGATTGCCCTGGGCTTCTCGAACAACACTCCCGAAAGCGGCGAAAATTCACCTATAATGTCGCGTTGTACCGCCTCACGGTCTGAAACTCGGAAACTCAAGTCCAGCTTCATCACCATTCAGTTACGGGAGAATTCATGGGATTCCTTACCGACAAGCGTATCCTGATCACTGGCCTACTGTCGAAATATTCGATCGCTTATGGCATCGCCAAGGCTTGCCACCGGGAAGGCGCCAAACTGGCCTTCACTTATCAGAATGAACGCTTTCAGGAACGCCTTGGCAAATTTGCCGCCGAATTCGACAGTTCACTGATTTTCCCCTGCGATGTTGTCGAGGACGCCCAGATCGAAAAGGTGTTCGCCGATCTGGCAACGCACTGGGAAGGACTCGACGGATTGGTGCATGCCATCGCCTTTGCCCCGACCGTGGCGATCGAGGGCGATTTTCTCGACGGTATTTCGCGCGAGGCTTTCCGCACGGCGCACGACGTTTCTTCCTACAGCTATCCCGCCCTGGCCAAGGCGGCGCGGCCCTTGTTGCTCAAGGGCAACAATCCGGCGCTGTTGGCGCTGACCTATCTCGGCGCCGACCGCACCATGCCGAACTACAACACCATGGGCCTGGCCAAGGCCAGCCTGGAAGCCGCGACGCGCTATCTGGCCTTCTGTCTCGGACCGCAGGGCATTCGCGCCAACGCCGTTTCCGCCGGTCCGATCAGGACCGTGGCCGCTTCGGGCATCGGCGACTTCGGCAAGTTGCTCGCCTACAACGCGCACCACGCCCCGTTGCGCCGCAACGTCAACATCGAAGAAGTCGGCAACGCCGTCGCTTTCCTGCTCTCCGACCTGGCGAGCGGCATCACCGGCGAAATCCTGTACGTCGACGGCGGATTGAACACCACCGCGCTGGGCAACACGGAGCCGTTGCCGCAATAGTCCGTTGTTCGCGGCAAGGTGCGAGCGAAAAGCACGGCGTAAAACAAAAGCGAATAGGCACAACGAACACAACGAAAAACAAATCGAATTTCGTTGTGTTCGCCGTCATCGCGAGGCGCGTAGCGCCATGGCGCTCTCCATGTGACGGTTCTGGATTGCTTCGCTATGCTCGCTCGCAATGACAAGGGGAAATTGAGGAAAGGATCCCACGTTCCCCGCTGAGGCAGGGAATTTTGCCGATGGGGTCAGCGGACGGTATTGCAAGCTGGTCGCTTTCCGCTCCCAAGGGAAGCTTCTCTACCTCTGCCGCCGGACGTACCCCCCATTTGCGGGCACTTCGCGCAAGTGAGCTGCGGCCAGAACCAAAATAGAATCATGGTGCCGGGGCAGCAAAAAGGCCCCTGGCAGGGGGCCTTCGTGCTAGTCACGCTCCGGTAAAGGAGGTGACTCAAAATGGCGAAGCCTCATCACAGTCGTCGCCAGCGCTGGATCAAAAGGATAATCAGCGCGGTTATCTTAGCGGTTCTGCTGCTCTACAGCAAACGTTGCGGATAGTGTAGCACCCGCCCTGCCCGACGGCGCGGGGCGGCTGATTACTTTCAGAGCCATCGCCTAAATTTTTGTCACCATTCATGGAGGCTTGAAATGTGGCGAAGCCTGGACGCCGTTTGGCGTCACCATCCCTTCACGCCGAACGGCGCAGCGCCTGTTCGTTCAAAGCCACAGGCGTGCTCTTTCCCGGTAGGGGCGCACGGCGTGCGCCCGGAACCTCCCGCTGAACCGAAGCGGGCGCACGCCGTGCGCCCCTACGGGAGGCGTGGGAGGGCGGACACATCGGTCCGCCCCGACAGCGCCTTTTAGAACCGGTAATTAACCCGCACACTCCCCGG
>JAITQD010000014.1 GCA_031289095.1 Azoarcus sp.
GCGGTTGATGTATTCGACGAAGCCCTTGACGCCGCCGGCGAAGGCGAAGTTTTCTTCTTTGCCGGTGTGCTGGTCGAGCAGGCGGATTTTCACGCCGTTATTGAGAAAGGAGAGTTCGCGCAGACGCTTGGCAAGGATGTCGTAGTGATATTCGATGTTGCCGAAGATTTCTTCGTCGGCAAGGTAATGCACTTTGGTGCCGCGCTTGCTGGTTTCGCCAAGGAGTTTCATCGGGCTGGTCTCGAAGCCGTCGACGACTTCGATGATGCGATCCTGTGCCGCGCCATGGTGGAATTCGATGAAATGGCGCTTGCCGTCGCGGGCGATGGTCAGTTGCAGCCATTTCGAGAGGGCGTTGACGCAGGAGACGCCGACGCCGTGCAGGCCGCCAGAAACCTTGTAGCTGTTCTGATTGAACTTGCCGCCAGCGTGCAGCACGCACATGACGATTTCGGCGGCGCTGCGTTTGGGTTCGTGCTTGTCGTCCATCTTGACGCCGACCGGGATGCCGCGCCCGTTGTCGGTGACGGAGATGGAGTTGTCGCTGTGCATCGTCACCACGATGTCGTCGCAGTGCCCGGCCAGCGCCTCGTCGATGGCGTTGTCGACCACCTCGAACACCATGTGGTGCAGGCCGGTGCCGTCGGAGGTGTCGCCGATGTACATGCCGGGACGTTTCCTGACCGCTTCCAGCCCTTCGAGTTGCTGGATGCTGGATTCGTCGTAGTCGTTGGCGGAACCGGGCTGCTGCTTTTGCTGTTCGGACATGGAAATCTCGGCGATGAAACGGGGGAAAAGCGGGAGCGGCAAAGGCATACGCCGGTGCCAACGGCCCCGGCGCTGATGCCTTCGGGGGCGCTCAGATGCGCATTGGCATGACGACGTATTTGAATCGTTCGTTGCCGGGCAGGGTGATGAGCGCGCTTGAATTGCCGTCGCGGAAACGCCATTCGATGGTTTCCGACGACACGTTGTTGAGCACGTCGAGCAGGTAGCCGACGTTGAAGCCGATGTCCAGACGTTCGCCCTGGAAGTCGATTTCGATTTCTTCCAGCGCTTCTTCCTGCTCGGCGTTGGAACTGATGATGGAAAGCACGCCGCTGTCCAGCACCACCCGCACGCCGTGGAACTTTTCGTTGGAGAGGATCGCGGCCCGTTGCAGGGACGCGAGCAGCATCAGGCGCGGCAGGGCGATGCAGCCGGGGTGATCCTGCGGAATCACGCGCTGGTAATCGGGGAACTTGCCGTCGATGAGTTTGGTGACGAATTCGACCGAGCCGAAGCGGAATACGGCCTGGTTACCGGCGAGAATGATGTCGACTGGGTCGTCGCTGTCGCCGATCTGGCGCGCGAGTTCGAGGATGGTCTTGCGCGGCAGAATGACTTCGCTGCGGGCGGCGACGGCGGCGTCGAGTTCGCTTTCGGCGTAGGCCAAGCGGTGACCGTCGGTCGCCACCAGCGTCAGTATATTGCCGTCGGCGATGAGCAGCAGGCCGTTGAGGTAATAGCGGATGTCCTGCTGCGCCATGGAGTAGGACACCAGCGCCAGTTGCTGCCTGAACACCCGTTGCGGCACGGAAAACCGCGCCGCGTCGCCGGAAGGCGGCGTGATCAGCGGGTAATCCTCGGCGGGCAGCGTCTGCAACTGGAAGCGGCTGCGCCCGGCCTTGACCGCGAGGCGGCGTTCGTCGAGGGTGAGACTGACTTCGGTATCCGGCAGCGCGCGCAGGATGTCCTGCAACTTGCGCGCCCCCACGGTGATCCGGGTGTCCTCTCCGTCGGCGTTGCCCGTGGTGACGGTGCGGATCTGGATTTCGATGTCGGTGGCGGTGAAGGTCAGGCGGTCACCCGCCTTTTCGATCAGGACGTTCGAGAGGATCGGCAGGGTATGACGCTTCTCGACGACGCCGGACACCGCTTGCAGCGGCGCGAGCAGGGCATCACGGGTGGTTTTGAGCAGGAGCATGGTCGGTCCGGTGAAAAAAAGGAAAACGCTGGATCGGGGAAAAGCGGTTCACCCCCGCAAAACCTGGGTGAGCACGTGGACATCGTGGTTGAGTTGCGGCTCGCGCTGGCGCAGGTCTGTCACCGTGCGGCAGGCGTGCAGCACCGTGGTGTGGTCGCGTCCGCCAAAGGCTTCGCCGATTGCCGGCAGCGACATCGCGGTCAGTTCCTTGGTCAGCCACATCGCCACTTGGCGCGGGCGCGCGATGGCGCGGGTGCGCTTGCGGGAAAACATGTCGTTGACCTTGATCTTGTAATAGTCGGCCACCGTTTTCTGGATGTGCTCGACCGACAACTGGCGGTTGTGGGTGTTGAGCAGATCCTTGAGCGCGTCCTTGGCGACATCGAGCGCAATCTCGCGGTTGTGAAAACGGGCATAGGCCACTACCTTGTTGAGCGCGCCTTCGAGTTCGCGCACGTTCGAGCGCAGATTTTTGGCGATCAGGAAGGCCACGTCGCCGTCGAGCGCCACCTTGAGCGCTTCGGCCTTCTTTTGCAGAATGGCGACGCGCATCTCCAGCTCGGGCGCTTCGATCTGCACTGTCAGACCCCAGTCGAAGCGTGAGACCAGGCGGTCTTCCAGCCCCTGAATGTCCTTGGGATAGGTGTCGCAGGTGATGACGATCTGCTTTTTCGCCTCGGTGAGCGCGTTGAAAGCGTGGAAGAATTCTTCCTTCGTCCTGTCCTTGGTGCGGAAGAACTGGATGTCGTCGATGATGAGCAGGTCGAGCGAGCGGTAATAACGCTTGAGGGCGTCGAAGCTCTTTTGCTGGTAGGCGCGCACCACGTCGGAGCCGAAATCTTCGGAATGCACGTAGCGCACCACCGCGCGCGGATTCTGCCGGAACACTTCGTTGCCGATGGCGTGCACGATGTGGGTCTTGCCCAGGCCGACGCCGCCGTAGATGAACAGCGGGTTGTAGGACGTGCCGGGGTTCTGCGCCACCTGCTTCGCCGCAGCGCGCGCCAGATCGTTGGCGTGGCCCGTGACCAGGGTGCCGAAAGTGAAATCGGGGTTGAGGCGGGTTTTTTCGTAGGCGAGTTCCGTCCCGGACTGCGCCTTGTCCGGCGCGGGCTCGCGCGCGACCGTCGTCACGGCGGGAGCCTGCGGCGGCGGCGGTGCCACTGCGGCGGGCGCGCCGATGGCGGAAACCGCCGCAGCGTGCGCAACGGCGGTCTTTGCCGGCGCCAGTTGCAGATCGAGCCGCAGGGGCACGCCGTGGAACTCCTCACCCAGTTCGCCGATCCGGCGCAGGTAGCGGTCGCGCACCCATTGCAGGAAGAAGCGGTTGGGCGCGGTCAGGGTCAGGTGGGGGCCGTCGTCGTCGATGTACTCCGCCGGCAGGGGCTTGATCCAGGTGTTGAACTGCTGGGCAGGCAGCTCCTGCTCCAGACGCGCCAGACAGAAAAGCCAGAATTCCTGATTCACCACGGGAGGGAGGGTTTGCGTTTGCGGCACGGCTTGCAATGGAAGTATCGACCGCGCCCGCCGCGCGGAGACGGCAAGCGCGCAGTCTTGCGGCTGGATGGAAGGTCGGGCCGGGGCGGGGCCTCGACCAGAACGGGTGGGCGGATTCTACCCTCTCGGCGGCAACTTATCCACAGGACGGATGCGCCCGTGCGCTTCACATCCGCTTCACACGAATCCCGTTTTCCCTTCCCCGCCCGTTCACATGCGCCTTCCATGCTGGCAGTACTCGTGTGCGGGGAAATGCCTCCCGCTCGACGAAACCGGCGGCGTCATGAAAACCTTTCATGTGCCGCGCCAAGTCAGAAAAACCGGGAGAAAACCATGGGTAATCTGCTTCTGTTCGCCACGCTTTCCGCCATCATGCTGGGCACGCGCCGGTTCGACTGGTACGGTTTGGGACAGGACGCGAAAGCCGCATCGCGCACACGGGAAACGAAACGCTCCCGGGTGCAGCAGGCGTGGGAATATGCCGCACGTCCTGCGGGTCTGGCGGACGGTTTCGGGGGAGACGAAAAATGATGACACGTTCGCTGTTTCACTTTGCCATCTTCCGCCGCCTGCGCTTCGCTGCCTGGTACAAGACCGTCCTCGCCTGGATTGCACTCATCGCGCTGGTCGTTGTCGCGGCGGCCTTCTTCAAGCATCCCTTGTTGTACTTCTGGCGCGGCGTGGAGACGCCGGTTCTGCTTCTGGCGGGCGGCGCTGGCGCCTGGTTCGCGCAGCGCGCCCTGTGCGGCGCGGCGCGCCGCCGGAACAGGTTAGAAGCGGGAGCACGGCTCGTCGTCTGCCTGTTGCTGCTGGGGCTGACCGTGGGGCAAGAAGGGTGGTTCCGATGGCAACAGTTCCGGGTGCGGCAAGGAGACGTGTCGATGGTGTGCATCGGACGGCATTTCGTCGTCGGCTTCCGGGATTTCGACGAGGTGAAGCCGCTCGCCGAACGCGGTCTCATCGGCGGCATTTACATCACCGCGCGCAACGTCCGGGGCGAGAGCGTGCAAAGCCTGCGCCGGCGCATCGACGAATTGCAGGCGGCGCGGGCGCGCGCCGGGCTGCCGCCTCTCTTTGTTATGGCGGATCAGGAAGGTGGCGAGGTATCGCACCTTTCACCGCTCATCGAACCCCTGCCCGCGCTCGCCGATCTGCTCGCCGGCGGCGAAGAAAACCTGGAAGCGCGCGCTCGCGCCCAGGGCGAGCGGCAGGGGCATGCGTTGGCGACGCTCGGCATCAACATGAATCTGGCGCCGGTGCTCGACCTGAAGTCCGACGTGAAAGAGGACTGGCTCAATCTGCACACCAAAATCTCACGCCGCGCCATCGCCGCCGATCCGCAGATCGTGGCGCGGGTCGCCTCGGCCTACAGCGAAGGCCTCATTGCCAGCGGCATTCAGCCCACGGTCAAGCACTTTCCCGGACTCGGGCGGGTACGGGGCGACACGCATCTCGTCAAAGCCAGTCTGGAGACCGATCCCGTGGCGCGCGCCGCCGACTGGCTGCCTTTCCGCGAAGTCACCGCCCGCACCGATGCGGCGATGATGCTGGCGCACGTCCGTCTGCCCGACATCGACCCACGCGCCCCCGCCTCCCTTTCCCGCCCGCTGGTGCAGGGCATCCTGCGCGAAGGCTGGAATTATCAAGGCATTCTGATGACCGACGACCTCAACATGATGGCGGTGTACGCCGACGGTATCGGGCGGGCGGCGGCGGCGGCGGTGGATGCAGGGGTGGATCTGGTGCTGGTTTCCTACGATCACGACCAGTATTACCGCGCGCTTTACGCGGCCGCTGGCGCCTGGCGCAACGGCGGTATCGACGCCGGGCGCGAGGCCGGGAGCGGGAAGCGGCTGGAGGCGTACTGGAAAAGGAAGCGCGGGCGAGATGGCGCGGGCGGCAACGATTGATAGTAGAGTCCACTTGGTATTTTGCTGCGGAGGACGCCCTCGCGTGAGCTGGAACATGTGTCATGGCAAGGCCTGGTCCGGGACGCCGTCGCGGCTGGGCGCGGAAACCGCCAAAAATGATCGCGCGGCGCGGCGCGAAATCTGGCGGCATTTTCTGCGCGCGCGCCGCGTATCGGCGTATTTGCGGATTCCGGAAGAGCCGTTTTTCCGCTATCGTTATCCGTGGTGTCCGCCCGTTTGCCGAATAGCCGAATCATGAAAAAAATCAACGTTCTTTTTATCATCTTTGCCTTACTCGAAATCCCCGCTGCGGTGCTTGGCGCGGCTTTCCCCGATTCCCGCTGGTATCTGGCGCTTCCCGCCGCGGTGCTGCTGTTGTATCTGGTCGTGGCGGCGACTATGCGCGGGCGGGATGTCTCGGACGAGAACTTCGGCGACTCCTGCTATTACCTTGGCTTCATCGCCATGGTCTGCGTGGCCGTCGCCTTCCTGTTTGACATGCAGGAGATTTCCACCCAGAAACTGTCAGTCATCGCGCAGCGGCTCGGGGCGGCGCTGGCCTGCGTCGCGGTCGGCGTCGGCGCACGGCTTTATTTTGTCGGTTTCAAGCCGAATCTCGTGCAGGCGCTGGACGATGCCGAGGAAAGCGCCATCAGCGCCGCGCGCACCCTGTACCAGCAGTTGAACACCACACTGGAAAGAGTGCGTGCGTTCGACGTCTCCGTCGTCGAAGCCGCCCAGGAGGCGGTCGCGCGCGTCTCCGGCGACGTCGAACGCCTGACCGAAGACCATGCCGGGGAACTGTCCAGTTTCTTCGGCAACCTCGTGCAGACGAACCGGGAAGTGCTCGCCAGAGTCATGGGCGACATCGGAGCGGCCAGCAAGCGCCTGTCGATGTCAGTGGATAACTACGCGGGGACGGTCGACAGGCGTCTGGAAGCCATTGTCTTCCCTGACGATTATTTCACGAGCATGCTTCAGACGCCGATGAGCGAGTTTGGCGCCAGCATCGGGCGGGTGACGCACGACATCACGGCGCTGACCGGCGGCATGGCCGAATCGCTCGCAAGCCTGAACCCCGCGCTGGTCGAGGTGCGCAAGCGTTCCAACGAGATCGGCGACGCGCTCGGACACGTCATCGAACTGGCCAAGGCGCAGGAACAGATTCTCGCCAATTCCAGAAGCCAGGCCGGCAACATGGAGGCGATCGCAAAAACCCTGCGCGCCACCCAGGACGCCTTGCGCGCCACGCGCGAGGATCTCGGTCAGGTGACGGCAGCGGTTCTTTCCCAGAACGAGGCCTTGGGCAAGTACGTGGAAATCAGCCAGCGGCAGCAGACCGAGATGTCGAACTCGCTCAATACCCAGAGCCAGGCGCTGACCACGCAAATCGAAACCAGCCGCACGCAGTACGTGAAGATGACGGGCGCAATCAGCGTGCAGAGCAAGGCGTTGAACGACTATATTCTCGAAAACCAGAAGCGGCAGGACGCAACTTCGGAGCAGGTCGCCGCCCAGGGCAGAGCCTTGACCGAGCAGGTCGAAACCAGCCGCAGGCTGTATGCCGAGACTTCATCCCTGGTGCTTGCCCAGAGCGAGGTGTTGGGCGAGAACCTCAAGGAACAGGCCGGGCTGTCTTCTGCGGTCGCCACCCAGACCGAGGTGTTGACCCGGCAGATCGAGACTTCCTACAGGCAGCAAAACGAAATGTCGGAATCGACGCAGACCCAGATCCGGGCGCTGACCAGCTACATCGAGGACAGTCAGCGCCAGCAGGCGGGGGCGGCGGCAGCATTTGCCACGCAGACCGAGTTGCTGGCAAGGCATATCGAGGACAATCACGCACGGTATGCCGAGGTGTCGTCCGTCGTCGTGGCCAGCCAGCATCGCCAGGACGAGGCGCTGGCCGCGATCGCCGCCCAGGGCGAAATATTGGGCCAGAACGTCGCGCAGCAGGGCAAACTGTCGGATGCCCTGCACACCCAGACCCAGGTGTTGAGTCGGCACGTCGATACCAGCCAGCAGCAGTACGCCGGACTGTCGTCCGCCGCGACGGATCAGACCATGGCGCTGGCCCGCTACGTCGAGATCAGCCAGAAGCAGCAGCTCGAAGCCTCGGCGGCGGTCATCGCGCAGAGCGAGGCGATTTCCCGGCAGGTCGAGACGAATCGCGCCCAGTACGACGAAATTTCCGTCGCAATCCTGACCCAGGGGCAGCAGCAGGCCGAACTGTCCAACGCGGTTGCCAGCCAGGCCCAGGCTTTGGCCAGCTACGTTGAAAGCAGCCAGAAACAGCAGCTCGAAGCCTCGGCGGCGGTCATCGCGCAGAGCGAGGCGCTGGGTCGGCACGTCGACGCGGGCCGCGAGCAGAACACCGAACTGACGGCGGCGCTCGTTGCGCAGGGGCATGCGCTAGCGCAGCAGATCGACACCAGCCAGAAGCAGTACAAGACGCTCACGCAGTTCGTCGAAGCCAGCAAGCGCCAGCACGTCGAGGCTTCGGCGGCGGTCGTTGCGCAGTCCGAGTCCCTGATCCAGCACGTCGAGTCCAGCCGCAAACAGTATGCCGACATGTCGGCTGCGGTGCTGGCTCAGAGTCAGGCGCTGGGCGCACACGTCGAGAACAACCAGCAGCAGTACGCCGACGTTTCTGCCACGGTCACTGCGCAAACCGAGGCGCTCACCCGGAGCATCGAATACGGACGCCAGCAGCAGTCCGACGTGTCGACCGCGTTCATCGCCCAGACCCAAGCGCTCAGGCAGTTCGTCGAGGAAAGCCACCGGCATTACGCCGACGTGTCGGACACGGTGGTCGAGCAGAGCCAGGCGCTTGCCCGGCAGGCCGAAGTCGGTCAGCGCCAGCATGCCGAGGCATTGGCTGCAATTTCCATGCAGGGCGAGGCGTTGACCCGGCACGTCGAGGGCAGCCGCAAGCAGCACGAAGAAGTTTCGGCGGCGCTTGTCGCCCAGGGTGAAGCGCTGGCGCAGGACGTCGAGAACAACCGCAAGCAGCAGGCCGATGCCACGACTGCGGCCATGTCCCAGGCGCGTGTTCTGGTGCAATACGTCGAGAACAGCCAGAAACAGCAGGCTGAAGCCTCGGCGGCAATCGTCGCGCAGGGGAAGGATCTGGCGCGGCAGATCGAAACCAGCAAGAAGCAATACGCCGAAATGACGACGGCGCTCGTTGCGCAGAGCCGGGCCATCGAATACGGGCAGAAACGGCAGACCGAGGCCTCCGGCGCGCTCGTCGCCCAAGGGCAGAACCTGGCCCAGTACATCGAGGCGACCCAGAAACAGCAGGCCGAAATATCTGCCGCGCTCACCGCCCAGGGCGATGCGCTGGCTCAGTACATCGAACTTGGCCGACAACAATACGCCGAACTAGCTGCGCAGGCGGAGGCCGGCGAGAAGCAGTACACCGACGTGTCCGCCGCGCTGATGACACAGGGCGAATCCCTGGCGCGGCACGTCGAGAGCAGCCGCAAGCAGCAGTCCGACATATCGAACACGATGATGACCCAGAACCGGGCGCTGACGCAGCACATCGAGACCAGCCAGAAGCAGTTCGCCGAGTTGTCGGCGCTGGCGGCTGCCCAGGCCGGCGCCATTGAGACCGCCCAGAAGCAGCAGGCCGAGTTGGCCACCGCGCTCACCGGACAGGGCAAGGCGCTGCTGCAACAATCCGATGATGGCCAGAAGCGGTATGCCGACATTTCGACTGCGGCCCTGACCCAGAGCCGCGCCTTGGCGGCGATCGTCGAGGAAAGCCGCGCACAACAGCAGAAGGTGGTGGTCGCAATCCAGAATCAGATTCAACTGCTGGAGGAGCAGGCGGAAAACAGCCGCAAGCAGCAGGCCAGCATGACGATTTCGGCCAAGGAACTTTCCCTCATCCGGCAGGCGCTCCAGGCGATGCGGCAGCATCGTGACACGCTGGCGGGCGAACAATGACGGGTGGGCGACCCTTTTGAAGCGGACTTGCGATGTATAGAGGCAGCGACAGCGTTTTCCGGCTTTCCCTGACCGGAACCATGTTCATCTTCATCCTCTTTCTTCTGGTTGTGTTTGGCCGGATGTATTATGACGCTGACATTTCCCGGAGCGAGGCCCTCGCCCGCCTGTCCAAACGCCAGCAAGAAGATGCGCTTCCCAAGGCGCGCGAGGCTTTTGAGGCCGTCCGCCAGGCGCTGCGCACCCAGCTCGATCCGACGGGCGCGAACGTCGATGAAGTGCTCAAGGGTCTGCTCGACAAGGCGCATGCGGAAGCTGAAGTCGACGAACTGAAGGTGCGTGTTCAGGAACTCAATACCCAGTTGGCGGGGCTGTCCGGAATCAGGGATGTTCTGGCGCAAGCTGGCAAGGCCGCTACCCTGAATGGCGCGACCGAGGATGCCTTGATCTCGGCGCTCGAACTGCGCGCCCGGTTGGCGCAGAAAGTCCTCGCCAACCGGCCTGCGTCCGCGTCGCGCGAACTGACCGACAGCGAAATTTCTTCCCAGACGCTGACGGCGCTCGAACTCCGGCGCCAGATCGAAATGCGGCTCGAAAAAGAACTCGGACAACCGCTTGCGCCCGGTCAGGAGGCGGTCTGGGCGAAATGGCTGCTTGATACGCGCTTACTACAGATCGCAGGCGGCGCAAGCGAAAGCAACGTTCCGCGCGCCCGGACGGGCGGCGGCGACATCGCGCCGCCGCGCCAGCAGCAGTCCGCCGCTACCGTGGTGGTGCAGTCTGAAGTCTCGCAGCCGCCGCCCGCCGGGGTCGATATTACTTCTCTGCACACCCGTCTTGGCACCCAGAGCAACGACGCCGTCCCGCCTTGTTGGGTCGACCGGGTGGGCAACGTCCAGTTTTTACTGACGCTCGAACTGCGATCCAGCGGCGTGCTGGTTTCGCCTGCCTGGCCGCCCGGGCGCGAAACCGAGGCGCGAGCAATACCCGGCATCGACCGGCTGCTGATAAGGGGGCCGATCGCGTACCGCAATTTCGACGAACGCATCCAGACCGTCGCACAACACAGCGGCAGCCAGTGCCATTACGCCGTCCAGGTGAAGGACAACATGCGCGATGCCATGCGCTCGGAACGGGTTCACCAGCAGCTTGAGGCGCTGTTCAATCTGGCGCACTTGCCGCGCTGAACCTGCCCGCCGCTTGTCGGTTCGCTCAACAGCCAGGCGCGGGAAAGTGCTGTTGCACCGCGAACTGGCCGCGCCGGGCGTGAAACAGGTTTTTCCGATGCGTCCACAGGTCTGTATTTTCCCGTCCGCCGTCAGGGCAAGTTATCATCGCCACTTGTGCGACCACAGGAAACTTCCATTCACGACCATGGCACATGTCTTTTGCGTGGCGAACCAGAAAGGCGGCGTGGGCAAGACCACCACCAGCGTCAATCTGGCCGCCGCCCTGCATCAAGCCGGCAAACGCACGCTACTCGTCGATCTCGATCCGCAGGGCAACGCCACCATGGGCAGCGGTATCGACAAGCGCACCCTCCAACATTCGGTCTATCACCTGCTGGTGGGACTGGCCGGGCTAGAGGCGGTGCGGGTCGCGTCGCCGCCCGGCGGCTACGACATCCTGCCCGCCAATCGAGACCTGGCCGGGGCCGAAATCGAACTGGTCAACCTCGAACGGCGCGAAAAACGCTTGCGCGAGGCGTTGACCGCCTGTGCGGACGATTACGATTTTGTCCTCGTCGATTGCCCGCCCTCGCTCTCGCTTCTGACGCTCAACGGCCTGTGCGCCGCGCATGGGGTCATCATTCCGATGCAGTGCGAATACTACGCGCTGGAAGGTCTCTCCGACTTGGTCAACTCGATCAAGAAAGTCCATGCCAACCTCAACCGCGACCTCAAGATCATCGGCTTGTTGCGGGTGATGTTCGATCCCCGCATTACTTTGCAACAGCAGGTTTCGGCCCAGCTCGAAGGCCATTTTGGCGACAAGGTGTTCAATGCCGTGGTGCCGCGCAACGTCCGGCTGGCCGAAGCGCCCAGCCATGGCGTGCCGGGCGTGGTGTTTGACCGCGCTTCCCGCGGCGCACACGCTTACCTCGCATTCGCTGAAGAACTGATCGAACGGGTCGGGACGCTGTGACCGGAACATGGCGCGCATGACTGTAAAAACGATATGACTCCACCCAGACAAAAGGGCCTCGGACGCGGTCTCGACGCGCTGCTGGCGGCCAACCGCGACGACGAAACCGAAAAAGGCGAATTGCAGTCCCTGCCGCGTGAGGCCTTGTGCCCCGGCAAGTACCAGCCCCGCACCCGCATGGATCCCGGCTCGCTCGAAGAACTGGCGGCCTCGATCAAGGAACAGGGCATCATGCAGCCGATCCTCGTGCGTCCCGTGGCGGACGACGCCTACGAGATCGTCGCGGGCGAACGGCGCTGGCGGGCGGCGGCGCTCGCCGATCTTGATGAGGTGCCCTGCCTGGTGCGGGAAATTCCCGACAATGCCGCGCTGGCGATGTCGCTGATCGAAAACATCCAGCGCGAGAACCTCAATCCGCTCGAAGAAGCCAGCGGCATCCAGCGCCTGATCGACGAATTCGGCATGACCCACCAAGAGGCCGCCGACGCGGTGGGCCGCTCGCGTCCAGCGGCGAGCAACCTGCTCCGGCTGCTCAATCTCGCCCAGCCGGTGCAGGAACTTCTCATCGCGGGTGACATCGATATGGGGCACGCGCGCGCGCTGCTGCCGCTCGACGGCGCCAGCCAGATACGCATCGCCAATCAAGTGGCGGCGCGCCAGCTTTCGGTGCGCGAGGCCGAAAAGCTCGTGCAACAAGAACTGAATCCACGCCCGCAAAAAGCGGAATCCGCACCGAACCGCGATCTGCTTCGGCTGGAAGAGGAAATCGCCGACGCGATCGGCGCCATGGTGAAGATCAAGGCAAACCGCAAGGGCGCAGGGGAAATGGTGATCCGTTTTGCCAGTCTGGATCAGCTTGATGGCCTGCTCGGGCGTCTGCGTTGATATGCTGTATGGAAGCCCGGCGAAGTTGTTCCCCCTGGCATGTTGCGGCGCGGATTGACTTGGTGGGGGCGTGTCCCCTAGGATGGTGGGCGTTTTTAACGGTCGCGGCATCGAACGGCGCGCCGACGGAGAAAGGATGCACAAGGCGGTTCTGCTGCAATTTGGGGCAACGCTTCTGGCAGCGGCAGCGGCGGCGGTCTTCCTCGGTACGCGCGGGGCATTGTCCGCGATGTGCGGCGGTCTGGCCTACACGCTACCGAACGGTTTCTTTGTCTGGCGGCTCTGGGTGGCATCTTGGCGCGAGGGGCATGCTACGGTGGCGCCCTTTATCGCGGGCGAGCTGATCAAGCTCGTTTCGACCGTGGGCTTGCTCGCGCTGACGGCGGTGCTGTATCGAGACGTCCATTGGGGCGCGCTCCTGGTCGGGCTGGTGTTGGCATTGAAGGCGAATTTGTTTGCATTTTTGGTGAAGACCTGAACATGGCTACTGAGCACGCAGCAGCAGCGCCCACCGCGGGCGACTACATCGCCCACCACCTCACCCACTTCAACAGCCTCGGCGAGAAGCAGTCGAGCATCATCGACTGGTCGGTTGTCAATTACGACACCCTGTTCTATTCCGTCGGCCTCGGTCTCCTGACCGTCTTCGTGCTGTGGCTGGCGGCGCGAAAAGCAACTTCCGACGTGCCGGGACGTTTCCAGAGCGGTGTCGAAATGCTGATCGAGATGGTCGCCGACCAAGCCAAGGGCATCATCCACAGCGCCGAATCCCGCCGCTTTGTCGCGCCGCTGGCGCTCACCGTGTTCGTGTGGATTTTTTTCATGAACGCAATGGATCTCCTGCCGGTCGACCTGTTGCCACGCCTGTGGCAGGCCGCGACCCACAACCCGCACGCCACCCTGCGCGTGGTGCCGACCGCCGACCTTTCGGCCACGCTCGGCATGTCGACCGGCGTGCTGCTCCTGTGCCTGTACTACAACATCAAGATCAAGGGCGCCGCCGGCTGGGTGCACGAGCTTTTTACCGCGCCGTTCGGCTCGCATCCGGTGCTGTGGCCGGTGAACTTCCTCATGCAGGTCATCGAGTTCCTGGCCAAGACCGTTTCGCACGGCATGCGGTTGTTTGGCAACATGTACGCGGGCGAGCTGGTGTTCATGCTGATCGCGCTGATGGGCGGCGCGTGGGCGGTTTCCACCACGGGCATCCTGCTCGCCATCGGGCATGTGCTGGCCGGCACCGCCTGGGCCATTTTCCACATCCTGATCATTCTGCTTCAGGCGTTCATCTTCATGATGTTGACCCTTGTCTACATCGGGCAGGCGCATGAAGGGCACTGATTTCGGTGTTGTAGTCGCGGGTTTTCCGCTTTAGTCCTCTTTCAACCTCAACTGCATTGCTTTAAGGAGTTGTCATGGAAAACGTTCTGGGTTTCGTCGCGCTGGCTGCTGGTCTGATCATCGGTCTGGGTGCGGTCGGCGCATGTATCGGCATCGGCATCATGGGGTCGAAGTACCTCGAAGCCTCGGCCCGTCAGCCCGAACTGATGAACGCCCTGCAAACCAAGATGTTTCTGCTGGCCGGTCTGATTGATGCCGCCTTCCTGATCGGCGTCGGTATCGCGATGATGTTCGCCTTTGCCAATCCGTTCCTGTTACCGTCGTGATTGGTTCGCGCTCCTCTAACCGTTACTGAGGACAAGAACAGTGAATCTGAACGCCACTTTGTTTTTGCAGCTTGTCGTGTTCCTCGTCCTTGGGGGATTCACGATGAAGTTCGTGTGGCCGCCCATCGTGAAGGCGCTGGACGAACGTGCGAAAAAAATCACCGAGGGTCTGGCCGCCGCAGATAAGGCGAAAGCCGACTTGGCACTGGCTGACAAAAGAGCCGTCGAGGCATTGCGCACGGCCCGCGAAAAAGCGGGTGAAATTCGTGGCAACGCCGAGCGGCAGGCTGGTGAAAAGGTCGAGGAAGCCCGTACCGAAGCGACGCGCATTGTCGCCCAGGCCCGGGAAGCCGCTCAGGCCGAAGCGGGTCTGGCCGCGCAGCAGGCGAGGGATGCCCTGCGCGATCAGGTTGCGTTGCTGGCCGTCGCTGGCGCCGAGAAAATCCTGCGCCGTGAGATCAACCCCCAGGTGCATGCCGATCTGCTTGCCAACCTGAAACAGGAACTGCAATAAGTCATGGCAGAAAATGTCACCATCGCGCGTCCCTATGCCGATGCCGCTTTCGAGTTGGCTCGGGGGGCGGGTGCGCTGGGGCCATGGTCAGAAGTACTGGATCGGCTCGCCGCCGTCGTGGGCGATGCCGGCATGCAGGCGTGCATCGCCAATCCCAACCTGTCCGCCGACCGGCTTGCCGGTCTGGTGCTGGACGTGGCTGGAACCTTGTCCGCCGAGCAGCAGAACTTCGTTCGCGTCCTCGTCGATAGCGAACGTCTGCAAGTGCTTCCGGAGATCCGTGACCTGTTCGTCGTTCTGAAAAACGGACACGAAGGCGTACTGGAGGCGAAGATCGCCTCCGCATTCCCGCTCGACGCCGCCGCCCAGGCATCGCTCAAGGCCGATCTCGAAGCCCGCTTCAAGACCCGTATCGACGTAACCGTCACCGTCGACCCCGAACTCATCGGCGGGGTTCGCATCGCCATCGGCGACGAAGTCATTGATGCCTCGGTTCGTGGCAAGCTCTCGAACATGGCCGCCGCGCTCAAGAACTAGGAGTTACCGCAATGCAACTCAACCCCTCTGAAATCAGCGACCTGATCAAGAGCCGGATCCAGAACCTGCAACTGGCCGCAACTTCGCGCAACGAAGGCACGGTGGTTTCCGTCACCGACGGCATCTGTCGTGTCCATGGTCTGGCGGACGCGATGCAGGGCGAAATGCTGGAGTTCCCCGACAACACCTTCGGTCTGGCGCTCAACCTCGAACGCGATTCGGTCGGCGCGGTCGTGCTCGGCGAGTACGAAAACATCATCGAAGGCGATACGGTCAAGACGACCGGGCGCATTCTCGAAGTCCCCGTCGGCCCCGAACTGATCGGTCGCGTGGTCAACGCGCTCGGGCAGCCCATCGACGGCAAGGGCCCAATCAATGCCAAGCTCACCGACAAAATCGAAAAAGTCGCTCCCGGCGTCATCTCGCGCCAATCCGTGTCGCAGCCGGTGCAGACCGGCCTGAAGTCCATCGACTCGATGGTGCCCATCGGACGCGGCCAACGCGAACTCATCATCGGCGATCGCCAGACCGGCAAGACGGCGGTTGCGGTCGACACCATCATCAACCAAAAAGGCCAAGGCGTGTTCTGCGTCTACGTGGCGATCGGCCAGAAAGCCTCGACCGTCGCCAACGTGGTGCGCAAGCTTCAGGAACACGGCGCGATGGAATACACCATCGTCGTCGCGGCCACCGCGTCCGAATCCGCCGCCATGCAGTACCTCTCGGCCTACGCCGGCTGCACGATGGGCGAATACTTCCGCGACCGCGGCCAGGATGCGCTCATCGTCTATGACGACCTCACCAAGCAGGCGTGGGCCTATCGTCAGGTCTCACTGCTGCTGCGCCGTCCGCCGGGACGCGAAGCCTACCCAGGCGACGTGTTCTACCTCCACTCCCGCCTGCTGGAACGCGCGGCGAGGGTGAATGCCGCCTACGTCGAAAAATTCACCCATGGCGAAGTCAAGGGCAAAACCGGATCGCTCACCGCGCTGCCGATCATCGAAACCCAGGCTGGCGACGTGTCCGCCTTCGTGCCGACCAACGTCATCTCCATCACCGACGGGCAGATCTTCCTTGAAACCGACCTGTTCAACGCCGGTATCCGTCCCGCCATCAACGCCGGTATCTCGGTGTCCCGTGTCGGCGGCGCGGCGCAAACCAAAGTCATCAAGAAACTCTCCGGCGGCATCCGTACCGACCTGGCGCAGTACCGCGAACTGGCTGCTTTCGCGCAATTCGCGTCCGACCTCGACGACGCCACCCGCAAACAGCTCGAACGTGGCCGCCGCGTCACCGAACTGATGAAGCAGCCGCAGTATTCGCCGATGTCGATCGCCGAAATGGGCATTGTCCTCTACGCGGTCAACAACGGCTATTTCGACGATGTCGAGGTTCTCCGTATTCAGGCGTTCGAGGTCGGGTTGCTGCAATACATCAAGACGCAACAGGCCGCGCTCGTTTCGGGCATTCTGGAAAAGCGCGAGCTGGACGCCGACGGCGAAAAAACCCTGGCCGCTGCGATCGCTGAGTTCAAAAAGAGCTGGGCTTGATGGCGCAAAGGGAGACGGAAAATGGCTAGCGGGAAGGAAATCCGTACCAAGATCAAGAGCGTGCAGAACACGCGCAAGATCACCAAGGCCATGGAGATGGTGGCCGCATCCAAAATGCGCAAGGCGCAAGACCGGATGCGCGCCGCTCGTCCCTATGCCGAAAAAATCCGCCGGCTCGCCGCGCACCTGTCCCAGGCCAACGTCACCGATTACCGCCATCCGTTCCTGATCCACAAGGAGCAGATCAAACGGGTGGGGATCATCCTGGTGACAACCGACAAGGGCTTGTGCGGCGGTCTCAACACCAACGTGCAGCGCGTCGCCCTGAACGCGCTCAAATCCTGGGAAGGCGCGGGCGTGAGCGAAATCCGCGCCTGCTGCATCGGCAACAAGGGGCTGGGTTTCATGCAGCGCCTGGGCGTCGGCGCGGTCTCGCACGTCGTGCAACTCGGCGACCGTCCCGCGCTCGAAAAGCTGATCGGGCCAGTGAAAATTCTGCTCGACGCTTTCCAGCAAGGCGAACTCGACGCTGTCTTCGTCGCCTACACCCGCTTCATCAACACCATGAAGCAGGAACCGATGCTGGAACAGCTTCTGCCCCTGACCGGCGACAAGCTGGGCACGCCCGAGACATCCTGGGATTACCTCTACGAGCCAGATCCGCAGGTGGTCATCGACGAAATGCTGGTGCGTTACGTCGAGGCGCTGGTCTATCAGGCGGTGGCCGAGAACATGGCCTCCGAGCAGAGCGCGCGAATGGTGGCGATGAAAGCCGCCTCCGACAACGCCAAGAGCGTCATCGGCGAGCTGCAACTGGTCTACAACAAGACCCGCCAGGCTGCGATCACCAAGGAATTGAACGAAATCGTCGGCGGCGCTGCCGCTGTCTAACGGATTATTGACGAGGAAAAGCGATGAGTAACGGTACTGTCGTTCAGTGCATCGGCGCGGTGGTGGACATCCAGTTCCCGCGCGAAGCGATGCCCCGGGTGCATGACGCCCTCAAGCTCGAAGACGCCACCGGCTCCTTTGCCGAAAAGGGTCTGACCTTCGAGGTGCAACAGGAACTCGGCGACGGCGTGGTGCGCACCATCGCGCTCGGCTCCTCCGACGGCCTGCGCCGCGGCATGAAAGTCTCCAACACCGGCGCCCCGATCTCGGTGCCCGTCGGCCCGGCGACGCTGGGCCGCATCATGGACGTGCTGGGTCGCCCCATCGACGACGCTGGCGACATCCCCACCGACGAACGGCGCGGCATTCACCAGAAAGCGCCGAAATTCGACGAACTGTCGCCCTCGGTCGAACTACTGGAAACCGGCATCAAGGTCATCGACCTCATCTGCCCGTTCGCCAAGGGCGGCAAGGTCGGCCTCTTCGGCGGTGCCGGGGTGGGCAAAACCGTCAACATGATGGAACTCATCAACAACATCGCCAAGCAGCACTCGGGCCTGTCGGTGTTCGCTGGCGTGGGCGAGCGTACCCGCGAGGGGAACGACTTCTACCACGAGATGAAGGATTCCAACGTGCTCGACAAGGTGGCGATGGTGTTCGGCCAGATGAACGAACCGCCGGGCAACCGCCTGCGCGTGGCGCTCACCGGCCTGACCATGGCCGAACGCTTCCGCGACGAGGGGCGCGACATCCTCTTTTTCGTCGATAACATTTACCGCTACACCCTGGCCGGTACCGAAGTCTCCGCCCTGTTGGGCCGGATGCCTTCCGCCGTGGGCTACCAGCCGACACTGGCCGAGGAAATGGGCCGCCTGCAAGAGCGCATCACCTCCACCAAGGTCGGTTCGATCACCTCGATTCAGGCCGTGTATGTGCCCGCAGATGACTTGACCGACCCCTCGCCAGCCACCACCTTCCTGCACTTGGACTCCACCGTGGTGCTGTCGCGCGACATTGCCGCGCTCGGCATCTACCCCGCCGTCGACCCGCTCGACTCCACCAGCCGCCAGCTTGATCCGCTGGTGGTGGGCGAGGAGCACTACAACACAGCGCGCGCCGTGCAGCAGACCCTGCAAAAGTACAAGGAACTGCGCGACATCATCGCCATTCTGGGCATGGATGAACTCTCGCCCGAAGACAAACTCGCCGTGGCGCGGGCGCGGAAAATCCAGCGTTTCCTGTCCCAGCCCTTCCACGTCGCGGAAGTATTCACCGGCTCGCCCGGCAAGTACGTGTCGCTCAAGGACACCATCGCCGGATTCAGGGCAATCGTCAATGGCGACTATGACAACCTGCCCGAGCAGGCCTTCTACATGGTCGGCAACATTGAGGAAGCCGTCGAAAAAGGACGCAAACTCCAGTAACTCCGGCCATTCCCGCGCGGCGGTTCGCCGTCGCGCGGTCTTAAAGAGGACATAAACCATGGCCATGACGGTTCATGTGGACATCGTCAGTGCGGAAGAACAGATTTTTTCCGGGCTGGCGGAGTTCGTCGCCCTGCCTGGCGAATCGGGCGAACTCGGCATCCTGCCCGGTCACATGCCGCTGATGACCCGGATCAAGCCGGGTGCAGTGCGGGTGAAGATTCCAAATCGGGAGGAGGAGGAACTGATTTTCGTTGCTGGCGGCATTCTCGAAGTCCAGCCCGGTCTGGTGACGGTGCTTGCCGACACGGCCATCCGCGGCAAGGATCTCGACGAAGCCAAGGCGCTGGAAGCCAAGCGCAAGGCCGAGGACAACCTGGCGAGCAAGAGCGCCCATATCGACTACGCCAAGGCGCAGGCCGAACTGGCCGCAGCGATTGCCCAGATTCACGCAATCGAAAGGTTGCGCAAACACACCCATTGAACACGGGTAGAGCGCAATCCCGCCATTTATGGCGGACAAAACAAAAGCAGCCTTTCGTGGGCTGCTTTTGTTTTGTGCACCGCGCTTTGGCCGTGCCAGCCTCGTCAAACCCCCCTCGGGGGCCATGCTAAAATTCCCTTTTCTTCCCCAGCGGGCGAGCTTGTCAGCTCGCCCGGTTTTGCTTTGACTCGTGTCGCCTCCCGTATGCAGCTCTACGCCCTGGGCCTGAACCATCACACCGCGCCGCTCGCCATCCGCGAACGGGTGGCGTTCGAGCCGGGCCGGCTGGAGCAGGCGTTGCGCAACCTGACGAGCGACCCGGCAGTGCGCGAGGCGGCAATCCTGTCGACCTGCAATCGCACCGAGCTTTATTTCGCCTCCGAAGCGCCGCAGTACGCAGCGGACTGGTTGGCGCAGTTTCATCGCCTGCCGTTCGGCGAGATCGCGCCCTACCTTTATTCGCACCCTGAACGTGAGGCAGTGCGCCATGTGTTCCGGGTGGCGAGCGGACTTGATTCGATGGTGTTGGGTGAGCCGCAAATTCTTGGGCAGGTAAAGGATGCGGTGCGTCAGGCCGAGGGGGCGGGCACGCTCGGCGCTTTGTTGCACAAGCTCTTTCAGAGCACTTTTTCGGTGGCGAAGGAAGTGCGCTCGACCACTGCGATCGGAGCGAACATCGTGTCGATGGCCGCTGCCGCCGTGCATCTGGCGGAACGCATTTTCGAGCGTATCGACGATCAGCACGTGCTGTTCATCGGCGCGGGCGAGATGATCGAACTGTGTGTAGCGCATTTTTCCGGGGCAAAACCCCGTTCGATCGCCATCGCCAACCGTAGCGAGGCGCGCGCGCAGGCGCTCGCGCAACGGGTCGGGGCGCAGACCTTGCGCATGGAGGCGCTCGCCGAGGCGCTGCCCAAGTTCGACGTGGTGGTGTCCTGTACGGCTTCGCCGTTGCCCATTGTCGGCCTGGGCATGGTCGAGCGCGCGGTGAAGGCGCGCCGCCACCGGCCCATGGTGATGGTCGACCTCGCCGTGCCGCGCGACATTGAGCCGGAAGTGGCCGGGCTTGACGACGTGTTTCTCTACACGGTCGACGATCTCGCCCAAGTGGTGGAAGCCGGTCTGGAGTCGCGCCAGCAGGCGGTAGTGGAGGCCGAAGGCATCATCGACAGCCGCGTGGATGGCTTCCTGCACTGGATGCAGGCGCGCGACGCAGTACCGGCGATCCGCGCCTTGCGCCAGTACGCGGAGTCGATGCGCGAGGCCGAACTGGAGCGCGCCCTGAAGCTGCTCGCGCGCGGCGACGATCCCCATCATGTGCTCGAAGCCCTGTCGCACGGCCTTGCCAACAAGCTGATACATGGGCCGACGCGCTATCTGAGCCAGGCCGAGAATGAGGATGGCGCCGCCGCCGGGCGCATCGTGCAGCAATTGTTCAACCTGCCCGGCCATTCCCGATGAAGCAGAGCATCCGTGACAAGCTCGAACGCCTCGTCGACCGCCTGGGCGAACTCGACCACGAACTGGGCGGCGAGGACGTGGCGCGCGACATGAACCGTTACCGCGATCTGTCGCGCGAGCGCGCGGAGATCGAACCGGTGACAGCGCTTTACCGCGAGTTGTGCCGGAACGAGGCCGATTGCGCCACCGCGCGCGAACTGCTCGACGATTCGGAGATGCGCGAATTGGGCGAGACCGAACTGGCTGCGGGGCAGGCGCGTTGCGCCGGAATCGAGGACGCATTGCAGCGTGCGCTGTTGCCGCACGACCCCGACGACGGGCGCAATATTTTCCTTGAAGTCCGCGCGGGCGCCGGGGGTGAGGAAGCGGCGCTGTTCGCCGCCGTTCTGTTGCGTATGTATACCCGTTACGCAGAGCGCCAGGGCTGGAAAGTGGAAATTGTCTCCGCCAACGAGTCCGGCCTCGGCGGCTATCGTGAGGCGATTGCGCGCGTGGTGGGCGCGGGGGCGTGGTCGCGGCTGAAGTTCGAGTCCGGCGGCCATCGCGTGCAGCGCATCCCGGTCACAGAAACGCAGGGGCGTATCCATACCTCGGCGTGCACGGTGGCGGTCATGCCCGAGGCTGGCGAACTGGAGATGCTCGACATCAACCCCGCCGACTTGCGCATCGACACGTTCCGCGCCTCCGGCGCGGGCGGGCAGCACATCAACAAGACCGATTCCGCCGTGCGCATCACGCACTTGCCCACGGGATTGGTGGTGGAATGCCAGGCCGAGCGCAGCCAGCACAGCAACAAGGCGCGGGCGCTCGCGGTGCTGGCGGCGCGCTTGCACGATGCGCGTGTGCGCGAGCGGCAGGCGCAGGAAGCGGCGACCCGGCGCGGGTTGATCGGCAGCGGCGACCGCTCCGAGCGCATCCGCACCTACAACTTTCCGCAAGGCCGGATGACGGATCACCGCATCAATCTCACGCTGTACCGGCTCGATGCGGTGATGGACGGCGATCTCGACGAGGTGGTCGCAGCGCTGATGTTGGAATACCAGGCCGGGCAACTGGCGGCGCTGGCGGAGGAGGCATGAACGTTCCGGCTGTCACCGACCTTGCCAGCGCCCTGGCGTGGGCGCGCAAACGCATCCCGGCTCCGGAAGCACGTCTTTTGCTGCGGTACGTCCGCCGCTGTCAGGCCGCGCATCTCGTGGCGTGGCCCGAGGAGGCTTTACCGGCGGCGGAGTGGGAAATCTTTCGCAACCTCGTCGAACGGCGCGCCACCGGGGAACCGGTGGCGTACCTGCTCGGGGAACGCGAGTTTTACGGGCGCGCTTTCCTGGTCAATCCAAAAGTGCTGATTCCGCGTCCCGAGACCGAAGTGCTGGTGGAATTGGCGCTGGCCCGTTTCGGCGCCGAGTCGCAACTGAAAGTGCTCGACCTCGGCACTGGCTCCGGAGCACTGGCGATCACGCTGGCGCTGGAACTGGATCGCGCCGACGTCACCGGAATCGACTGGTCGCGCGAAGCGCTCGGGGTGGCGATGTCCAACGCCATCCGGTTGGGCGCGCGCGTCTCCTTTCTGTGCAGCGACTGGTATGCGGCGTTGGGCAATGAGCGCTATCGGCTCATCGTCGCCAATCCGCCTTACGTCGCCAAGAGTGATCCGCATCTCATTCTGGGCGACCTGCGTTTCGAGCCGCGTGCGGCGCTGGCCGCCGGGGAAGACGGCCTTGCCGATCTGGCCTGCATTGCCGCTGGCGCGGGGCGTCATCTCGAAAAAGGCGGCTGCTTGTTCATGGAACATGGCTACGACCAAGCCGCCGCCGTGCGCAGCCTGCTGGCCGACGCCGGCTTCGCGTCCATCGCCTCGTGGCGCGATCTGGCGGGCATCGAGCGCGTTTCGGGCGGGTGCTGGACAGGGTAAGGGTTCCGGGCAAACCGTCGGGCCGTCTCACCGTTATCCATTCGGGCGGCCTGTTTCCATGATCGCAATATCGACGTTCCTGGCTTTCGGGAGAGTCGGTCTGTGCTTCGCGCAGGATGACGCCGAGTCTGACGGTTTATGCAGATGTTCTCCGCTGCCCCGGCTCGACGGAAACCATTGCCCGCGCCATGCGCGCGAGCGCCTCGTCCAGCGTCGAGCGCGCGCAGCCGAAGTTGAGGCGCACGAAACCGGGCAGGCCAAACGCGCGACCGTCCGATAGCCCCACGCCAGCGGCCTCGAAAAACGCCGCCGGGTCTGTGAGGTCAGCGGCGCGGCAGTCGATCCAGGCGAGATAGGTGGCTTCCGGCACGGCCATCGACAGGCCCGGCATTGCGCCAACGGCGGCCACGACCCGATCGCGGTTGCCGCGCAGGTAGGCGATGAGTTCGCGCCGCCAGGGGTCGCCGTCGCGGTACGCGGCTTCGGCGGCGACGAAGCCGAGCACGTTGATTTCGGGCACGATGCCGCGCATTGCGCGCTGGAAATTGGCGCGCAGGGAAGAGTTTGGAATGATGGCGATGGCGCAGTAGAGCGCGGGGATGTTCCAGGTCTTGGACGGTGCGATCAGCGTGATCGTGTGTTGTGCGGTGTCTGGATCGAGCGCGGCAATCGGGCGGTGCGTCTTGTCCGGGTCGAGCACCAGACCGCAGTGGATTTCGTCGCTGCATATGATCAGATCGCGTTCAGCGGCGAGCGTGGCGATCCAGCGCAGTTCGTCTTCGTCGAACACCCTCCCCACCGGGTTGTGCGGGTTGCACAGCATGAAAAGCCGGGTATCCGGCGCAATGGCCGCCGCCGTGGCGGCGCGGTTCCATTGCCAGCGTCCGTCCACAAACACCAGCGGCGTCTGCACGAGCCGGCGACCGTTGTTGCCCGGTGCGGTCAGGAAGGGCGGGTAGATCGGTGTGGCGGTAAACACCGCGCCGCCCTGCGCGCCGACGGCGCGGCAGGCGAGGTTGAAAGCGCTGACGACGCCTGGCAGCCAGACCAGCCAATCGGGGTCTATCGCCCAGCCGTGGTCGCGAGCGACGCCCTGCACGACGGCTTCCACGAGCGATGGCCAGGGGTGGGTGTAGCCGAAGACGCCGTGTGCGATGCGTTCCTTCAGGGCGGTCAGCACCGGCTCCGGCGCAGCGAAGTCCATGTCGGCAACCCACAGGGGCAACACGTCGCGCCCGGCATAGCATCCCCACTTTTCGCCGGGGACATTGCGGCGATCGGGTGGCCGGTCAAAATCAGCAATCATGTGACAAAGCTCCGCTGTCGAGTGGATGCAGAAGTGTAGCGTGACGAGTAACAAAATCACCCGCACGAATATTGAGGGTGCCGATTGCAGTTGCCATACGTATAATCACAGAAGAATAACAAGGGAGGGTGATCGTATGCAGGGAGTTACTTGCCATTCCGACGGCATCTACGGCGTTGATGCGGTTTATGGCGGCCAGCCGCGGCTGGCTGCCGTTCATTTTGTCATCGACCATGGCCGGGTTGCGGTGATCGACACGGGCAGCAATGCATCGGTTCCTCACGTCCTTGCCGCCCTGGGTGGGCTGGGAATCGACCCCGACGCGGTCGATTGGGTAATTCTTACCCATTTGCACCTCGATCATGCCGGAGGCGCGGGCAGCCTGATGTGCGCTTTGCCACGCGCGCGACTGGCGGTGCATTCCAAAAGTGTACGTCATCTGACGAACCCGGTGCGCCTGTGGGAAAAAGCAGTCACCGTTTTCGGGGTGGGGCAGGCTTTCCGCCTGTATGGCCGGCTGGTGCCGATAGATGAGCGCCGCATCACGCCCACGCGCGACGGCATGGAACTGCCGTTGGGCGACCGGGTGCTGCGCGTGCTCGATGCGCCCGGTCATGCCTGCCATCACACCGTGGTGTGGGATGAGTACGCGCACGTCTTTTTCACCGGCGACGCCTTCGGGGTTTCGTACCGGGAATTCGACGTCTGCGATCGCGCGTTCGTGTTCCCGACCACCTCGCCAGCGCAGTTCGACCCCGTGATGATGATGGATTCCATCAACCGCATGGTGTCGTACGGGCCTCAGGCGATGTATCTCACCCACTATGGCCGGGTGAGCGGCGTCGAGCGTCTTGCCGCCGACCTGTTCCGCCTGATCCATGCCCAGGTGGCGGTGGCTCAGGCGGCGCGGGGTGAAGGGTTGGTGCGCTACGTCGAAATTCTCGCCGGGCTGGAGGAGCTTGTGCGCGAAGAATGCGCCCGTCAGCGTTGGGCGCTCAGTGAGGAAGTCTCCCTCAACCTGCTGCGGCTCGACCTCAGTCTCAACGCGCACGGGCTGGAAAGCTGGCTCGACTACACCGCAGAGCGCGAGGCGATGGAAGTGCTGGGAGCGCTGGAGGCGGAACTGGAAGTCGCCGTGGCCTGACGTTGCCGCAGCGCCCCGGAAGCCTCCCTCTTGAGCAAGCAAGCCTATGCTAAAGCCTGAACTTCCCGGATTTTCCTCTCGCCGACCCGTCGGCGGTTTTCCCCTCCCGCCTTATCCCCTGGCGGCTTCCGCCCTGGCCATTGGCCTGTTGTTCGCGGCGTTCGCGGCGCAGGCGGCGCCTTGGAATGGCGTTGTCAATACGACAGTCAACAGTTTGACGAAGACAGTCGGCTTTGGCGGGCAACAGTGGGTGGTGATTGGGAATGACGCGCAAGGTGGGGTGTATGCCAATAATGCTACTACCAGCCCGTCCAGGACGCCCGCGCCGACGAACAGCATCACCTTGTTACTCATGAATGGCAGTGCGGGCGGCGTGTATCCCAATTCCGCATTCAACACAAACGGCAATGACGAAAACGGTTATTCCAACTATTACAACGGCAGCACGTTGCAAAGCGTGTTGGAAGGAATTGCGAATGCTCTGCCTGGGAAAGAACAAGGGGTTATCAACCCGCGCTATCTGGCGCACGTGACGTCGAATATAACGGGAGAAAAGGGATACATCAGCACCTATACTGATCGCAACACGGGCGACGGCATCAATGGCGCGGATGCTCCTGACCAACTTCTATGGGCGCTTTCTTACCCTGAATGGCAGAAAATCGGTGACAAAGCAGTGCGAAAGTACGATTCCAATTGGTGGTTGCGTTCGCCGATGGATGGATACTACCGATTCGACTTCGCGATGGTCGTGGGGGGGTATGATGGCGACTACTGCTGCTACCTTGATTCGGTGACTGCCGTCCGTCCCGCTTTCAACCTGAATCTGGAATCTGTTCTCTTCACATCTGAATCTTCCGCTGCCGCAGGCAGCGGCAAATCGGGCGCTACCGTAGGCGGCGCATGGACGGCGGCTTCACCGCCGTCCACCGCGCAAAAATTCACCTTTCTCGATCCGACCATCGCCACGCCGAACCTCACCCTGACCGGCGGCGCGAGCGGTCTGAACTTTGCTTTCACCGACGCGACGCCGGGAACGAATATGTACGTTTCCGGCTTCCTGCAAGGCACGAATTCGTACTACGCCAAATACGCCGACACCGCGAGCGCCAACAGCGGCAATTTCAATGCCGCCGGAAGCAGCGACACCCTGGGCGTCAACCCCGGAACCTACCTTCTGCACCTCTTCGGCGAAGAAGCCAATACCTACCTCTACAGCGATTTCGCCAGTAACCCCGTCGATTTCCGCCTGACCGTCAACGCGTCCGGCAAAGCGTCCGACCTCGTTCTCCTGAGCGACGTCGCCTTCGGCCTCGACGGCGGCACGATTGGCCTGGAAGGCGGACAGACCTACACCCAAACCTGGACACTCGGCGCTGGCGACAACACGCTCCACATCGCCTACGGCGACGCGGAAATTTCTGGCAACATCGGCGGCACGGGCGGCTTCATCAAAACCGGCGACGATACCCTGACCCTTTCTGGAACGAACACCTACACCGGCATGACCACGGTACAGGAAGGCACGCTGACCCTGACCGGCTCGATAACCTCCGACAGCCTCACCCTCCACGACGGAACGACTTTCGACGCCAACCTCGGAACAGTTCCCACTCTCGCCCAACTCGACGTACACGGCAGCGCCAACTACGACGGCAACCTGAACGCAACGGGCGGCGCCATGAACTTCTACCTGCCCACGACCTTCGGCGCGGGCGGTACGCTGCTCACCGTCACCGGCACGGCGGATATTACCGGCTCCACCGTCAACGTCGGCATCGAAGGCAGCAGTTCCCCGCTGCAAACCAGCGACACCGTGACGCTCATCGACGCGGGCACGCTCTCCGCCACCGGCATCAACACCACTGCCAACGCTCAGGGAATGCTCGGTGTGACCCTGAAATATGATTTCGACCTCACCACTATGGGCAACACGCTTTTAGCCACCGTGTCCGGCCCCGGCGCCACGGTCAACGAACAAGCCAAAGCCCTCTCCGAAGGCCACCTCGCCGGTATGTCGAATCTGCTCGGCGGCGCTGACCTTGCCGCCGGACAAGGCGTCGCGCTGGCGACCCGCGCCGCCCAATCCCCCGGTCAAAGAAGCCCGCAAGCCTTCGGCACAATAAGCGGCGGCAGCCTGCGCCACGACACCGGCTCGCATATCGACGTCGACGGCTACCACCTCCTCGCCGGTGTCGCCACGGGCGGCGAACTCGCCGGTCTGTCCAAGGCCCAGACCACCCTCGGCGCGTTCTTTGAATACGGCGAAGGCGACTACGACACCCATAACAGCTTCGCCACCGCCGCGCGGGTCAAAGGCCAGGGCGATACCGACTACGCCGGAATCGGCGTCCTGGGCCGTCTCGACTTTGCCGGAAATGCCAGCGGTCATCCCTACGCCGAAGCGACGCTGCGTACCGGGCGAGTTTCCAGTGACTTCCACAGCAGCGACCTGAGAGACAGCCAGGGCCGCCGGGCCAGTTTCGAGAGCAAGGCCAGCTATTACGGCGCGTCACTCGGCGCGGGCCATCTCTGGCAAGTGAGCGAGAAAGCCAGCCTGACGGCCTACGGCAACTACCTGTGGACACACGAGAACGGCGATTCCGTCCGTCTCTCCACCGGCGACCCGGTGAAATTTTCCGCCGTGGATTCCCAGCGTCTTCGTCTGGGGGCGCGTTACAGCCAACACATCGGCGACAACAAGGCCGCCAGCGCCTACGCGGGTCTGGCCTGGGAGCGTGAATTCGACGGCAAAGCCCGCGCCAAGACCCACGGCTACCGGATCGACGCCCCCAGCCTCAAAGGCAACACCACCCTCCTGGAACTCGGCCTGACCCTCAACCCCCTGCCGACCCGCCCGCTCGACCTGGACATCGGCGTGCAAGGCTACACCGGCCAGCGCAAAGGGATCACCGGGAGCATCAAGGGGAATTACCGCTTCTGAGCGAACAGGACGGCGGGCGGATGGCGACATCGCCGCCGCCCAATGGCTCCCGCGTTATCTGATTTGCATTTTTGATATACATCATGGATTCGCCGCACCCGTAAAAACGAGAATGCGCCCACTGATCCAAAGTGTGGGAGTGCGTCATGAGTGGTGTTTTTACGAAGTCCATGGCCCGGAATATTTTTTACGGCGGGACAGTTTTTTTCTTTCTTTTTTTTCTTGCCCTGACCTTCGATACCGAACGGACATCGCCGCAGCGCGACAACAGGGAAAACCTGACTGAACAGGTCATGGCCGGAAAACGGCTTTGGGAAACGCGCAACTGTGTCGGCTGCCATACGATTCTGGGGGAGGGCGCTTATTACGCGCCCGAACTGGGTAATGTCTACAAACGGCGCGGTGGGGATTTCATCAAGGCGTGGATTAAATCGCAGCCCACGGGTGCGCTTGGACGTCGGCAAATGCCCCAGTTCAATCTGACGGATGACGAGTTGGACGAACTGGTGGCATTCCTCAAATACACCTCGGAAATCAAGAACGGCAACTGGCCGCCCAACGACGAAGGTTGAGGCAATAACGGTTCATTCCATCAACTTTCAGGGAGTCATTCAATGCAATACAAAAGCCAAAAGGTGGCCAAACCTTATTTCGTGGCGGCGCTCGCCTTATTCACGGGGCAAATCCTGTTCGGCCTCATCATGGGGCTGCAATACGTGATAGGAGATTTTCTGTTCCCGGCCATACCCTTCAACGTGGCGCGCATGGTGCACACCAACCTGCTGATTGTCTGGCTGCTGTTTGGCTTCATGGGCGCGGCCTATTACATGGTGCCCGAGGAATCCGAAACGGAACTCTACAGTCCGAAACTGGCAATCGTCATGTTCTGGATTTTCCTTGTTGCGGGGGCGTTGACCATTCTCGGCTACCTGTTCGTGCCCTATGCGACGCTGGCGCAGCTGACCGGCAACGACATTCTGGCGACAATGGGGCGGGAATTCCTCGAACAACCCCTTATTACCAAACTCGGCATCGTCGTCGTCGCCTTGGCCTTCATCTTCAACATTGGCATGACCGTGCTGCGCGGGCGCAAAACCGCGATCAGTACGGTATTGCTGCTGGGCCTGGTGGGGTTGGCGGTGTTTTTCCTGTTCTCCTTTTATAACCCGCACAATCTGGTGCAGGACAAGTATTACTGGTGGTGGGTCGTGCACCTTTGGGTGGAAGGGGTGTGGGAACTGATCCTTGGTGCATTGCTGGCGTTCGTGCTGGTCAAGGTCACGGGGGTTGACCGCGAAGTCATCGAAAAATGGCTGTACGTCATCATCACCCTGACGTTGGTGACGGGCATCATCGGCACTGGGCACCATTATTTCTGGATCGGAACGCCCGAGTACTGGCTATGGCTCGGCAGCATCTTCTCTGCCCTGGAACCGCTGCCCTTCTTCGCCATGACCGTCTTCGCCTTCACCATGGTCAACCGCCGTCGCCGCGAACATCCCAACCGTGCGGCGACCCTGTGGGCGCTCGGCACCGGCGTCATGGCCTTCATGGGTGCGGGCGTGTGGGGCTTTCTGCACACGCTCGCCCCGGTCAACTACTACACCCACGGCACCCAGATCACCGCCTCGCACGGCCATCTGGCGTTCTACGGCGCATACGTCATGGTCGTCCTCACCCTCATCAGCTACGCGATGCCCATCCTGCGCGGGCGCGAGGCCAACTCGGCCAAGGCGCAGAAGCTGGAGATGTGGGGCTTTTGGCTGATGACCATCGCCATGGTGCTCATCACGCTGTTCCTGACCGCCGCCGGCATCCTCCAGGTCTGGTTGCAACGCATGGGAGGCCAGCCCTTCATGGTCGTGCAGGAACAGGCGTCGGCATTCTACTGGATGCGTGAATACGCTGGTGTCATGTTCCTTGCCGGTCTGCTCGTCTATCTGTCCAGTTTCTTCGCCAAAGGGGAAACCGTGGCTGCGGCGCGGTAATGGGGGCGTGCGCCATGCACCCGGGCAAACTTCACTTGGCGGAGTCGGATGTGCCCTACTACGACCCTGCCGGCAAGGAAGCGGACATTTTCGAGTGTGCCTGGCGCAACCGCCTGCCGGTGCTCATCAAGGGGCCGACCGGCTGCGGCAAAACCCGGTTTGTGACGCACATGGCAGCGCGCCTGAAACTGCCGCTCTTTACGGTGGCCTGCCACGACGACCTGACGAGCGCCGATCTGCTGGGCCGCCACCTGATCGTCAACGGAGAAACCGCCTGGTGCGACGGCCCGCTCACACGGGCCGTACGCCAGGGCGGCATCTGCTACCTGGACGAAATCGTGGAGGCGCGCAAGGACACCACCGTTGTGCTGCACCCGCTGGCCGACGACCGCCGCCTGCTGCCCATCGACCGTACCGGCGAACTGCTGGCCGCGCCACCCGGTTTCATGCTCGTGGTGTCGTACAACCCCGGCTACCAAAACCTGCTCAAGGGATTGAAGCCTTCCACCCGACAGCGTTTTGTCAGCCTGCGCTTCGATTTTCCCGATCCCGCCCGCGAACAGGCAATTCTGGTGCGTGAGACGGGCTGCGACGCCGGACTGGCATGCCGTCTGGCCGCCATCGGCAAAGCGCTGCGCCATTTGCGGGAACACGATCTTGAAGAAGCAGCGAGCACGCGCCTGCTGGTCTATGCCGCCACGCTGGTGCGTGAGGGCATGGACGCCCTGCTCGCCTGCCGCGCCGCCATCGTCGAAAGCCTGACCGACGACGTGGAAGTCGCCGACGCCCTGATGGAGGTCGTGGCCGCCGGACTTGGCCATTGAGGCGCGCGAACGACGTCATGCACAGCCGGGCGGCACCGGGTTTCCGACCCGGCGGTGCGTGCCTGGAAAAAGCGCCGGAGTCCGCCTGATGGAAGAACGAATCGGCCAGATCTGGCACCGCATCGTCACCCGCGCGGCGGTCGAACGTCACCCCGCCGCTGCCGTGCAGCTGGAAGACGTGACGCGGCGGCTGGGCGTTTTCTTCCGCGCCCTGGGCGGCGATGCCGGCCTGCGCCTGTGCCACGCCACCGAGGATCGTCACGGCCATCGCCGGCGCTGGCTCGCGCGCCTTGCGGGCAGCGGCGAACGCCTGTTCCTTGCGCGCCGCGACTCGGAAACTCTGCGCCTGCCGCCGGTCATCGACCTCTTTCCCGACGCGGATCTGAACCGCGACCTCTACTTCTGGCTGGCGGCGCTGGCCGCCCATCTGAACGAACAACAGTCCTTCGGCGCGGACGCCATCCTGCCCAACCAGCACGCCACCGTGCGGGTGCTGCGCGCCTGGCCGGGACTCGCGCCGCGTTACTACCGGCTCGTGGCGGCCTATCTGCCGCGCCGCACCGAACCGCAACACCTGCCCGGTGGCGAGGCCGAACGCGAGCGGGTCATCCGTCAGGCGCTCCGGATGCCGGGCAGCGTCCTGTGCCGTCCCCTTGTGCCCGCAGACGCGCCGCCCGCCGAACCGGTGCCGCTCTGGCTTCGGTTCGACGCGGGCCTGACGAACGCGGCGAGACGCGATCCCGGCGAAGGCGGCGCGGCGTCCGGTTTGGCGCAGGAAGGCGACGGGCTTGCGCACAAGGCGGAACGGGTAGAAGCGCCGCACAAAAAACACGGCATGCTCCTGCCCTTTCGCGCCGAAAGCCTGCTGTCTCTGGCCGAATTTTTCCGGCTCGACCGCAGCGTCGACGACGAAGGCGATCCGGACACGCAAAACGCGCGCGACCTCGAACAACTCTCGCTCGCCCCGGCCCGCAAGGACGAACGCATCGCATCGCGGGTGCGCTTCGACCTCGACCTGCCTTCCGCCGCAGAGGACGACGACAGCATCGGCGACGGCCTGCCCTTCCCCGAATGGGATTACCGCACGTCCCGCCTGCGACAGGATCACGCCTTCGTGCAAGACTTGCGCCCCCAACGGGCGGAACCCGCCCCGTTGCCGCCGCAACTGACACGGCTGGCGCGGCAGTTGCGGGAACGCTTCGCCGTGCTGCGCTCGGGACGCCACTGGCTCAAGGCGCAGGCCGAAGGCGACGAACTCGACCTCGACGCCGTTGTGCGCGCCCACACCGACCGCGCCTGCCAGCGCACCCCGGGAGAACAGCTCTATCGCGCCCTGGAAAAACGCGACCGCGACCTAGCCTGCCTGCTGCTCGCCGACCTGTCGCTTTCCACCGACGCCTGGGTTTCCAACACGGCCCGCGTCATCGACGTCATCCGCGACGCCCTGCTGCTGTTCGGCGAATCCCTGCGCGCCACCGGCGACCGCTTTGCGCTCTGCGGCTTCTCCTCGGTCAAGCGGCAGCACGTACGCTTTCACCGCTTCAAGGATTTCGGCGAACCCTTCGACAGCCGCATCCGGGGCCGGCTCCTCGCCATCCGGCCCGGCTACTACACCCGGCTGGGCGCAGCCATCCGGCGCGCCAGCCAGATGCTGGAACAGGAAAATGCCGCCCGCCGCCTGTTGCTGATCTTCTCCGATGGCAAACCCAACGATCTCGATATTTACGACAGCCGCTACGGCATCGAGGACACACGCATGGCTGTTCTGGAAGCGCGGCGCGCGGGACTGCTGCCTTTCTGTCTCACCATCGACCGCGAAGGCGGCGGCTATCTCGACCGCCTGTTCGGCCCCGGCGGCTACGCGATGCTGCGCAAACCCGAAGAACTGCCGCGCCGGCTGCCGCTGCTATACGCGCAATTGACCTGCTGAAAGTTTTTTGAGACAACGAAAAACCCGAACAAACCGGACGAGGAGAACCCACCATGCTGGACGAGAATGCCATCCGCGCCGCGCTACGCCAGGTCTCCGACCCGGAAATCGGCATCAACATTGTCGATCTCGGGCTGATCTACCGCATTACCCTCAAACCAGAAGCGGTGGAAGTCGACATGACCACGACATCGCCCGCCTGCCCGATGGGCGCCATGCTCGTGGAGGAAGCCGAAGCCGCGCTGAGCAACATATTGCCGCCGGGCTACCGGGTAGACGTCCGGCGGGTCTGGGAACCGCCGTGGACGCCCGAGCGCATGAGCGACTCGGCGCGCGTCTGCCTCGGTTGGTGATTCGCCCCATGCCCACGCCGCCACGCCCGTTCCGCCTGCTTCTGCTTCCCGGCGTGCTTGCGCTGCTCTCCGGCGTGTTGGGGGGCCTGTTCCGGCTCGGCTGGCCGGTACTACCCGCCGCCCTGTCCGGTGGCGGCGCGTGGCATGGCGCGCTGATGATGTCCGCATTCTTCGGCACTGTCATCGGCATGGAAAAAGCCGTCGCCTCCGGCAGTCACTGGCCTTTCCTCGCACCGCTGGCGTCCGGCTGCGGCGGCATTTTTCTGCTGGCCGGTGGGCCACCCGCCGTAGCGGCCATCCTGTCGGCGCTGGCGGCGACCATCCTGCTCGCCGCCAGCCTCGCAACGCTGAAACGGCAACACGCCGCATTCGTCGCCGTCGCCGCATTGGGCGCGTCGTGCTGGCTGCTGGGCAGCCTCTGCTGGCTGTGGACGGACGACACGGCCCTGGGCGCGCCCGCGTGGCTGTCCTTCATCGTATTGACGATCGCCGGAGAACGGCTGGAACTCACGCGCCTCGTCGCCACGCCGGACGCGGCGAAACGCACGTTCGCCCTGATCGTCGCCATCCTGCCTGTTGGCCTTGCGCTCGCCCTCGCGGCCCCGGCGGCGGGCCTTACGCTCCAGGGTGCTGGCCTGCTCGGGCTGGCGATCTGGCTGGCGCGGTACGACATCGCCCGTCGCAACCTTTGGGCGGAAGGGCTGACGCGCTTTATCGCCATCTGTCTGATGGGCGGCTACGGCTTTCTCGCCGTGGGCGGGCTTCTCGGCCTCGCGGGCGGGCTGGAGGCGGGGCACCGCTGGCACGACGCCACACTGCACGCCGTCACGCTGGGCTTCGTGTTTTCCATGGTGTTGGGACACGCGCTCATCGTACTGCCCGCCATTGCGCGCATCCGCGTGCCGTATGGATGGGTTTTCTATGTACCGCTTGCGGTGCTGCACCTGTCGCTCGCCGTGCGCATCGGGGGCGGTCTGGCCGGACAGGGCGACGCCATTCGTTACGGCGCACTGGGCAATGCCCTGGCGTTGCTGCTGTTCATCGCGATTCTGGCGGTTCAGGCGCGGCGGGGCGCGATTGCCGGGAAAGGGGCGCGCGCGTCCTGATCACGGATTCAGTCCTCGTGCTCCCGCAGCTTGCGAATATCGGGGATATGGATTTCCCGGCCATGGACGACGAGCAGGCCGAGCACCGTGAGTTCGTGCAGGATGCGCGACAGGTGTTCCTGCGTCATGCTGAGGCGGGACGCGATGACGTTCTTGCCGGTCGTGAGTCTGAGGGTGAAAGCGTTGTCCGCGCCGTCCGACATCTCCCGCAGCAGGTAGCCGATGACGCGCTGCCGGCCCGAGTGGAGTGAGTAGTCCTCGACGTCGCTGATCAACTGGTGCAGGCGCATGGAGAGGCCGGCAATCATCTTCCGGGCCAACGCCGGATCGCGTTCCAGTTCGGAGAAGACAGCCTGCTTCGGGAAAAAAAGCAGGATCGCATCGGTAAGCGCCTGCGCGAACACGCCGTATGCGCGCTCCATGAACATGAAGGCTTCGCCGAAGGTCTGGCGCGGACGGACGATTTCAACGATTTTTTCCTGACCCTGCGGCGAGATGAAGGCCAGCTTGACCTGGCCGGAGACGAGCAGATGGAAGCCATTGCACTCGTCACCTTTCCGGAACAGGATTTCGCCCTTGCCCAAGTCGACTTTTCGCATGCTCTGTGCGATGTGCGAGATTTCTTCCGGCGAGAGGCCATTGAACAGGGGCAGGCCGGTGAGCAGGGCGTCGATATCGAAGTCGATCTTGTGCAGCATGATGTCCTCAATGGGACGGGAATCGGGTGCGCTCATGGAAACCATCGCAGTGTCTCATGAAGCCGCACCACGCTGCCTGTCACGATCAGGGCGGGCGGCCCGATTTTTGCCGCACGCAGGCGGGCGGGGAAGTCGGCGAGGTTGCTGAAAAGCGTTTCCTGGGTTTTCAGGGTGCCGTGCCGCACCACGGCGACGGGGGTTGCGGCGGGCAGGCCGTGCGCGATGAGACGCGCGCTGATTTCTTCGGCGGCGGCGATGCCCATGTAGAACACGACGGTCTGGCAAGGCCGTGCGAGCGCGGCCCAGTCGATGCCGACGCTGCCGTTTTTGAGGTGCCCGGTGACGAAGGTCAACATCTGGGCGTGCTCGCGGTGTGTGAGGGGGAAGCCCGCGTAGGCGGCGCAACCGGCGGCGGCGGTGATGCCGGGCACGACCTCGAACGGAATGCCGGCGGCCACCAGCACTTCGAGTTCCTCGCCGCCCCGCCCGAAAATGAACGGATCGCCCCCCTTCAGGCGCACCACCGCCAGGTTCTCCCGCGCCAGTTTCGTCAGCATGGTGTTGATCTGCGCCTGCGGCAGGGTGTGGCGCGAGGCTTCCTTGCCGGCGTAGATGAGTCTCGCGCCGGGGCGCGCAAGCGTGATGATGCCGTCGCCCACGAGGTGGTCATAGACAATGGCGTCCGCCTGGGCGATCAGGCGCGCAGCCTTGAGCGTGAGCAGGTCGGGGTCGCCCGGCCCCGCGCCGACCAGCCAGACCTTGCCGGGCTGCAATCTGGCATGCGGCGCAGGCGCGACGGACGGAGACATAACGGGTATTCCGGCACAATTATTTTCGTGGTTCATTTTTTATTTTCGCATGAATATTGTTCGGCGATTCGCGTGTGGCGGCGGCATTGAATGATGAATCGTTTCAGGAAAAAGGAAGCTGTCTTATTTAAAGTTCTGACGGCCTGAATGACTTTAATACAGATCAAGGAAATCAGGTTTTCGTCACACCATTATTCTCCGGCAGGACGCGCGTGACCGTGCGCGGTATGCAATCAATTCGTTTGAGTCAGGGAGTGAGAAATGCTGAAATTCTTAACCGTTTTGACATTTTCAGTAATGACGTTGGCGCTTGTATCGGTGGCGTTCGCCCAGGGAAAAGGACATGCTGGCGGTTCGCCGCTGTCCAGCGTAGACCTGTATCAGGATCTCGACCCCAAGGCGCCGTCGATGAGCAAGGCGGAGTTCGAGAAGGCGCGGCAGATTTACTTCGAACGCTGTGCCGGCTGTCACGGCGTGCTGCGCAAGGGCGCGACCGGCAAGGCGCTGACGCCGGACAAGACGCTCGCCAATGGCACCGATTATCTCAAGGTATTCATCAAGTTCGGTAGTCCGGCGGGGATGCCGAACTGGGGTACGTCCGGCGATCTGACCGACGAGGAAGTCGACTTGATGGCGCGCTACGTCCAGCAGACGCCGCCGCAACCGCCCGAATTCGGCATGCCCGAGATGAAGGCGACCTGGAAGGTTCTTGTGCCGCCCGAAAAGCGTCCGACCGCCAAGATGAATGCCTATGACCTCGACAACCTCTTTTCCGTCACGTTGCGGGATGCGGGCGAGGTGGCGCTCATCGACGGCGGCAGCAAGAAAATCATCAACATCGTCAAGACCGGGTATGCGGTGCATATTTCCCGCTTGTCCGCGTCGGGCCGTTATCTTTATGTGATTGGCCGGGACGCCAAGCTAAATCTCATTGATCTGTGGATGAAAAAGCCGGATACCGTGGCCGAGATTCGCATCGGCCTGGAAGCCCGTTCCGTTGAAACTTCCAAGTTCAAGGGTTACGAAGATAAATACGCTATTGCCGGTTCTTATTGGCCGCCGCAATTCGTCGTCATGAATGGCGATACGCTGGAACCGCTCAAGGTTGTGTCCACGCGCGGCGTGACGGTGGATACGCAGGAATATCACCCTGAACCGCGTGTGGCTTCCATTGTGGCGTCCCACTTCAAGCCCGAGTTTGTGGTGAACGTCAAGGAAACCGGCAAGACGCTGATGGTCAATTACAGCGACATCGCAAACCTGACGACCACCGAGATTCCGGCGGCCCGCTTCCTGCACGACGGCGGTTTCGATTCCACGCACCGCTATTTCCTTGTCGCCGCCAACCAGTCGCACAAGGTCGTGGTGATCGACACGAAGGAAGACAAAAACGTGGCCGTCATCGACGTCGGGCAGGTGCCGCACCCCGGGCGCGGCGCCAATTTCACGCATCCCCGCTTCGGCCCGGTATGGGCGACCAGTCACTTGGGCGATGAGAGCATCAGCGTGATCGGCACCGATCCGGAAAAGCACGCCCAATATGCCTGGAAGTTGGTGGAAACCCTGAAAGGACAGGGTGGCGGTTCGCTGTTCATCAAGACGCATCCCAAGTCGGCGAACTTGTGGGTAGATACGGCCCTCAACCCCGATGCCGCCATGAGCCAGTCGGTTGCGGTGTTCGACATTCGTGATTTGAGCAAAGGCTTCCAGGCGTTGCCCATCGCCGAATGGGCCAAGCTGGGCGAGGGGCCCAAGCGTGTCGTGCAGCCGGAATACAACCGCGCGGGCGATGAAGTGTGGTTCTCGGTGTGGAACACCAAGAATCTCAAGTCGGCCATCGTGGTGATCGACGACAAAACGCGCAAGGTGAAGAGCGTCATCAGCGATAAGCGCCTGATTACGCCAACCGGCAAGTTCAACGTGTACAACACGCAGCGTGACGTTTATTGATTCGCTGAGGACGGCGGGTCGGCATGGCATGTCGGCCCGCCGGAATAGAAAGGGAATGCGCCGGACAGTTTTTGCTTTGGCCGGTTTTCTGTTACCGCTGCTTGTGACAGGCGCGCACGCGGAAGAAGGCGCATCCGAACCGGAATCCACGCGCCAGCAGGCGCTGGTACACCTCGTGCGGCAGGACTGCGGTGCGTGCCATGGCCTGCGCCTCACCGGCGGACTGGGGCCGCCGCTCACACCGGCAAGCCTGGAAAAATGGCCGCCCGAACTGCTGGCCGCCACCATCGTGGCAGGGCGTCCGGGCACGCCGATGCCGCCCTGGCGGCAGTTTTTGACCGACACGGAAGCCGTCTGGATCGCCCGGCAACTGCAGCAAGGATTTCCCGAATGAAAACAAAAAGCCTGTGGCGTGTTCTATCCCTCTGCGCCGTCGCGCTGGCGGGCTGCCAGCATGCGCCGCTGCGAGGCACGGGCGATCTGGGTCTGGTCATCGAGCGCGCCAATGGCTGTGTGACCCTGGTCGATACTACGGCCCGCCAGGCCTATGGTCGCGTGTGCGGAATGGGCGACCTTTCGCACGCCTCCGCCGTGTTCTCGCGCGATGGGCGCTATGCCTACGTGTTCGGGCGTGACGGCGGTCTCACCAAGCTCGACCTGCTCGAAGCGCGCATCGAGCGGCGCGTCATCCAGTCTGGCAACGCCATCGGCGGGGCCATTTCGCAGAACGGGCGCATTGTTGTTGCGCAGAACTACACGCCGGGCGGCATCAAGGCGTTCGACGCGGACACGCTCGCGCCCATTGCCGAAGTGGCGGCGGAATACGCGCCGGGGCAGCTTTCCAAAGTTGTGGGGTTGGCCGATGCGCCCGGACAACGCTTTGCCTACGCGCTTTTCGACGCGGGCGAGATTTGGGTGAGCGATTTCAGCAATCCCGCCCATCCGGCGACGCAACGCTTCGCGGCGGGCCGCCAGCCCTACGATGGACTGGTGACGCCGGATGGCCGCCACTATCTCGCCGGTCTGTTCGGCGAGGACGGCGTAGCGCTGCTCGATCTCTGGCGGCTTGGGGACGGCAGCCGGAAAATCCTGCCACAGTACGGAGAACACGAAGAAAAGCGGCCAGTCTTCAAGATGCCGCACCTGCGCGGCTGGGCGCTGGCGGGCGGCAAGGCGTATCTGCCCGCGATAGGCCGGCACGAAGTGATGGTTGTCGACACCGCGACCTGGCGGGAACTCGCCCGCATTCCCGTACGCGGCCAGCCGGTGTTCGTCATGGCCCGGCCAGACGGACGGCAGGTGTGGGTGAACTTTGCCTTGCCCGACAACGGCAAAATCGACGTCATCGACACCCTGCGTGGCGAAGTCGAACACCGGCTGGAACCGGGCCGCGCCATCCTGCACCTCGAATTCACCCCACGCGGCGAGGAAGTCTGGCTGTCGGCGCGCGACGACGGCAAGGTGCTGATCTACGACACTGCGCGCTTCGCCAGGGTGGGCGAGATGGCGGTCGACAGCCCATCCGGGATTTTCTTCACCAGCCGTGCGCATCGCATCGGTTTTTGACACCCGCATGGATGCCGCTGCCGAATTTTGCCTGCTGAACGATTTCCAGCGCGATTTTCCGCTCTGTCCGCGCCCGTTCGCCGAACTGGGGCGGCGGCTGGGGCTGTCGGAGCGCGACGTGATCGCGGCACTCGGCGACCTGCGACGGGCGGGTAAGATCGGTCGCGTTGGCGCAGTGTTCGCGCCCAACCGCGTCGGCGCGTCGACACTTGCCGCCTTGCGCGTGCCTGAACCCGCGCTGGCGGACATCGCCGCGCGGATTGGGCAGTTCCCCGGCGTCAATCACAACTATGAGCGCGAGCACCGCTTCAACCTGTGGTTCGTCGTCACCGCCACCAGCCAGGACGACTTGCAGGCGACGTTGTGCGAAATCGGGCGGGAAGCTGGTTGTGCGCCGCTGTCGCTGCCGCTCGTGGAAGCGTTTCACATCGACCTCGGCTTTCCGCTGGACAGCGAGCGTTCCCCCAACCGGCTTTGTCGACGGCCCCCGGAAAGAGAGGCTGTGCAAAGCGCCGGAGGCATCGAATCGGCGCGGGATCGCCGTCTGATTGCGGCCCTGCGGGACGGTCTGCCCATGGCGGAAAGCCCCTATGCGCTTTTGGCCGGACAAGCCGGCATGACGGAAAACGAAGTCCTGACGCGCCTCGGGCACTGGCTGGCGCAGGGGGTCGTGCGGCGGCTGGGCGTCGTCGTACGCCATCGTGCCCTGGGCTACGTCGCCAACGCCATGCTGGTGTTCGACGCGCCGGACGACGAAGCAACGCGAATCGGCGAAGCCCTCGCGGACGAGCCGCATGTCTCCCTGTGCTACCGGCGCACCCGCGCCGCGCCGGAATGGCCCTACAACCTTTTCTGCATGCTGCACGGGCGCGAGCGCGTCGGCGTGCGGGCGCGGATCGAACACCTGCGCGCGCGCCACGGCCTGCACCATCTGGCGCATGACGTTCTGTTTTCGCGCCGCTGTTTCAAACAAACGGGAGCGCACTATGGATGACGACCTATGGCGGCGACCGGGCTACAACGCCGCGCTAGACGAAACCGACCGCCGCATCATCAACGCCTTGCAGGACGGCCTGCCGCTGTACGAACGTCCCTATGCCGCCGCAGCGGCCCCCCTCGGACTGGACGAGGACGAACTGCTCGCCCGCCTGCAAGCCTTGCTGGCGCGCAAAGCGCTCACCCGCTTCGGCCCCATGTTCCAGGCGGAACGTCTCGGCGGCGCGTTTACGCTCGCCGCCATGCAGGTGCCGGAAGCGGACTGGGCGCGCACCGTCGAAGCCGTCAACGCCCTGCCGGAAGTCGCGCACAACTACCGGCGCGACCATGCCCTCAACATGTGGTTTGTACTGGCCGCCGCGACGCCCGCCAGCATCGGACGGGCCATTGCGCGCATCGAGGCGGAAACGGGGCTGCCCGTGTTGAGCTTTCCGAAAGAAAAAGAATATTTCGTCGAAATGAAACTGCGCGCACGGGAGCCCGCATGAACACGCCGGACGATGCGCCCGATGCGGTGGATTTTGCCTTGGCGCGGGCGACACAAGGCGGGTTGCCGCTCGTGCCGCGTCCCTGGCTCGCGCTCGGCGAACGTCTCGGACTCACCGAGCACGACGTGATGCGCCGCTTCCAGGCCATGCTGGACAAAGGCATCGTGCGGCGGATTGGCGCCGCGCCCAACCATTACGCCCTCGGTTACGCCGCCAACGGCATGAGCGTGTGGGACGTGGCGGACGAACGGGTCGACGCGCTGGGCGAAAAAATTGCCGCACTCGACTTTGTTACCCACTGCTACCGCCGCCCGCGCCGTCCGCCGCACTGGCCCTACAACCTGTTCGCCATGCTGCACGGTGCGGAACGCGCGGAAGTCGAACGGCAGATGTACACCCTCCGCAGCCTGCTCGGCGGCGCCTGCCGCAGCGGGGATGTTCTGTTTTCCAGCCGCATCCTGAAAAAAACCGGGCTGCGCCTGACGGGCGACACCGGCGGAAAAAACCCGGCATGTTCCGCCTGAGCCGCTTCATTGCCGAAATCGACGCCCCGACGCCCGCCGGGCCGCGCCGCAACCTGCCTGGCCCCGTCGTCATCTGGAACCTCACCCGGCGCTGCAACCTCACCTGCAAACACTGCTACGCCGTCTCGACCGATACGCACT